>NZ_SIHJ01000001.1:0-186666 GCF_007859765.1 Posidoniimonas corsicana
GCTTCGGGATCACCTCTTCTGGACCGTGCTTCTTACCCTTCGGCATCCTTCTACCTCCTCAAAGGTCATGTCCTCGACGCCCGGGATTATCCCAAACGGCGTGGACTTATTTGAAGGGGCTGGGTCAACCCCGCCGACGCGGTAAAGGTTACCTACGCTACCGATGCGGACCGGCTGAATGTCGCCAGCGGCGGGGGCGCCCTGCCCTCCGCGTCGCGGTGCCTGCTGTGGGTCGAGTCGCCCCACCCGGCGGGCCGGCCGGGCCTGGCCCGGGTCACGCTGGCGGTGGCGCCGCAGACGCCGAGGGCGGGCTGGTGGGAGCGCCGCTTCGCCAAGACGCCGACACCGACAGCCCCGTCAGACGTGCGGGTGCTGGATGTCCCCCAGCAGGAGGTGCAGAGCCTGATCCAAACGCTGGACGCCGAACGGTTCTTCGTGCGCAGCAAGCCGCTTACTACCGAGGCGTTTGTCGGCGTCGAGCGCAACGGCGAGCGGTTCGCCAAGGACTTCCGCAGCTTGCCGCAGCTCGACGCGCTCGTGCTCAAGGCCCACCGCCAGGGCATTGGCGCCGGGGCGGACGGGACCGTCAAGCTGGCCGCGCGCGGGGCTGACCAGTGCGTGCGGCTGCCGCCGGTTTCGACCGAGCTACGCCGCTGAACGAGTCTGCTGGTTGCGCGCTCTGGGCAGCGGGTGTGGCTGGCCCCCGGAAACCTGACGCCGGCCCGCACGCCTCCCGATAGACGACTGCAGGCGGATTGCCGACGCACGATGCGCGGCGCCCGCCCAAGGACGGCTACCTAAACGACCCACGGAGGGTTCACCATGAGGCGGAACATTCTTGCCACCGCTGCGCTCGCGGCGTGCATGATAAACGGGGCGCCCGCGGCGCCGGGCTGGACCCCAACTTGGCGCCGATCGGCGACATCGACTCGGCCATCGAGCTGTGCGGGTACAACAGCGGCTGCGACTGCTGCTGCAGCTCGGGCGGGTGCACGCTGACGTTCGACGTGGACTTCCTGTTCATGAAGTACTACCAGTCGGGCGGCGTGCAGTCGAGCGACGCCGGCGAGATCGTCGGCAACAACGAGAACGCCGAGTTCGACTTCGAGCTCGCGCCCCGCTTCACGGTGGGCGTCGAGACCTGCGGAGGCCTGGGCGCCCGCGTCCGCTACTGGTTCTTCGACCACTCGGCGCCGACGGTCGACGGCGGGGGCTTCGTGGCGGTGGACGCGTACACGTTTGACGCGGAGCTCTTCAAGCGGGTGCAGCTCGGCCGCTCGACCACCCTCGAGGGCTTCGGCGGCGCGCGGTGGAGCGAGTTCAACCTGAACGACGACACCGACCTCGACTGGCGGGTGGAGGGCGTCGGCCTCACGACCGGCTTCCAGCTCAGCCAGCACCTCTGCTGCAACCACCGCCTGTACGCGGGCACGCGGCTGGCCGTGGTGGTGGGCGACATCCGGCTGGACGACGGCGGCGACCTGGATGACTCGGAGGGCGTGGGGGTCAACAACACCTGCCTGCAGGTGGAGCTGGCCGCCGGGTACGAGGGCAAGAGCAACCTGGGCCGCGGCGTGACCCTGGTGTACGGCGCCGGCGCCGAGTTCCACAACTGGAGCGACGCCGCCGTCCGGAACGACGCGTCCGACGAGGCCTACCTGTCCGACGCCGGCTGGGGGGGCTTCACCTTCCGCCTGGGCGCGGAGTACTAGGCCCGAGCAACTCGGCGAGATTTGCCGCCGCCCAGGCCGACTCCCATGTGGTCGGCCACCGCTGATCAACCTACGCCGCCGGGTTGGCGCCCTGCGCCACCCCGGCGGCGCTGCGGATCACTGCTCTAGACGCGGGTCGGGCGCCGTGTGACAATTCCCGTCATGCGGAACGTAACCGTCACCATCTTGCTGCTGCCCGGCGTGGGCCTGGGGCCCTTCTGGGCCGCGCCGCCGGTTGAGCCAAAGGCCGACGACCAGGGCGCCCCCTCGCTCCCCACCGACACCTGCCAGGTGGGCCTGTCCCACAGCGTGAGGCCGGCGGCCGGCACAAGGCCGGTCGGCGAGTTCGCCCGCGTCCGCTACGTGTGCCTGTTCCTGGACTGGCCCCCGGTCGAACGGATCTGCTTCGAGCGTCCGACGACCCAGCGCCAAACCCTGCAGGCGCAGCACGTCCTGCTGCGCATCTGATTGACCGCCCCGCGTTCCGACGCTTTCTGCGGTCAAACTTCCCAGGCACTTGCCGCTTAACCCCGTTGAGTGGTTGAGCGTGCGCACACGGAAAAGGTTTCTCATGAGTTCTGAACACGAGGGTCGCGGTACGCAATCCGAGCACCCCAAGGGCGATGGGTGGGGGGGCCTCATCGTGCTGGCCTACGTGATTGGCGTCCCGTTGGTGGGCATCGTTTACACCCTGGTCTGGGGCCGCCCCCAATAGGAGACCCCGGATGACTGGCCTCTCGAGTGTCGAGCTGAACGGCTCGATCAGCAGCACGCTCCGCCGCGACTTCAGCCGGCTGCACGTCGATCGAACGGTAGGCGAAGCGCTCGCGGAGATCCGGCGGCGGCCCCCGCCCAACCGGATCATCTACTTCTACGTCATCGATGACGACGACCGGCTGCAGGGCGTGATCCCGACGCGGCGGCTCCTGCTGAGCGACCTGCAGACGCCGCTGTCGGAGATCATGGTCCGCGAGGTGGTCACGATCCCGCACACCGCCACGGTGCTCGACGCGTGCGAGTTCTTCGTCATGCACCGGCTGCTGGCCTTCCCCGTCGTGGACGACCAGCGGCGGGTGGTTGGCACGGTGGACGTGGAGCTCTACACGCAAGAGCTGAGCGAGCTCGACCGCAGCGAGCACAGCGACGACCTGTTTCAGCTGATCGGCGTGCACATCGCCGAGTCGCAACAGGCGTCGCCCGGGACGGCGTTCAAGAGCCGGTTCCCGTGGCTGCTGGCCAACGTCGCCGGCGGCGTGATGGCCGCGTTCTTGTCCGGCATGTTCCAGCGGCAGCTGCAGGAGGTGGTGGCCATCGCGCTGTTCATCCCGGTGGTGCTGGCGTTGGCCGAGAGCGTGAGCATCCAGTCGGTCAGCCTGGCGCTGCAGACCCTGCACGGCAAGCGGCCGACGCTCCGCGGCGTGATCGCGAAGCTGCGGCGCGAGTTCCTGACCGGCGCCATGCTCGGCGCCGCCTGCGCCGCCATCATCGCGGTTGTGGCGGCGGTCTGGCTGCGGGACCCGCGCGTGGTGGTCTGCCTGATCGGCGGCATCTCGGGCGGGGTCGCGATCGCCGCGGTCATCGGCGTCGCGATGCCGAACCTGATCCGCATCTCGCGTCGGGACCCACAGGTCGCGGCCGGCCCGGTCGCGCTCGCCATGACCGACATGGCGACCCTGCTGGTGTACTTCAATCTGGCCCGGGCGTTGATCTAGCGACTCCCAACCCTGGGAACGCATGGTGGTCCAGCAGCCGCGGATTCTGGGTTGTTGGGGTGATCGGTAACATGTCGTCTGGTACAACAAGATTGAGTGAGGCGTGCGCCGCCTGCAACAGGCGTTGCCGGATTGCAAAATCAGCATTGTTCGCCACTAGTTGGTCCGATCCATACTGCTCAAGTGCCCAGCATGCGAACTCACTCGCTCTCAACTTTCACGCTCATCGTGCTCTTGCTAGCCAGTCCGGCGGCAGGGCAGCGGACGGCGGCGGACGCAGAGAACCTGGGCGGCGCCCGGCTGGCCGCGACGCGGCGGGCAGCGATCTCGGCCAAGCCCTTCGGGCGCCCGCTCGACGCGGAAATGGTCCGGCGGTGGCTGCGGATCAGCTCGCGGTGCACAATCGCCGAGTTCGAGCTGTTCCTCGGCCCGCTCTCGGCCGACGAGAAGCGGCTGCTGGAGGTGATTGAACAGATGCCGGCGCCGATCGTCAACCGCACGCACTTCGAGGACCTGCGGGCGGTGCTGAAGAACGGGCGGCTCACGTCCTACCTGGTGCAGGAGCAGCAGGAACAGCAACTCAAGCACACCACGCCCGCGGTCGAGAACGAGCTGTACGGCGCGTTCGACTGTGTGTTCGCCAGCGTCGGCCCGCCCGACGGCTCGCCCCGCTACGGCGACGTCATCATCCGCCTGCGTGACTCGGTCCGCGAGCACGCGTGGGCGACGCCGTTCAGCGGCATGCACTTCCTGCACAGCGTGCGGGACCAGGACGCGCGAAGGATGCAGCAGGTCCTGCAGTCCGGGCGGGCGCTGCCGACCGCGCCAACCAACCCGCTGAGCCTGGGCTTCGACGACCGCCTGCACTTCTCGCACTACGTGGTGACGGAGAACGACTGGAGCCGGGCCCTTGGGTTCCAGGCGGTGCTGACGCTCCGCAACGCGGGCGACTCGCCGGCCGGCGATCAGGTGCGCCGCCGCTTCGCGCGGCTGCTGTCGGCGGCCGATGCGCGGGAGTTCTGGACCGTGTTTATTCCGCCGATCGAGGACGGCCTTCCCGCCGAACAAGAAGCCGCTCGCGTCCCATTCGGCTACCTGGAGGGCAAGTTCGACAACACGCTGCCGATCGCGGACTTCACGGCGATCGAGGTCCCCAACGACAAGCTGAACGAGGTGCTCGCCTGGCCCGAAGCGCGGCCGTACCGCGATCTGATCCGCGGTTACTGAGCCGGAACACGCGACGGCGCTGTCGCGGATGCGCAATTACATGCGCCGAATGCGCCGCGAGGCGTCCCTCGGACGGCCGTGGAGGCGATTGCGTGTAGACTCGGTGCACAAGCGGGGCGGAAGCCCCGCGGTTCTCCATTCTACGCAGCCCCAATTCAGGCGATCCCCTCATGCAGAGAGTCCTCTCCCTTCTCTTGGCCGCCGGCAGTCTGCTGAACCTTGCGGCTCATTCTCGCGCCGACTACCCGATCGCTTCGCACCGCTACCTGGCGGACCCGAGCACCCTAGTGACCGGCAACCGCGTGTACGTCTACTGCTCCAACGACGACGAGAGCCCGCTCGAAGGGAGCTACAACATCCCCAGCGTGGTGTGCGTGTCCAGCAGCGACCTAAAGAACTGGACCGACCACGGCGAGGTGTTCCGCGCCGAGGACCGCACCACCTGGGCGAAGAAGACCTGGGCGCCCGCCGCGATCGAGCGCGACGGCAAGTTCTATCTGTACTTTGGCAACGGCGGCGCCAACATCGGCGTCGCGGTAGCCGACCACCCGGCCGGCCCGTTCACCGACCCGCTCGGCAAGCCGCTGATCACCCACCAGACGCCAGGCGTCCCCCCGGCGAAGAACATGTGGCTGTTCGACCCCGGCGTGTTCATCGACGACGACGGCCAGGCCTACATCTACTTCGGCGGCAACGGCGACGACAACGTCCGCGTGGCGCGGCTCAACCCTGACATGACCAGCCTGGACGGCGAGGTGATGAAGCGGTCGGCCCCTAACTTCTTCGAGGCGGCGTGGGTCTTCAAGCACGGCGGGCGGTACTACTTCAGCTACTCCACGACTCCCAGAGCCCAGATGCGGATCGACTACCTAACCGGCGACAGCCCGCTCGGCCCCTTCGAGTACGCCGGAGTTGTCGGCGCGCAGCCGCCGCTGAACAACAACAATAACCATGCGGCGCAGTTCAAGCTGAAGGACCGATGGCTGCACGTGTACCACAACCGCGTGGTCGCGACCCAGGCGAAGATCCCCACCGGGTTCCGCCGCAACATCGCGGTCGAGGAAATGCGGTTCGGCCCGGACGGCGCCATCGAGGAGGTGGAGTACACCGAGGACGGCGTCGAGCAGCTCGGCGCGCACGATCCCTACGCCCGGACCGAAGGCGAGACCTTCCGTTCGCAGCACGGCGTCGAAACCGAGCCCAGCGGCGAACGCAACATGGCGCTGACCGACCTGCAGAACGGTGACTGGGTAAAGATCGCCGGCGTCGACTTTGGCGCCGGCGCCGCGAGGTTCAACGCCCGGGTGGCCAGCAAGGCGGGCTGCCGGGTCGAGCTGCGGGCCGGCGGGCCCGAGGGCAAGCTGCTGGGCACGCTCACCGTCGAGCCGGGCGCCGCGGACGACTGGCGCGACGCCTCGTGTGAGGTCGGCGGCGCCACCGGCGTGCAGGATCTGGTGCTGCGGTTCGTGGGCAAGGGCGAGCAGCTCGGCAAGCTGGACTACTGGTCGTTCCAAAAGTAGGGGACCAGCAGCACGCTGACTACTTTTTCACCTCGACGGTCACCTTCTCGATCTGGCCGGTGAACTTGAAGGGGGTTTGGTACGCGGTGGTGACCGGCTGGCCCGTGTCCTCGCCGATGCCGAAGGTGTCGATGCCGAACCGGCCGGCGACGGTCGCGTGCATCCTGCCGCTGCCGACCTCCTGCCCGTTGACCTTCAGCGTGATGTCGGCGCCCTTACCGGCGCCGCCGCCGGCGTAGTCGAAGTCGAGCTCGACGGTCGCCTCGCCGGCGGGCAGCGGCTTGTCGCCACGGACCACCGTGTGCTTCTCGAAGTAGTTGTAGTCGAACACCGGCACGCCGGCGTCGACGTACAGCACCATGCCGGCGGCTACCCCGCCGAAGCCCATCACGACTCCCTCCGTGTCGGCGCCGTCGGTGGTTAGCTTGGCGGTCAGCGTCCAGCTGTTGTTCTTCATCGGCGGCGCCGCGGGCTCGGCGATCCGGGTCGCGCCCGCGAAGTAGGTGTAGGTGCTCGAGTCGGGGTCCCATCCGGGCACGGGCGGCTTCGGGATGGCCAGGCGGCCGGCGCCGCGGTCGTCGAACGGGTAGACGTCGTGCTCCTCGGCGGCCGCCTGGAACTGCTTCTTCATCGCCTCCAGCTTGTCGGGCATCGCGGCCGCCAGGTCATTGGCTTCGGAGAAGTCCTCGCTCAGGTGGTACAGCTCCCAGCGGTCCTGGCCCCAGTTGCCGGGCGCCAGGTCCTGCCGCCACGGCAGGGTGTGCTGGGCGTTGGCCTTCCAGCCGTCTTCGTAGATGGAGCGGTTGGTGAAGATCTCGAAGTACTGCTCGTCGCGGCCCTTGAAGGACGGGTCGGTAAAGCTCGCGTAGATCGACGCGCCGGCCAGCGGCTTCTGCTCGATGCCGTTGACCTCGGTGGGCATGGGGACTTTGGCCGCTTCGAGGATCGTCGGCACGATGTCCACCAGGTGCACAAACGCGTCGCGCGGCCGATCGTCGTGCTTGATGCGGGCGGGCCAGCTGATGACCATCGGGTTGCGGGTGCCGCCGAGGTGCGAGGCGACCTGCTTGCACCACTGGAACGGCGTGTTGCCGGCCCACGCCCAGCCGACCGGGTAGTGCGGCTCCGACTCGGGCCCGCCCAGCTTGTCGAGGTTGGCGATCACGTCGTCGAGCTTGGTCTCGAGCCCGTTGAGGTTCATGATCTCGTTGAGCGTCCCGTCGGGCCCGCCCTCGGCGCTGGCGCCGTTGTCGCCCACGATGTAGATGACCATCGTGTTCTCGGCGTCGGGCAGCTCCTTAACCGCGTCGAGCAGACGCCCCACCTCGTGGTCGGTGAACGCGAAGTAGCCGGCGAAGTTCTCGAACAACGCCGCGTACACCTTCTTCTGCTCGTCGCTGAGGCTGTCCCACTCGGGCACCCAGTCGGGCTTCTCGGTAAGCTTGGTCCCTTCGGGCACGATGCCCATCTCGAGCTGCCGCTGGAACACCTGCTGGCGGTAGTCCTCCCAGCCCATGTCGAACTTGCCCTTGAACTGCTCACGCCACTCGGCGGTCACGTGGTGCGGCGCGTGCATCGCGCCGGGGGCGAAGTACATGAAGAACGGCTTCTCGGGCGCGACCGACTTGGCGAACCGCATCCGCGCGATGGCCTTGTCGGTCATGTCGGTCATGAAGTGGTAGCCCTCCTCGGGCGTCTTGTCCGGCTCGACTGGCGTGGTGTTCTCGAAGATCACCGGGTAGTACTGGTGCGTCTCGCCGGCGTTGAAGCCGTAGAAGTACTCGAACCCCATCCCGGTCGGCCAGCGGTCGAATGGGCCGGCGACCGTGGTCTCCCAGTCGGGCGTGTTGTGGTTCTTGCCGAACCACCAGGTGTTGTAGCCGTTGTCCTTGAGGATCTGGCCGATCGTGGCGGTCGACTTGGGCAGCATGGTGGAGTAGTTGGGGAAGCCGGTCGCCCATTCCATTAGGAAGCCGTTGCCGCACTCGTGGTGGTTGCGGCCGGTCAGCAGCGCGGCCCGCGACGGCCCGCAGATGGCCGTAGTGTGGAACCGGTTGTACCGCAGCCCCTCGGAGGCCAGCTTGTCCAGAGCCGGCGTGGGGATCAGCCCTCCGAAGGTGGAGGTCTGGCCGAAGCCGACGTCGTCCAGCAGGATCACGATAATGTTGGGCGCCCCCTCCGGCGCGGGCACGGGGCCCTGCCAGTCGGACTCGGAGTCCTGGTAGGTCTTGCCGATCTTGCCCTCGAACGGCGTGAGCTCCATCGGCAGCTTGCCGCGGTCCGGCTCGGCGGCAAGGGCGGGGGCGGCGACAACTATAAACACAAACAGGATGAGTGAACGCATGGAGAAAACCCAGATCCGAATCGAAGGAAACTGCCTGACCAGGGTCAGTTGAGCTCTATCGTCACCGTGCTCAGCTTGCCGCTGAAGTCGAACGGCATGTCGTAGCCGTCCATGACCGGCGTGCCGGTGTCGAATCCGATATCGAGCGTCTCGTCGAGGGTGACGCGGTTCGGGATGCTCTTCTCCACACGCCCCTGGCCGACCTGTTTGTCGTTGACGAAGAGCGTCACATCGGCGCCGGCGAACGGCTTGTCGGAGTCGGTCTTGTACACGGCCTTGAGCGTCACCTTGCCGCTGGGGACGCGCTCGTCCGACTCGACGGTGAACCGCTCGACGCCCGCCAGGTTGTAGTGGTAGACCAGCTTGCCGTCCTTCACGAACAGCCCGTACCCGGCGAAGCGCCCGCCCTGGGTGAACAGCATCCCCTCGGCGCCCGCTTCGGGGATCTCGACTTCCGCGCTGATCGTGTGGCTCTTGTGTTTCAGGTCGGGCGCGGCGCCCTCGGGCAGGCGGAGCAGGTTGGGGTATATGAACTTGTAGCGGCCTTCGGTGAGGCTCGGCCGGTTGGCTACGTCCAGCCGGGCGGTCTTGCGGTCGTCCAGCGGCAGCACGTTGTACTTGGCCGCCTCGGCGAAGAACTGCAGCACCAGTTCCTTGAGCTTCTCGGGCTCCTTGCCCGCCAGGTTGTTGGCCTGGGTGAAGTCTTCTTCGACGTGGTACAGCTCCCACGGCATGTCGAGCAGGTCCATCGGCGGGTTCTCGCTGAGCCACGGCACGCCCCGGATGGCGCTGGCCATCCAGCCGTTGTGGTAGATGCCCTGATTGCCGAGCATCTCGAAGTACTGGGTGGTGCGTCGGTCGTCGGCGTCGGGGTCGTCGAAGGTGTAGACCATGCTGACGCCCTCGATCGGCTTCTGCGCGACGCCGTCCAGCTCGGCGGGCGCCTCGACGCCGACAATCTCCAGCAGCGTTGGGGCGATGTCGATCACGTGGTGGAACTGGTCGCGGGACTCGCCGCGGGCCTTGATCCCCTTGGGCCACGAGATCGCCAGGCCGTTCCGCGTGCCGCCGAAGTGGCTAGCGATCTGCTTGGTCCACTGGAACGGCGTGTCCATGGCGTGGGCCCACGCGGCGGGGAAGTGGTTGTAGTGCTTGTCGCTGCCCAGGGTGTCGAAGGCCTTGAGCTTGTCCTCCAGCGGCTCGGGGATGGCGTTGAAGAACGTCATCTCGTTCAGCAGACCGTCCAGGCCGCCCTCGGCGCTGGATCCGTTGTCGCCGGCCATGTAGAGGACGATCGTGTTGTCCAGCTCGCCCATCTGGTCGATCGCGTCAATCAGCCGGCCCACCTCGTGGTCGGTGTGGGCGGTGAACGCGGCGAACACCTCCATCATGCGGGCGAAGACCCTCCGCTGATCGGCCGGGAGCGATTCCCAGGCGGGCAGCGAATCGGGCCGCGGCGTCAGCTTGGCGTCCCGCGGGACAATGCCCATCTCCTTCTGGCGGGCGAAGGTCTCCTCGCGGTACTTGTCCCAGCCGCCATCAAACTTGCCCTTAAACTTGGCGATCCACTCTTCGGGCACCTGGTGCGGCGCGTGCGTGGCGCCGGTGGCAAAGTACACGCAGAACGGACGCTGCGGCGCCACCGCCTTGCTGGCCCGTACCGTGCGGATCGCCTTGTCGGCGATGTCGGTGGTGAAGTGGTAGGGCGAGCCGTCCTCGTTCTTGGCAGGGGGCTCGATCCGCTTCTTTCCCTCCACCAGCGCCGGGTGCCACTGGTCGGTGTCGCCGCCCACGAACCCGTAGAAGTAGTCGAAGCCCAACCCTTCCGCCCAGCGATCAAACGGGCCCACAAGGCTGGTTTCCCAGTCGGGCACGTTGTGGTTCTTGCCGAACCACGCGTTCATGTAGCCGTACTCACGGAGAATCTCGGCGAAGGTGCCGGCGTTGCTTGGGATGATGCCCGAGTAGCCGGGGAAGCCGGTGCCGGCCTCGCCGATCACGCCGCTCGCGACCGAATGGTGGTTGCGGCCGGTCAGCAGCGCCGCGCGCGTCGGCGAGCAGAGTGCGGTGGTGTGGAAGCGGGTGTACCGCAGGCCGTTGTTGGCGACCCGGTCGAGCGTGGGCGTGGGGATCCCGCCACCGAACGTGCCCATCTGGCCGAAGCCGCAGTCGTCGATCAGCACGATCAGGATGTTCGGCGGGTCCTCAAGGCCGAAGGTCTTGGGGATCTTCAGCTTCGGCTTGACCGCTTCGGAGTCCTTGTAGGTCAGGCCGATCTTGCCAGCAAACGGCTCCTCGGGGCGGGGGAGCATCTCGTCGGCTAGGAGCGGCGTGGCCAGCGTCGCGACCAGCAGACAGATGAACGGGCGGGTCGCAAACACAAGACCTGCGCGGCGTGGCATGAGAAGGCCTTTCCTCGCGGATGTTAGTGAGTAGGTAGACGAACAGGGTCCCGCTGCGGTTGCTATGCGTTACTGGTTGATACGCGTTACTGATAGTCGTCGCCCGATCCGTCGTCTGGGTTCTCGAGGCGCACCAGCAGGTAATTCTCGGTGCTCTCGGTCCCGAAGTGCACGAGCACGGGAACCTCTTCCTGAGTGAGGTTGTAAAGGCCGGTCTCGGCGACCAGGTCCTCGTTCTCGCCGATCCGCATCGCGACGCGTTGCGTCTCGCGGTCGACCTGGCCCTGCAGCGTCTGGGCCGTGTCGGTCTCGGCGTTGTAGAGCGTGCCGCTGATGATCCCGTTACGGTCAACGGCCAGCTGCACCGTCAGACCCGGGTCGGTATCCTGCTCGCTGGTGGAAACGATAAACGTCCCCAACGGCATCCACTCGGCCTCGGCGGCCTCCTCCTCGGACGCGGGCGGTTCAACGGTCGCCAGATCCATCGCGCTGGCGGCGAACTCGTCCGCCGTCGCGACCTCGGTCCCGCCGATGTAGACCGAGTTGTCCTGGTACACCACATTCCCCTCGGATCCGTAGTCGTAGTACACGGGCTCCGACCACACGTTTGCCGGCGCCGACCAGGTGAACCAGTTGGTGCACGCCGCGAAGGTCGGCACCGTCCACCAGTAGTTCCAGCCACGGTTGTGGCGCCAGTAGTGGTAGTGCCAGCCGCACATGGGCGGGCGGTGGTAGCCCCACCATCCACGGTTGAACCAGTTACCGCACTGGTGGTAGTAGCCCCAGTGGTGGCGGACGCCGCTGCCCCATCCGTTCCAGTAGCCGAGCCGGCCGGCCGGCGGGACCCGCCAGCCGGGGTTCACCGGCCGCACGATGGCGTTGTTCCAGCGGTTGTTGATGTTGACGTAATTGCGATTGCCGATGTTGGCCCACCCGGGACGTTGGTTGATCACATTGTTGCCGGGCCAGCGGTTGTCGAAGTTGGGTCGATTGCCACCTGGGCGCCCCGGCCGATTGCCGGGTCGGTTGGGCCGATCGACGATCCCAGAACCACCGCCGGGCCTACCAGGCCGGTCTCCCGTGCCGGGTCGATTGGGCCGGTCAACGATGCCCGAGCCGTCCCCCGGCCTTCCTGGCCGATCACCCGTACCCGGTCGGTTCGGTCGGTCACCCGTCCCGGGCCGATTTGGTCGGTCCACAATGCCGGACCCTCCCCCGGGCCGACCGGGCCGGTCGCCCGTGCCGGGTCGGTTGGGGCGATCGGCCGGACGCGTGCCGGGACGCACTGGCCTGTCCATCCCGAGGAAGTCGCCTAGATCGCCCGGCGAAGGCCGGGCGCCAGGGCGGGTCGTCGGACGGGTTCCAGGCCTTGCGTTTCCGCCAGGGCGGTTGGCGCCGGGTCGGTTGGCAACCGGGCCACGGTCACCGCCGGGACGGCCCGCTCCGGGCAGGTTGCCGCCAGGCCGTGACGGCCGGCCGGGAAGGCTGGTGCTGGGACGCTGCCCGGGACGGGCGCCGATCCCAGAGCCGCCGCCGGGCGCCTGTGGCAGGCCGGGACGGGATCCAGGGCGCGTGGTCGGACGCGTTGATGGCCGGGTCGACGGGCGAGCGGAGGGTCGGTTAGACGGAAGCGTCGACGGACGTGACGCGCTTCCCCCGGGCAGACGCCCAGGCTGCGTCGAAGGCTTTAAACCTCCGCTGGGTCGAGAAATGTTTGGGCGTGACGTACCCGGCCGGCCTGTGGATGGCCTGGATGCCGGGCGGCTCACGTTTGGTCGAGAGGTGGGTCGGCTCACGTTCGGACGGGAGGTCGGGCGACTGGCGCTCGGCCGCGGCGCCGGGCGGCTCATGCTGGGCGCCCGCCCACCACCGCCCCGCGGGGCGCTGACCGCCGGGCGGCCGCCGCCCATGCTGCGTCCCCCACCACCCCCCATACGTGCGCCGCCTCCACCGCCGCCGCCGCGTCGGCCCACGGCGTGGGCGGCGTCTGGCAGCAGCATCAGCGCGACAGCCAGCAGCACCGCCAGGTTCTTGGCCCTGCTCATTGCTCCGCTCCTTCCGCGTTGGCGTCGGCCGCGCGACGCAGCGTGATCGGGTCCGAGGCGGGCAGCATGATCCCGTCCTCGCTCTGGCCTATCTTCTGGACGGTGAGGGTGTCGTCGTCGACGCGTTTGACCACGAGCGTCGAGGCCGACAGCACGCCGTCGCTCTCAACCTGGGTCGTCTTGAGAAGCCACTCGTCGCCGCTCCGAGAAACCACCCCCTCGCCGAACGAGCCGTCGGAGTTGAAATTCCAGGTCTGGAACCGCTTCTCGCGCGGGTTCCAGCCGATGACCTGCGTCCCCTCGAATACTTCGCCGTCGGCGTACTCGGCATTGTACGAACGGATTAGGAATGCGTTGCTCGGCGACCAACGGAACGTGGTGCTCACGCTCACGCTATCGGACTCCTCACTCCACTCGCCCACCAACCAACCAAGGTCCTCGAGCGCCGCGGTGGGGGAGGCGGGCGTCGGCAGCGGGCGCTCGCTAGAGCTCTCCAGCACCCACTTGCCGCTCTCCTTCACCATGACCGCTGTGTAGGCGGATGGGGTCGGCTCGACGTCGGGCAGGAACAGCGTGACCTGCCCCTCCACGATAGCGACCTCCGGCCGCACAAGCCGGATATGGTTGACGTCGCCGGTGATCCGCGCGCCCGGGCTGTCGGAGAAGAAGGTCTTGAAGTCCTCTAGCAACGCGTCCCGGCCGATGGTGCGTTCGCCGGTCTCTTCGTTGACCGACACCGCGTCCTCGGCCCAGAAGCCTGAGACAGCGCCGGCGTCGCCGTCGTTGAAGGCCTCGAGGTACCCCGTGAGCCGAGCCTGGATGGCTGCGGACTCGTCATCGGCGGCGGCTACGGTGGTGGCGGCCATGCCGGTGGCCAGCAGGGCCACGGCCATAAACAAAGAAACCTTCATTGCATTGCTCCAAGGAGGGCTCAGCGCAACTCGCCAGCCGAGACCAGCCTTGGTCTACTCCGCCCCGCGTGGGGCACCCGCCGATGAGATGAGTCGCCAGGTCAACGCCCGGATTCTGTACCAGATGCGTTCAACTGTCAAACTTGCACACGCCCGAATTGCGGAAGCGCGAGCTATGTGAAGACTAGGTCACCTGCTCGCCGCCTGCCCGGATTGGCTCTTCCGAACCCAGCCCTTGCACCCACCGCGGCGCCAGTCGGGGCGATTATCCCTGCAGTTGGGCCGTGCAAGCGGTTGGACCACCGCGCTACCCCCAATTCACTCGAATCCAAGCTCCGTCTGCCGTCCGCCGGCGGAATACTTCTTCAGGTAGCCATCGACCTTCACCTTGCGGCGGGTGTTGTCGCAGGTCATGTAGCGGATCTTGCCGAAGATCTCGCGTTCGGGACCCCAAGGCCGGTCGTAGCGGCCGAGCACCCAGAAGATGCCGCTGTAGGAGTTGGGGTTGCGGCCGTCGATCGCGTACTTGTTGTTGAGCTCGATCATAATGTCGAGCGCCTCGCGGGGCGAAGCCGACCAGTGCAGGATCTTCTTCCCCCACAGCATCCGCAGGTAGTTGTGGATGGCGCCGTCCCGGACCAGCTGCCGCTGCGCAGCGTTCCACAGCTCGTCGTGCGTCTTGGCCTGCTCGAACTGCTCCAGCGTGTACGTGTGCTCGCGTTTGTCGTCGGCGTGCTCGGCCAGCGTCTCCTGCGCCCAATCGGGCAGTGAATCGTACTGGTCGTAGTCGTCGCGGTGGGAGCACATGTTGAGCCCTAGCTCACGCCAGGTCACCAGTTCGTCGAGGAACCCTTCGACGCTTTCATCCAGGCCCCACCACCCGTTGCGGGCGCCGTTCGCCTTGCCGGAGACCTTGCTCGGGTTCCAGCCGACCCGCTCGGAGAGCGTCTCGAACACCTCGTGAACCGACGTGTGACCAAAGTGAAGGTAGGGGGACAGGCCGCTTACGGCGTCTTCCTGGGGCTGGTTCCGGAGCTCGCCGTATTCATCGAGCTTGTTGTCGATGAAGTCGGTCAGACGCTTGCGGCCCGCGACGCTGCCGCCGACGATCGGGCCTGGTCGCACGTCGTGATCGATCGGCAGCTGCTCAAGGAACTCGCCGCCGTCCAGTGCGGAATCGAGATCGGCCGGGGACCATTTCTTTGTGATCTCTTGCGGCAGATTACTCAGCTCCGGCAGCGAGTACCCCTGCAGCGGCGAACGCTTCGGGCACTCCGCCAGGTGCGGCAGCAGCTCCTTCTGCAGGTGCCTCCGCAGATCGAACGCACGAGAGAACACCTTGTCGGCGCCGCGCATCGGGTACAGGCCGTTTGAGTCGACCAGCTCGAACTTGACGTCGATCCGCTTGTCGACCGCCTTGAACATCCGCGGCAGGAAGAAGCATGGGAAGTCGTCGCTAACCAGAACGCACGCTCGATCGGTCAGCGCCCGGATCAGCCCCTTGCCGCCTTCCTGCTCTTCCTCCAGGTAGGGGTAGTAGAGGAGCCGCTGGCCACTGAAGTCCGCCGCGTTATCTCGCATACCTTCGATGACGAATCGGTGCAGACGGTCGCTGGCCCACTGGTAGTCGCAGCGAAGCGCCTCGAGGATCACCAGCGGCTTGTCGAGCTCGGCCGCCCACTCGATCGCCCGCTGCAGGCTGAAGTTGTAGTGGGCCCGGCGGAACGCGGTCATCCAGTACAGAACGAAGTCGCCAGCCTTGTTCGCCGGGCGCTCCGTCAGCTCTCTGATCCGGGTCTGCGGTACGTCCAACGTTTGGCCTTCAAGCGTGCGGAGAGTGGGCGCCGCCCACGCCGCCGCGGGCATGGACTACTCTAGCGCTTCAACGGCCTGCCGACAACGGGCGATAGAGGTCCCGCGAAGGGATCCATCAGGTCCGACGACTGCGGCTCGCCATGGTCGACTGCGAGGCTGCTTGACACCGATTCGACCGGCGTGCCGCGATGAAGGGCGTTCGCCCGATCCAATGCAAGTAGGAGCAGCAGGCTGTCATCAGACGATTGCACCCCTCCTCCATTTGTCGCAATCGGGCGAGCTGGGGCGGATCGTTGCGGCCGGCCCGCGGGCAGCAAGGCGTGCGCCGCAACAGGCTCGGTGTGCCCCACCTCGCCTGCCTCGGCCACTTGGGCCTCGTCACCCTCATTGGTCGGCGTCGGAACGGGCGCGGGTGTTAGGTTGTCGCGCCAAATAGTGTAGTCCGCCGCGTTAACCGTTCCATCGCCGTTGCCGTCTGCCCGCAGGTCGGAGGTGGAACCGTAGGTCGCCCGCCACAGGCTGTGGTCCAGCGCGTCGACCACCGAGTCGCTATTGTAGTCGCCCGGCAGCGAGGACTCGGCGGCGCCAGGCGTCCCGCCGAGAGCGTAGCTGGCGCGCCAGTTGGCTGGATCGTCGTAGGGATCGCCCTCGGTAGCTACCGGGTCCGCCGCGTCGGCGTCGAGCGGACCGCTGTAGACCAGCGTGTAGCCGCCACCATCGGCCGCGGCGGGCCATGGATCGTCATCGCTGTATGTGAAAGCCTGCAAGACCTGGCCGAACTGGTCGGTGAGAGTCACTAGTTCGCCGCTGTTGCTGAGGTTCGCATTGGCGTAGCCGGTTGCGGCCAGGTTTACACTGGCGCCATAGCGGCTAGTGAACTCAGCTGGGTTTCGCGCGACGACGATCCGTTCGCCAGCAGTCAGACTCAAGCCGACAGGAAACGCATAGGGAGTTTCCGAGAACCCGCCGATGGCGGCGCCATCGAGGCTGATCGGCTCGCTACCCGTGTTGAGCAGCTCAATGAACTCGTGGTCTTCTGCCTCGGCCGGGTGGTAATTCAACTCCACGATCCGCAGCGGGAGCGGTTCGCCCACCGTGAACGACTCGTCGACCTCGGCGCTCCATTCGCCGCCACTGAGCACCCGCGCCCGCAGCCGCGTGCTGGCGGTCAACTCGATGGGGCCGCCGTAGGCGATCGCGCCCCGGCTCACAGCCCCGCCCGGCTGACGCGGGTCGCTGCCGTCCAGCGTGTAGTAGAGCTGCCCGCCAGAGTTGGGGTTGGCGAGCGACAGCTCAAACCCAACCGGCGCCGCGCCGCCGTACTGGTTCATGATTGGCGCCTGGGTGTTGACCAGCCAACCACGAGACTCGAACTGCGACAGCACCACCCCGGTGCGATTCGGGAAGTAGTTGTCGGCGAGGTCCAGCTGGGTCGCAAGCCAGTGCTCACGAGTGTAGGCGCCGCCGTCGCCTGGCGCCTCCTGGCCGGTGGTGTGGCTATCGCCCCAGCGGGCGCTCTCGCCGACGATAGCGCGATCGATCTCGTCAACGCGGGCCTGGTAGGTAGCGGCCGCTGCGGCGGGGGTCAGCGCGCCGCCGTTGGTCAGGTGCTCCTGCACCATGTCGGAGAACAGCAGGCGGTACTCGGGGTTCGCGATGAGCCGGCTGTGGACCTCCTCGGGGCTGCCGACGTAGTTGCCCGCCAGCGTGACGTTGTCGCCCAGCCCCTTGAGGACGTGCTCGGCGTCCCAGCTGTGGAACCGCCAGCGGCCGTCGGGCGACTCCCTGTTGAACGACGCGTACCAGTTGTGGTGGGCCCAGTCGGTGTTGCCGGCGTAGTAGTTCACCAGCATGTAGCGGATCAGGTCGGGCACGTCGACCACGGCGGCGGCCGCCTGGTAGTTGGCCGGGACCGTCATGTTCTGCCGCACGAGGCCGAGCATCGACGCATAATTGGCCGCCGCGGTGGCGTCGCCCGCGACGACGGTCGTGGCGGTGTGCTTGATGACGTCGTAGTCGTCCTTGTCACCGCCCAGGTACGCCTCGGCGAAGCTCTCGTCGGGGCGTTCGTGCATCTCGTACATACCCCAGTACAGACCGTTGATGTACAGGTGCACGAACCGGCCGTGCGGGGCGGCGCCGCCTAGCTGGTTCTGCAGGTCCGCGACAAACGCGTCCTGCACGTACTTCGCGCGGCCGCGTTGGTCGGTCGGGTTGGCGCCGCCGCCGTAGGCCCAGATGTAATTGCTGTGCGCGTCGAAGATAAGCGTGTCGAACTCGTCCGCCGCGTTGCCATCGACCAGCCCTTCGGTGAACAGGTCGGCGTCCAGGTCGGTCGGGCCGAAGGGCGCCTTGAAGGTGGCGCGGACCGAGAGCTTGTCCAGCTTCCACCGGTCCGCGCTCGTGCCGCCCTGGGTCTCGAGCGCGGCGTTGATCTGGAACTCGTCGGCCCCCGGCGCGTTGAAGAACTCCACGGACCCGGGACGCTCGACATTGGTCCCCGAAATGTAGATGCCCTCCCCTCCCCCGCCGAACCAGGCGTCCCACGGCATTACTAGGGACACCGTCGGTACGGCCTGCAGGTCATCCCGCAGCGTGCCGGTGTACTCTGGGTGGTTCACGACCTCCGGGTCCATCTCCCAATCGGGTCCCTGGTAGCCCCAGTCGGCGTGCGGGGGGAGGCCCGCGCCGTCCTGCTGCAGAACGTTATCCAGGAACAGGTAGGTCTGGGTGTCCACGTTCGTCGGCGTGAAGCCGGCCTTGAACGCGGCGGCTCGGAGCACGGTGGTGGACGCGATCCGCGGCGGCGCAGCGGGGTTGTAGATCAGGCCGCTGGTGGCGGTCGGCTCGCTCCCGTCCAGCGTGTAGCGGATCTGGGCGCCCTGGCTGTCGGTCGTGATGAGCACGTCAAAGGGTTCGTCGTAGAACCCGCGGTCGACCGAGAAAGTGGTGTCTTCGACGAACCCGAGCGTGCCCGAAGCGTTTGCCCCGCCCGGTGTAGGCGTCATCATGTACACGTCCGCCGCGCCGAGCGATCGGTTCGCCAGCAGCAGCGGGTCGATCAGAAGGTCGGAGCTGCCGTTCACGTTGAGCCCGTGGATCGCCAACACGTTGGCGCCCTCGACCACCGCGTCAAGGTAGCCGCTCACGTCGAATGTCTGGTAGTTAACCACCTGAGAGTCGCTCCGCTGGCCGGTTGCTGTGGAGTTCCAGCTAGCAGCGGCGGGGCTGTTCGTGCGGGCGATCTCCTGGCCGTTGAGGTAGGCGACGAAGCCATCGTCGTAGCGGAGCCTCAACTCCAGGTCGGCCAGCTCGCCAGTGGCCGCGACGTTGAACTCAAAGCGGGCGTAGGCCGTGTTCCGGCCGACGGGCATCAGCAAGTCAACGTCCGTGCCAATGTACGGACTGTAGTTGAGAGAGTCGGAGGGCGAGCGTTCATACCCCACGCCGGCCACGCCAGCCGTCCAAGCGGCGTCGTCGTACGCGGGCAGTGTCCACTCCAGGCCGACAACGTCGGTCGCGGCGGTCGGCACTATCACCCGCACGGGGTGGCCTTCATCCACCAGCGGCTCTTCGAGCGTCGCCACCGCTCCCCGCCCATACGAAACGTCATCCGTTTGCTCTGGGAAGGGAGAGAACGCGTCAACAACCGCGCCAAACGGGTCGACGAGCGCCAGATACTCCCCGTCGCGGTCGAGCGCGAAGTTGGCGTGCAGCTCCTGCCCCGCAACCGCACGGTCCTTGCCTGACGCAAACACCAGCAGCCGCGCGTCCGCCTGCAGGGTGATCGAGGGGAGCGTCCACTTGGCGGGCGTTGCCTCGTCGTCTGTGAGCCGCCAATTGGCGAGGTCCACGGCGTCGGGCGTGTCGTTGTGAAGCTCGATCCAGTCGGAGCGATCGCCGTCCTCGTCCTGCAACCCCGAAGTATTCGCGGCCAGGAACTCGCTGATCACCAAACCGGCTAGGGCGAGCCTCGGCTCAAGCTGCTCGCAGCGGAGTCGCCTGACGCGACGACCGCTGCTCTGATAGTCAAGTTCGTTCACTCGCAACGGGACGCCTACACTCTACGAAGAAGATGAGAAAGCCAGGCGTCACAGAGGACGCCGGACCAACCGGACAAGCACTGCACCGGCAACTGCCAGCGATCCACCTAAGATACCCTCCCCGTTCCGCAGAGTCGATTTCTCTGTCTAGGAACGCGACAACTCATCCGCCTGTCTGCGGCCGCTCTGCACTGGCGGCCTCGGACTTGACCGGCGAGCTGCAGCCATCATCTAGAGGTGTTGTCTGGTCCCACGCAAACCATTGGCCTTCGCTTGCAGAACCAACCCTCACGCCTGGCTTACCTTCAAGGTGGTCGCCATCGCCCCTCTCCAGAAGCGCCGCCTGCGGCCGCTTGTCGAACGAGCGTTCCATCGCCAGCTTGCCGATCGGCCGCCGCGCTTCGAGCAACGCATCTGGCCATGGCGGATCGGAACCGCGCGCCAGCAGCTCGCCGGCGCACACACCCCGCGCGATGAGCTTGAGCAGCTTGGGCTTCTCACGGACCTTGTGCGCGGCCGCTCAGCTTGCCGTGAAGAACCTCGAATCGGACCCGCCAGGTCCGATCGCCAGCCGGATCGGTTTCAGGCACCGCGGACAGCGGCCCTCGTAGGCGTCGCCGGCGCGGTTCGGGTAGACCCTGGCGTAGACACCGCAGCAGTCAAACTGGATCCCCAGGAACCTGCCTTTGGCGGACTGCTCAGGCGGTTTGGGGGCCTCGCTGGAGAGATCGATCTGATTGCCGTTCATCGCGCCGTTCCCCGGGGCCGAATCCGCATCTGACGGTCGCTTTTTCCCGGATTCGCCGCCGCCCGGGAAGCCCAGTCTAAGAGCTATGTTTGTTCGTATGCCCCCCGCGGCAAGGTGTGAACCTTGACCGGCCGTGGTGGGTCCGATACAACAACCGCTACGAGCAACACTATGTCCAGCCAGACCCTACAAACCCTGCTCCTACTAGAGCTAGCCCCCTCGGGGTCCTAGGGTTCGTACGCGTCGGCGCAGGCCAGAAACGAATATCGAAACCCTGAGGCCCCTGGCCTCGGGGTTTTTTTGTTGGCGCCCTAGTTTACCAAGCCGGGGCCGGACCTCCCTTCCTATCTACCGCAGCCCGAACGATGCGAAACATCACGATCTTCGACACCACCCTCCGCGATGGCGAGCAGTCCCCAGGTGCCAGTATGAACCTGGCCGAGAAGCTCGAGGTCGCCCAGGCGCTGGTCGACCTGAAGGTGGATGTCATCGAGGCCGGCTTCCCAATCGCCTCGCCGGGCGATTTCGAGGCCGTTCAAGCCGTCGCCAAGATGGTCCGCGGAGCTCAGGTCTGCGGCTTGGCCCGCTGCAACCCGAAGGACATTGATCGGGCGTGGGAGGCGCTGCAGGGCGCCGAGAACCCGCGGATCCACGTGTTCCTCGCTACCAGCGCCATCCACCGCGAGTTCAAGCTGAAGATGGGCAAGGAGGAGATCATCTCCCGCGCGGTAGAAGGAGTAACGCGGGCCAAGGGCTACTGCTCCAACATCGAGTTCTCGCCCGAGGACGCCGCCCGCACGGAAATCGACTTCCTGTGCGAGGTGGTCGAGGCGGCGATCACGGCCGGCGCCACCACGGTCAACATCCCGGACACGGTCGGCTACGCGATGCCGGCCCAGTTCGGACAGGTGATCCGCACGCTCCGCGAACGTGTGCCCAACATCGACGACGCGGTCATCAGCGTGCACTGCCACAACGACCTCGGCATGGCCGTGGCAAACAGCCTGGCGGCCGTTGAGAACGGCGCCGGCCAGGTTGAGTGCACCATCAACGGCATCGGCGAGCGGGCGGGCAACTGCTCGCTGGAAGAAATCGTCATGGCCCTCCGCACCCGCAGCGACTACTTCGACGCCAATACCCGCATCCACACGCCCCGTTTGGTGCCGATCAGCCGCCTGGTCTCGGGCATCACCGGCATGGAGGTGCAGCGCAACAAGGCGATCGTGGGGCGCAACGCGTTCGCCCACGAGTCCGGCATCCACCAAGACGGCATGCTGAAAGAGCCAACCACCTACGAGATTATGCGTCCCGAGGAGGTCGGCTTCACCAAGACCGATCTCGTGCTCGGCAAGCACAGCGGCCGCGCCGCGCTGGCCGACCGGGCGAAGGAGTTGGGCTTCCACCTGGAGGGCGATCAGCTGAACGATGTGTTCGACGCGTTCAAGAAGCTGGCCGACAAAAAGAAAGAGGTCTACGACGCCGACATCGTCGCGTTGATCGAGAAACGCACGACTTCAGGCGATGAGCTGTGGGCGCTCTCCTCGTACGAGGTAAAGATGACCAAGGACCAGGTCCCCTCGGCGACCGTCACGCTGACCCGTGGCGAAGAGACCTTCTCCGACACGTTCTTCGGCGGCGACGGGCCGCTCGACGCGCTGTTCCGGGTGGTCGAGAAGATCACCGACCAGTCCGTCACGGTGCGCGACTACGCGGTCCACAGCGTCAGCCAAGGCAAAGATGCGCAGGGCGAGTCGACCATCGAGGTTGAGCACAACGGCAAGATCTACCGCGGCCGGGGCGTCTCGACGGACACGGTCGAGGCGAGCACACTGGCGTTCGTCAACGCGATGAACCGTGTCGCGGCCGGCGGCGGGCAGGACCTGTCCGAGTACCGGCCCGGCGCCGTTTGACCCAATTCCGTTTGGCCCGCGCGGTCAGGGCGTGAGCACCACCTTCATCAGGCCCGGCTCGCGGCGGTACAACCGGTCGAACCACTCCGGTCCCCGCTCCAGCGGGCTGACGGCGCTGATAAGCGGCGCGACGTCGATCGCGCCGCTGGCCATCAGCTCGATCGACTTGGGGTACTCGCCGGCCGACGCGCACGAACCCTGCACGCGGATTTCGCGGGTCACGACCGACTGCAGCGGCAGCTCAATGTCGGGCGACAGGTTCCCCACCAGCACAACGGTGGCGCCCTTGCGGACGCAGTCGACCGCCGAGCGCACGGTCTCGGTCATGCCGACCGCTTCCAGGGCGAGGTCTGCCCCGGCGCCGCCGGTTAGTTCTCGGACTGCCGCGGCGGCGTCGGCGGTCTTGGCGTTGAACGCGTGCGTGGCGCCGAACCGCTTGGCGAGCTTCAGCCGGTCGTCGTCCACGTCGATCGCGACGACCTGGTCGCACCCCTCCGCCCGCAACGCCTGCACAATCAGCAAGCCGATCATCCCGGCCCCAACCACCACGGCGGTCTGGCCCGGTTGCGGCGGCGCCAACTCGACCGCGTGCACCGCGACGCTGACCGCCTCGATGAGCGCCGCGTGCTCAAACGGAAACGACTCGGGCAGCTTGTAGAGGATGCGAGCCGGGGCCGACACATACTCCGCGAACGCGCCGTGCCGGCGGTACTCGCCGCACGATACGCCCAGCACCTGGCGGTTGTCACACAGGTTGACCCGGCCGGACCGGCAGTAGTCGCACTCGCCGCAGTAGACCGTGGAATCAAAGGTGACCCGGTCTCCCGGGCTCACGCCGTCGACCGCAGAGCCCACCCGCTCAACTACGCCGGCCGCCTCGTGCCCCATCACCAGCGGGGGGATCCGCCGCCCGGTGCTGCCGTCGTAGCCGTGCACGTCCGAGCCGCAGATGCCGCACGCGGCGACGCGTATCAATACCGCGTCCTGCGCCAACTCCGGCTCCGGGACATCGGTCAGCTCGAGTGTTTTCTCGGCGGAGAGCAGCAGTGCCTTCATCGGGCGGGGCCTTGGGGGCTAAAAATTATCCAGCGCGGGCGGGCCTTCCAGTTGACACCACGCGGCGCCCGCCTGCAAACCGCTTGGCAGCGTCTAGCCACTCAGGGGCAGCATCACCGCCAGCACGCAGGCGGCGATCATCGCCACCAAGCCGGTCAGGGCGGTCTGCACGGTCCAGGTCCTCAGGCCCTCCGACTCGGTCAGCCCGCCCATGCGGCAGAAGATCCAGAAGCCGCTGTCGTTCATCCAGACGCCGAGCGACGACCCGCAGCCGATCGCAATCGCTAGGTAGACCGGGTTGTAGCCGATCGCTTCGCCTTCGATCATTGCACCGATCATCGCGCTGGCCGTGATCATGGCGACCGTCGACGAGCCCTGGCTCACCTTCAGCAGGCTGGTGACCCCGAAGGCCAGCCACAGCAGGGTAACCCCCGCGGCCGCCTGCCCGGCGAACGCGCTCTCGATGGCCGGGCCGATCTCGGCCGCCTTGAGCATGGCGCCGAAGGCGCCACCAGCGGCCGTGACGAGAATAATCACCCCGCCGCCCAGCAGCGACTCCTCGACCAAGCGACCGAACTCCGTCCGGCCCGGACGGCGGACCCACGCGAACACCGCCATCGAGATGGCGGCGGCCAGCAGCAGAGCCAGATTGGGGTCGCCGATCACGCGGGTCACCTCGGCCAGCCACGCCGCACCGCCGATCATCGTCAGCCGCCGGTCCGCTTCGGGGTCGGCCTCGATACTCGACAGCAGCGCCACGCCCTGCTCCAACGTGCCCGGGGTAAGCCCGTCGAGCAGTCGAGCGGCAATGGTGCCGGATGCGACTAGCACCACCGGCACGACAATCGGCGCGATGGCGGCCAGCAGTCCGGGCTCTCGCGGGCTCGCCTCGGCCCCTGCGTCTTGCGTCGTTTCCTCTAGCACCGGCGGGGACTCCAGTTTCACCACCCGGTCCATCAGGCGGGCCGTGAACAGCCCAACTACCACGGCTGGCGCACTAACAACGATGCCCATCAGCATCAGCAGACCAACGTCCACCCCCAGTTGATCGGCCACAATCAGCGGACCCGGGGTGGGGGGCACCAGCGTGTGGGCCATGACGGCGCCGGTGCCGATCGACACGAGGTAGAACAGGTAGTTGCGTCGCGTGCTCTGGTACAGAGAACGCGCGAGCGGAACCAGCAAGAAGAACACCGTGTCGAAGAACACCGGCACGGCGAGAACGAACCCGCTGGAAGCCAACGCGGCGCCGGCCCGCTTCTCACCCACGATTCCCAGCACCACACGTACGATCTTCTCGGCCGCGCCCGACGCCAAGAGGCAACTGCCGATCACGGCCGCCATCGCGATTGGTATCCCAACCTTCCCCGCCGCGGCGCCAAACGCCTCGGCCACGCGCGAGACCTTCTCAACCGGTTCACCGGGCGCGAGGAAGCTGACCACCACCGCCGCGGTGATCAGCGCGAGGAACGCGTTGAGCCGGAGCACGAGGATGCCGCCCAACACCACGGCCACGCCGATCGCGAGCACGACAATTGGATACATAAATCTCCAGCAGAGAATCAACGAGAAGACGACGCCGAGCGGCGAGTGGAAGCGGCGATTGTACCAGCAACCGGCGCCCGCTGCAGGGAAGAGCATGACGCGTCTGGAGTGCTTTTTTGCGCGATTGCCCCGCTTTCTCGGGGGCGCGGCACCCGTTACAGTGGAGCGACTTGTCCCGTCGCATCGCACTCGTCCCTATACCAACACGATCTCCATGGCCGCATTCCCTGAAATCAGCAAGATCAACTACGAGGGCCCTGAGAGCCGTAACCCGCTCGCTTTCAAGCACTACAACGCCGACGAGATGGTCGAAGGCCGCAGCATGCGGGACCACCTGCGTTTCAGCGTGGTGTACTGGCACACCTTCCGTGGAACCGGCGCCGACCCCTTCGGCGCCGGGACCATGCAGCGCCCGTGGGACGATGGGACCGACTCCGTAGAGAACGCCAAGAACCGCGTCCGCGTCGCGTTCGAGTTTATCGAGAAGCTGGGCGCGCCCTACTACGCGTTCCACGACCGCGACGTGGCCCCCGAGGGCGGGAGCCTGTCCGAGAGCCACGACAACCTGCAGGCCGTGGCCGAAGTGCTTAAGGAAGAGCAGCAGCGTTCGGGCGTCAAGCTGCTGTGGGGCACCGCCAACCTGTTCAGCCACCCCCGCTACATGCACGGCGCGGCCACGAGCTGCAACGCCGAAGTGTTCGCCATGGCCGCCGGTCAGGTGCGCAAGGCGATCGAGGTCACCCACGAGCTCGGCGGCGAGGGATATGTGTTCTGGGGGGGCCGAGAGGGCTACCAGTCGCTGTGGAACACCGACATGCGTCGCGAGCAGGCGCACCTCGCCAAGTTCCTTCACATGGCGGTCGACTACGCCAAGGAGATCGGCTTTCAGGGGCAGTTCTACATCGAGCCGAAGCCGAAGGAGCCGACCAAGCACCAGTACGACAGCGACGCCGCGGCCTGCCTCAACTTCCTGCGGGAGCACGGGCTCAAGAAGCACCTGAAGCTCAACCTCGAAACCAACCACGCCACGCTGGCTGGCCACACGATGCAGCACGAGCTGGAGGTGGCCGGCGCCGCCGATGCGCTGGGCTCGATCGACGCCAACACGGGCGACCTGCTCCTGGGATGGGACACCGACCAGTTCCCGACCGACATCTACGTCACGACGCAGTGCATGCTGGCGATCCTCAAGTACGGCGGCCTGACCACCGGCGGCGTCAATTTCGACGCCAAGGTCCGCCGCGAGAGCTTTGAGCCGATCGACCTGTTCTACGCGCACATCGGCGGGATGGACGCCTTCGCCCGCGGATTGAAGATCGCCGCCGCGATCCGGGCCGACGGGAGGCTCGACGAGATGCTCAAGTCGCGGTACGCGAGCTGGGACTCCGGGCTGGGCGCAGAGATCGAGCAAGGCCGGCATACGCTCGCCTCCCTCGAGCAGCACATGCTCGAACGGGGCGAGGCCGCGCCCAACGCCAGCGGCCGGCAAGAGCTGCTGGAGAACATCGTTAACGAGTTCATCTAAACCCCGAACTGTCTTGCTCGGCGGCAGTTTCGCGTGGGAAGCTGCCGCCCCGCGCCGAGTCCGCCCGATAGCCCCTGAACCTGCCGGTCGGGGTCGGGCCGGGGCTGGTTTGCTTGCCACCAGCCGCAGTCCTGGTAGATTGAACGCTAAGGCGTCGAAATCCTACCGGGGAATCCGCTATGTCGGTAAGGCTGCTGGTGGTTGACGATCATCCCGTCGTACGCGCCGGGGTTAGGAGCCTGCTGGACGGTTCCGGCGTTGAGGTCGCTGGCGAGGCCGAGTCCGCCGAGCAGGCCCTGGCGGCCATCCCGGACGCCGCCCCCAACGTTGTCCTGACCGCGGTGCGGCTGGGCGGCGTCGACGGCATCGAGCTGATCTCTCGCCTGCGGGCGAACGGCCACGCGGCGCCCGTGCTCTGCTTCAGCGGCCACGACAACCCGACCTACGTCGCCCGTGCTATGTCTGCCGGCGCTGTCGGGTACCTGCTCAAGTCGGCGTCCCGCGAGGAACTCCTCCAGTCGATACAGACGGCAGCTTCTGGGGATGAATGCTGGACCGCCCAGGAGCGCAAACGCCACAAAGGCCCCATCCCCACCGAGCTGCTCAGGCAAAACCTTGAGGTTACGCTCACCAAGCGCGAGTCGGAGGTGCTCAAGCAGCTCGCCTTCGGGCTGACGAACAAGGAAATCGCCAACACGCTCGGGCTCCGCTACGACACCGTTAAGGAGCATGTGCAGCACGTGCTCCGCAAGCTGGCCGTGAACGACCGGACCCAGGCGGCGGTGTGGGCGGTCCGCAAGGGGCTGGTCTGAGGCACGACGCTCCCTGCGGCACACCTCCGCAGCGGGGGCCGCGGACGTTAGAATCGAGGCCCTCCGATCGAGCCCGGCCCGCCTAGCCCCCGCCCATGACCAGCTTTGGATTCCCAACGCGGCCGTCGTTGTTCAGCCGCACGCTGCGAGAGTGCCGCCAGTTGTACGTGAACTCTGGCGAGGTTGTCTCGCGCAAGCACCCCGGTTTGGTTGAGAACCCGGCCAACTACCCGCGGCTGATGGACGACCTGCACCGCGGGCTGGTGCTGAAGGTGTACCTCACCGTCTGCGAAGCCGACCAGAAGTGGAGCCAGCAGGAGCGGCTGCTGGCCGAGGTGCTTTGCCACCACCTGTGGGGCCAGTGGATCGAGGGGGACCAGCTGCGGGACGCCATGAAGAAGGCGTCCTCGGAGTCGGCCAAGCTGGCCTGGTCAACGCTTGTGCGGCCCTTTCGTGAGCTGCCGCCACTCGCGGAGAAGAGCGCCGAGCTCGAGACCATGGTCACCCGGCTGGCGAACCTCGTCGCCCGCTGCGACGGCAGCCTCTGCCCGGCCGAGCAGGCCGCGCTCCGGCAGATCGAGAATGAGCTGCGTGGCGTGCTGCCCCTGGATTCGGCATCGGCGCCCCCGCCGGAAACCAGTCCCGAGCCCCGCCAGCCAGACGCATCGCTCTACCAGGAGCTTGAGACGCCGCCCACCGGCCGGCCGACCCAGAGGTCGCAACCCGCCCGAGAAGATCGCCCCCGCCCTACGCCGCAGGCAACCGTCGAGGAAGCGCTCGCGGAGCTAGACAGGCTGATTGGGCTCAACGCCATCAAGCACGAGGTGCGGTCGCTGACCAACTTCCTCAAGCTGCAGGGCCGCCGCGAAGAGGCCGGGCTGCCGGCCACCGAGATCAGCCTCCACATGGTGTTCACCGGGAACCCGGGCACGGGCAAAACCACGGTGGCACGGATTGTGGGCAAGATCTTCAGCGCACTGGGCATCTTGGAGAAGGGCCACCTGATCGAAACCGACCGGTCGGGGCTGGTGGCCGAGTACGCCGGGCAGACCGGCCCCAAGACCAACTCCAAGATCGACGAGGCGCTGGGCGGGATGCTGTTCATCGACGAGGCCTACAGCCTGGTCGCCGGCGGCGGGGAAGACCCCTACGGCCGCGAGGCCGCGCAGGCGCTGCTGAAACGCGCCGAGGACGACCGGAAGGATCTGGTGGTTATCCTGGCGGGCTACCCGGACGAGATGGACGATCTGCTGCTGAGCAATCCGGGGCTCTCGTCACGGTTTAGCCGCCGCTTGGGCTTTGTGGACTACACCCCCTACGAGCTGGCCCGGATTTTCGGCTTGATGTGCGCGAAGAACCACTACGAGCTGACCCCGGCGGCGCGGCTGAAGGTGATGGTGGGCCTCAAACACCTGTACGACGCCCGCGACCGGAACTTCGGCAACGGCCGTGAGTCGCGCAACCTGTTCGAGCACGCGGTGCGCAGGATGGCGAACCGGCTGGCCGAGGAATCGACGATCAGCCAGGAGCAGCTGGTTACGCTGCAGGACGCCGATATTGAGTTCAGCAGCATCCCGGCCGCGGCCTTCTCGGACCTTGATGAATCCGCCCTGCAGATCGGCATCACGTGCGAGCCGTGCGGGCTGACCAAGCGGATCCCGCTCGACTTCCTCGGCAAGCGGGTCAGGTGTCCGCAGTGCAGCGCGGCGTTTGTCGCGGAGTGGGGCGAGCTGACGCCCATAGACGCCAGCGACCGCCGCGCGTCGCCCTAGGCTGCGCAACCGTCACAACCGCGACCCTGCTATGCGGGGGCGCCGCCCGGCAGACGGTGCTAGTCTTCTCTTGACCGAAGGGGGTTGTGTACAAACCATTCCGCACGCGGCGCCGTAGGACCACGCGACGCCAGGCGTCGTGCCACGCTCGTTCCGGTTGCAGCCACCATCCCCGTCACCCTCTGCGCACCGCTGATGACAACCGCCACACGAATCTCCGCCTGCGTTCTCGCGCTGACCTTCGCTGCACCGCTAGCATGCTACGCCGCGGATACGCCGGCCGGCGTCGACCACCCGCTGCAGCCACTGCTCAGGCTGGCGGAAGAGAGCCTGGCCAAACTCAAGAACGAGGTGCGCGACTACACCTGCACCATGGTGATGCGCGAGCGTCGCAACGGCAAGCTTAAGCCGTACCAGTTCATCGAGGCCAAGGTCCGGCACCCGGACGCCGAGGCCCAGACGCCGTTCAGCGTCTACCTGGACTTCAAGAAGCCGGCGAATGTCGCCGGCCGCGAGGTGCTCTACCTGGCCGGGCGGAACTCGGGCAAGATGCTGGTCCGCCGCGGCGGGCGGCGGCTGGCGTACGTCACGACCTACCTCGACCCCGACAGCGCGATCGCGCTGGAAGAGAACCGCTACCCGGTGACCGAGATGGGCTTCCTCAACCTGATCGAGCGGCTGGTGGAAGTGATGCGAGAGGACATGCAGCACGACGAGTGCACCGTGCAGTTCTACAAGAACGCCAAGGTCGGCGACTCCGTCTGCACGCGGGTGGTGGTGGAGCACCCCCAGCAGCGGGACTACTTCCGCTACCACCGCGCGATGGTGTTTATCGACGAGGAGCGGAAGCTCCCGCTCGCGTACGGCTCCTACCTGTGGCCGGAGAAGGCCGGCGGCGAGCCGGTGCTGGTCGAGGAGTACATGTACACCAACGTGAAGCTGAACGTCGGGCTCACCGACGAGGACTTCGACCGCGAGAACCCGGACTACCAGTTCCTGGACCGCGACTCGGCGGTCGCCCGCCAGCAGTAGCGACCGGCGCGACTCGGCAGATTCCACCAAGAGCCCCGCCCGCGATCCACGCGGCGCGGGGCTTTTTTTGTTTTTGGTGGCGGGCGGGCGGCCTGCACGTTGATTCGCTCTAGGTAAAGCCACTCGGCCGCAAGGCGCTGCGGCCTACAGCCGGGGAACGACCTCCTCCCCCACAGCAGGCGTTACAGAACCCTTTAGCTGGGCCCCGCGAGCGGTCGCCCGACCGCCGGCCCCCACCTCAGGAGCGACTCATGCGATACTGCCCCACCCGCCTGCTCTCCCAGATCAAGCACACCGCGTACGCCGCCGGCGCAGCGCTCGCGATCGCGTCGACCGCGTCGGCGACCGTGCCCTACGGCTCGCTCGCCGGCGGGCTGCCCGGCGTAGGCCCAGGACTGGCCCCGCCGTCGATCGTGCCGGGCAAGGAGTACAGCCACAACCTCGACCACACGATCACCGCGGTCGGGACCGCTCCGTTCTTCGAGCAGGTAGTCGCTTGGGACGGGTCAGGAGGGGTCGCCAACGGTGTGAACTTTGTCGGTGAACGCGCCAGCTACCTGACGCGGAGCGAAGTCGACGCCATCGCCAACCGGGGCGACTACCTGTTCAACCAGCTCAAGTCGGAGCGGGCCCACCTGGTTTGGTCCTTCGACGACACCTACCACAGCATCCTGCCCGGTGGCGGCGTCGCCCCCGGCGTCCTGCCGCCAACCGGTCCGGTCTCACTGGCGAACGGAAACACCGTGGGCGGCGCCGCGGAGCTCAACTACGAACTCGGCCTGTGGGGAGGCGCCAACGCCCCCGAGACCCAGGGCGTGTGGGCCAAGGCGGCCGAGATCAACGCGATGCCGACCGCCGGCGAGTTTGTTGACATCGACGGCGTCGAGTTGTGGGGCCCTGAGCCCGCCTTCACGGCGGACTCCGATAAGTACTCGCTCGACATCGACATGCTGACCACCGGCGCCGGCCCCGGCGGCGGCGCGGTGTCGGTCTGGAACGGCGGCTCCGGCACACCGTACGCCTCACACGCCACGATCGCGGCCGCGGTGGTTTCGCTGCTCGGCCCGGTCAGCGGCTACCTGCCATCGGTGAATGGCGCCATCGACGGCATCGACGCGATCAACCTGGACGCCCTGATGGTCCGTGAAGTCGCCGGTGAGATGGACGACTTCGGCCGCGACCCGACCGGCGGCGGCAACCACGACGAGATCATCTTCAGCATCCGGCAGATCCTCGACCCGTCCAGCTCCACCGGCTACTACGCCACGGGCAGCGAGCTGTTCGTGCTGGACGGCGCCGGCTCGGTCAGCTTCCTGAAGCACGGCGGGCACGCCTGGGACAAGGCCTACGCCCTGACCACCTTCGGGACGCAGACCCCCAACGGCCGCTTTGTGCTGGACGTGAACGCCATCGAGGCGGTCGGCCAGAGCGTCGTGCCCGAGCCTGCCGCCGCGGCCCTCGGCTTCGCTACGCTCGCCACGGCGGGCGCCGTGCGTCGGCGTCGCCGCGAGGTCTGAGCCCACCAACTGACTCCGGCGTCCTCGTAGGACGCCCTTCGTGCCGAGAGGGCCGGTCGCCTGCGACCGGCCCTCTTTCGTTTTGCTTCCTTCGCTAGCGGCCCCTGGCGGTAGCGCACACGCGGCCAAGCTGCTAGAATCCATGCCCCCGCACTCCCCCTCCCACGACGCTACCCTCCGAGCACTGGATGGCCTGGGCTACCCCGGACAGCTACTTCGAGCAGATGGACCGCTGGCTCGAGATGGAGGGCGAGGCCGAACGCCAGCGGATGGCCGAGCGGCGCACGCGCCGCGGCGGCAACCCGGAGCGCACCGGCGAGACGATCGTCAACCTGCGGCTGGTCGACCACCGCACCGGACTCGCCGGGCGGTACCTGCTGAGCCTCGGCAAGCCCGCCGGAGAGCGGCTGCCGATGAACCGCCTGAAGGTCGGCTCGCCGATCGTCATCTCGGACGAGGATCGGCTCGACGCGGCCGGCGTGCCGGGCGTGGTCAGCAAGCGGACGCCCACCGACATCCAGGTGGCGGTCGAACAGTGGCCCGACGCCAAACGCCTGCGGCTGGACCTGTCGCCGGACGAGAAGACCCGCCTGCGGCAGGCGGCGGCGATGGCCCGGGCGCGGTCGGTCAACGGGTCGCAGGCCCGGCTGCGCGACGCGTTGCTCGGCCTGCACGAGCCGCGGTTCCACGAGGAGCGCCCGGTCGAGTTCGTGAGCCGCCTGAACGAGTCCCAACAGGAAGCCGTGCGTTTCGCCCTCTCCGCACGCGATGTGGCAATCGTGCACGGCCCGCCGGGCACGGGCAAGACCACCACGCTCACCGAGCTGATCGTGCAGGCGGTCGAGGACGGCGCCAAGGTGCTGGCGTGCGCCCCCAGCAACACCGCGGTGGACAACCTGCTAGAGCGGATCGCCCCGCATAGCCCGTCTGTGCTGCGGGTCGGCCACCCGGCGCGGGTGCTGGAGCAGCTCCGCAGCCACACGCTGGACGAGCTGGTTGAGGCCGACGAGGGGACCGCCATCGTGCAAGAGATCCTCCGCGAGGCGGAGCAGCTGATGCGGGGGGCTTCCAAGCCGTCGCGGTCGCACCGCGGCCACGCCTACCGCAGCGACCTGTACGCCGAGGCCAAGCGGCTCCGCCAGCAGGCGCGGCTGATGGAACGCCACATCATCCAGCAGATCCTCGACTCGGCCGACGTGATCTGCACCACACTCACGATCGACGAAGAGCTGCTCGGCGACCGGCGGTTCGACCTGGTCGTGATCGACGAGGCCTGCCAGTCCACCGAGCCCGCCCTGTGGCAGGCGGCGCTGCGTGCCGACCGTGTGGTGCTGGGGGGCGACCACTGCCAGCTCCCCCCCACCGTGCTGTCCAAGGAGGCCCAACGCGAGGGCTTTGGCGTCAGCCCGATGGAACGGCTGGTCAATCGCCTGGGCGGAGACGTGTTCCGGCGCCTGACTGTGCAGTATCGCATGAACGGCGCGCTCATGCGGTTCTCCAGCGACTACTTCTACGACGGCCAGCTGACCGCCGACGTCTCAGCCGCCGGTCGTCGACTCGCGGATATGCCGGGCGTCGATGCGCCGGACGACCAGCATCCGATCATCGAATTCTGGGATACCGCTGGCGCCAGCTGGGACGAGGAGCTCGAGCCCGACGGCGAGAGCAAACGCAACCCCCGCGAGGCCGACTGGGTCAAGCTCCAGGTCGAGCAGTTCCTGGCGGCCGGCGTCCATCCGGACCAGATCGCGGTGATCGCCCCCTACGCCGCGCAGGTGCGGCTGCTGCGCAACCGCTTGCCGATCGACGGACTGGAGATCGACACCGTCGACGGGTTCCAAGGCCGCGAGAAGGAAGTGGTCATCATCACCCTCGTGCGCAGCAACCGCACGGGCGAGATTGGCTTCCTGGCCGACGAACGCCGCACCAACGTAGCCCTCACCCGCGCCAAGCGGGCGTTGCGAGTGATCGGCGACAGCGCAACGCTTGGCGGCAACCCGTTCTACGCTCTCCTGCTCGAGTACTTCCAGCAGGAGGGCGAGTATCGGACCGTGTGGGAGCTGGACTCCATCGACTTCTAGCGTCCCACCTGGCGCCTTTCTCCCTGCACAAATGTTGGCGCCCGCGGAGTGTACCGGTTACCTTAGTAGTTTGGCCGGTAATCCCGGCACGCGACTCCTCCCTGGCCTCCGGCGGACCCCCACGCCGCCCGGTGAAGTACTACCCAGCCGATTGCGTTAGCCGCTCGCTCGCGGCTCAACGCGGGAGTTTATATGCGCCCGCTGCCCCGCCGCTCCGCCCCCCGCCGCGTTCCGACAAAGCTGCGTTTCGAAAAGCTCGAGGCCCGCACGGTCCTGTCCGGCGCGCCGGTGATAAGCGAATTTGTCGCGTCGAACGACGGCTCGCTGCTCGACGGCGACGGCGCCAGCAGCGACTGGATCGAGATCTACAACCCCACCAGCCAGGCGATCGACCTGGCGGGCTGGCACCTCACCGACCGGGCGGACAACCTCGACAAGTGGACGTTTCCCAATGCGCCCCAGTCGGTGCTAGGGCCGGGCGAGTACCTGATTGTGTTCGCGTCCAGCCAAGAAACCGAGACCTACATCGACCCGCTCGGCTACCTCCATACCGACTTCGCGCTCTCGGCGGGCGGCGAGTTCCTCGGTCTCACCGACCCGGCCGAGAATATCGTCTCGTCCTACGCGCCGACCTTCCCGCAGCAGCTGCCGGACGTGTCCTACGGGGTCGACACCCCTCGCGTCGACCTGACCGCCGGCAGCACGACCTCGGTGCTGGTCCCCTCGTCCGGCGTGCTCGACACGGGCGCCTCGCCGGTGTGGACCCAGGTTGGCTTCGATGACTCCGCCTGGTCACACAGCGTTAGCGGAACCGGCGCCGGGTTCGACTCCGGCTCGGGGCACACGGCCGGGCCGGCAAACGGCGTCGAGCTGGCGGACTTGGTGGGCGGGGACCTCACCGACCCAGAGGACGACGGCGTGTTGGCCGTGGAGTTTATCGGCGGCGCGTCGAGCAACTCCCCGACCGGCGAGGAACCGGCCAGGGCGCTCGACAACACCCGCTCGACCAAGTGGCTGGCGTTCGCCCCCGAGGGGACCTACTACGAGATCAATTTCCTCGATGGCCTGCCGCGGATCATCGACGGGTACACCATCACCTCCGCCAACGACGCCCCCGACCGCGACCCCTACAGCTGGACGCTCAGCGGCTCGAACGACGGCGTGACCTACCACCAGATCGACAGCCGCGACGCGCAGGACTTCGCCGACCGCTTCGAGACCCGGCAGTACGAGTTCGTCAACACCGCCGCCTACTCGCACTACCGGTTTGACTTCCAGACCGAGTACGGCGTCACCGGCGCCAACCAGCCGGTCGCGATCCAGATGGCGGAGATCGAGCTGCTCAGCTCCCAGGCGTTCAACTTCGACCAGCTGATCGACGTCGACGTGCAGGCCGATTGGGAGGCCAACCGCAGCAGCCTGTACCAGCGGGTCGCGTTCGATGTCGGTGACCCGGCGGCGCTGGGCGCATTGACTCTCGAGATGCAGTACAACGACGGCTTCGTCGCGTACCTCAACGGCGTGTTGGTCGCTTCGTCCAACAGCCCCGCCAATCCCACCTGGCAGTCGCAAGCCCTCGGCGAGCGGGACGACGCCGACGCGTTCACTCCGGAACGGTTCGACATCAGCGCGTTCCACCACCTGCTCAATGCGGGCGCGAACGTGCTGTCGGTCCATGCGCTGAACAACGACGACTTCAGCACCGAGCTGCTGTCGGCGCCTAGGCTGTTCGCGGCGCCGCTGACCATGGCCCCCGCCGAGGAGTACTACTTCGAAACCCCCACGCCGGGCGCGCCCAATGGCGAGGGCCGCTTCGGCTTCGTCGACGCCCCGACGTTCAGCGCCTCGCGGGGCTTCTACTCCGACGCCTTCGCGCTCGAGCTCGACTCGGGGCCGGACACGGCCATCTACTACACCACCAACGGCGACGCGCCCACGCCCGAGTCGGCGCCGCTCTACGTCGGCGCGATCCCCATCGATGGGACCACGGTGATCAAGGCGGCCGCGTTCCGCGACGGCTACTACAACTCGAGCATCCAGACGCACTCCTATATCTTCGTGAAGGACGTGGTGTCCCAGAGCTACTCGTCGACGCTGGCCGCAGGCTTCCCGACCAACTGGGGCGGCGTGTCGCCCGACTACGGCATGGACCCCGACGTGATCGGGTTGTTCAACAGCAGCGGGCAGTCGCTCGGCGGCGACCGGTTCCGGGGCCGGTACGCCGCGACGATCCAGGACGACCTGCTCGCCATCCCAACGATGTCGATCGTCATGGACGTCGACGACCTCTTCGGGCCCAACGGCATCTACACCAATTCCACCAACGGCGGCGTCGCTTACGAGCGGGCCACGTCGGTCGAGCTGATCCACCCCGACGGCGAAACCGGCTTCCAGGTCGACGCCGGCATCCGCATCCAGGGCGGCGCCTTCCGCCGGCACGACCTCAGCAAGAAGCACTCGCTGCGTCTGCTGTTCAAGGACGAATACGGCCCGACCAAACTTGACTACCCGCTGTTCGGCCCCGACGCGGTCGACAGCTTCGACACCGTCACCCTCCGCATGGAGTCCAACGACGGCTACGCGTGGGACGGCGCCGGGGACCAGCCGCAGTACGCCCGCGACGCGTTCGGCAGCCGCTCGCAGGCGGCCCTGGGGCAGGTCGCGCCCCACGGCAACCGCGTCCACCTGTACATCAACGGCGTGTACTGGGGCGTGTACAACCCCAACGAACGGCCGGACGCGTCGTTTGCCGCGATGTACTACGGCGGCGACAAGGACGACTGGGACGCCATCAACGACGGCTCGCCCGTCGACGGCGACCTCGACGCCTGGAACACCATGCTCGGCCTGGCCCGCGCCGCGGGCCCCGCCGCCGCCAACGCCACGCAGCGGGCCGCCAACTACCAGCGGCTGCAGGGCAACAACCCGGACGGGACCAACAACCCGTCCTACGAGGACTACCTGGACGTCGAGAACTACATCGACTACCTCCTGGTCAACTTCTACATGGGCAACGTCGACTGGCCGCACCGCAACTGGTACGCCGGCCGCGAGCGCGGCCCCGACAGCACCGGCTTCAAGTTCCACATGTGGGACGCCGAGTCCACGCTCAACCTGTTCGGGTCGAACGTCAACACCAACCGACTGGGCGCCGATGTCGAGGCGGCCCAGGCGTACGACTACCTCCGCGACAACGAGGACTTCCGACTCGAGTTCGCCGACCGCGCCCACCGGGCCCTGTTCAACGGCGGCGCCCTCACCCCCGCGGAGGCCATCTCCCGCTACGAGGGCGTGCTCGCCGAGATGCAGCAAGCTATTGTCGCCGAGAGCGCCCGCTGGGGCGACATGCACCGCTCGACGCCGCTCACCAAGGCCGACTGGGTAGCCGAGAGCCAGTCTGTCATCGACACGTTCCTCGCCGGCCGCACCGACGTGTTCATCAACCAGCTGCGGGCCGTGGGCCTGTACCCGTCGGTCGACGCGCCGGTGTACAGCCAGCACGGCGGCGCCATCCCGACCACCGGCTTCCAGCTCGGCATGTCGAGCACCACGGGCGTCATCTACTACACGCTAAACGGAGCCGACCCGCGTGGCACGAACGGCCAACCAATCGGCAACCAGTACTGCGGCCCGGTGGTGGTCACGCCCGGCACGACCATGCTGAGCCGGACGTACCTCAACGGCGCGTGGTCGGCCCTCAACGAGGCCACGTTCGAGGCGATCGCGCTGCCAGGCGACTACAACAACGACTCGGTCGTCGACCAGGCGGACTACGCAGTGTGGCGCGCCGACTACGGCAAGTCCGCTTCGCCCGCCGACGGCAACCAGGACGGCCGGGTCGACGCGGCCGACTACACCCTCTGGCGGGACAACCTGGGCGCCTCGGCGGTCGTCGCCGCTCCCGCGCCCGCGGACCTGCCGGTAGCCGCTCAATCGCCCGCCGAGGAGCCCTCCGCAAGCCCAACCGGTCGGCCCATGCAGGGGCTAACCGGGCCCGACACGGAGCGCCTCGCGGCACAACCTGCGAGCACACTGCTGCCCGCGACCCTCGCGGCCCCCGCCGTCAACGATGACGCCCTGTTGCTGCTCCTGGTCGATGCCGAACCTGCCCCGGCGGCCAAGCCGGAGGCGTCCCCGCTCGCCGAATCTGTCACCGCCGCCCGTGCCGCCGAAGACGCCTTCGCGTCGCTGGCCGACCGGTCGTGGCGGCCGACGGTGCGTCGGGCGGCGTTCTAGGACTGTGCCTTACTGCTCGAGCCGGAACCCGTCCGGCAGCAAGCCGGCGACCGTGTGCTGCTGTGGCGGGGCCTGCTTGTCGGTCGCGGCGACCACCACCGGAAAGTCCCCGAACTCGAACATGAACTGCCGGCAAGCGCCGCAGGGGGTCCCACCGTCGCGCGTCGCGACCGCGATCGCGTCAAAGTCGCCCGGCTTGGCGCCGGCCGCCACCGCCGACGCCACGGCCGTCCGCTCGGCGCACAGGGTGAGTCCGTACGACGCGTTCTCGACGTTCACCCCGGTGAACACCCGCCCGTCCGACAGCCGCACCGCGGCGCCGACCAGGTACCCCGAGTGCGGCGCGTAGGCGTTCTGCCGCGCCGCGGCGGCCTGCTCGACCAGGAGCTGCAGATCGTCGGTCAGCGGTTTATCGGACATGCGAGGGCTTCTTCCATCAGTAGTTTGCCTGAGGTCTACGCTAGCTGACGCGGTCGGCGATCAGCGGCGGCGGCGTGACCGTTTGGTCGCCAACGGCGATCGCCTGCCGGACCATCGCCGCCGCGGCGTCGCGGTGCTGGTCGCGGGCGTAGAGCGTCGCGAGCGGCTGGCCGACCTCGACCTGGTCGCCGATGCGGACCTGCATGCCGATGCCGACGCCGTGGTCGATAGGGTCGCCCAGCTGCTTGCGGCCCCCGCCCATCTCGATGACCGCCCAGCCGAGCTGCTCGGTGTCGATCGCGCCGACCACGCCGGCCTGCCCGGCCGGCACCTCGGACGCGTCCGCCAGCGGCCGCGCCGCGTCGAGGTCGCCTCCCTGGGCCCGCACCATCTGGGCGAACTTCTCCAGGGCAGCGCCGCTGTCGATTGCTTTGGTCATCTGGGCCAGCCCGTCGTGGGTGTCGGCCGCCACGCCCGCTAGCACCAGCGCCTGAGCGCCAAGCTCGAGTGTGACCTCGCGGAGGTCGGCGGGGCCGCCCCCTTCCAGGCACGCGACCGATTCGTCCACCTCTACCGCGTTGCCGGCCAGGCGGCCGAGCGGCTGGTTCATGTCCGTAATCAAGGCCGAGGTCGCCACGCCCATCCGCTTGCCCGTGTCGACCAGCGACCGGGCCAACGCCTGGGCTTCGGGCAGCGACTTCATGAACGCCCCGCTGCCGTGCTTCACGTCCAGCACCAGCGCGTCCAGCCCCTCGGCCAGCTTCTTGCTCATGATGCTGGCGGTGATCAGCGGGATGCAGGGCACCGTGGCGGTCACGTCACGCAGCGCGTACAGCTTGCGGTCGGCGGGCACCAGCTTGGCCGACGCGCTGCTGATCACGCAGCCGACCTCGTCGGCTGCCTGCTGCATCTCTTCGATCGAAAGGTCGGTGCGGTAGCCGGGGATCGCCTCGAGCTTGTCGAGCGTGCCGCCGGTGGCGCCCAGCCCGCGGCCAGAGATCATCGGCACCCGCACACCGCAGCAGGCGAGCGCCGCGGCCAGCGGCAGCGACACCTTGTCGCCGATGCCGCCGGACGAATGCTTGTCGACCCGGGGCGGGCCGGGCGTGTGCTCCAGCACCTCGCCGGAGTTGAGCATCGCCTCGGTCAGGGCGGCGATCTCCGCGGTGGACATGCCCCGCAGGAAAACAGCCATCGCCCAGGCGGACATCTGGTAGTCGGGCACGTCGCCCGACACGTAGCCGGCGATCAGCTCGCCGATCTCAGTATCGGTCAGCTCGCCGCCGTCGCGTTTCTTGGTGATCAGCCGGGCTGCGTTCATTGAATCCTTCAAAACGAGCTGCGGGAACCTACCGCCTGGAGTAACTAACCATCGGCCCGATCACGCGGCGAGGTTAGCCGCCGACGCCGGCCCAGGCGCTCCCAGGTATACCACCGCAGGGGGGCGTTTGCTAAGAAGGCGCCTCGCCGCGACCGACACGGTAATCTTGAGTCAGGGGCGGGATTCTCCAGGCCAGGCTCTCGCCCAGGGGCCCGCGAGAGCGGCCCAGTGAACCACGTTCCAACGCGATGAGCGGCAGGGTTTTGTCCGATTCGTTTTGTCCAAAAACACGAGCGAAGGGGACAAAACTCGGGGCGTACTGCCGCCCAGTCTGCTCGTAAGTGCTTTAAAAACAATCGGTTACCACGATCGACCACGGACGAGGTCGCGCGGGTTTTGTCCGTTTTTGACCGCGCGGAGGGGACGACTTCTCCCTCGAACGCCCTGCTGCCAGCGTGCTGCTCCCACCACCGCCTCAGGCCGAATGTGCACGCACGTACACACCTCTATTGGATCGCGCGGGCCGGCCGTTTTCCACGACAATCCGCGGACAACTGCAGCTAAGAATGGTTCAGCCGGCTGACCGGATGACCGCAGTCACCATCGCCAGCAGCTTGCCGGACGCGCTGTTCGCCGCGTCGACCACCTCCTGGCCGCTGGTCTCGCCGAGGGCGTCGGGCGAGCAGACGTTGGTGATCGTCGAGATGCCCAGCACCCGCATGCCTAGGTGCCGCGCGGCGATCACCTCCGGCACGGTCGACATGCCGGCCGCGCTGGCGCCCAGCCCGCGGAGCATGCGGTACTCGGCGCGGGTCTCGTAGGTGGGGCCGAGCATGCCGGCGTACACGCCCACGTGGCAGGCGAAATTGCCCAGCCGCGCGGCCTCCAGCGCCGTCTCGCCGTAGTGCGGGTCGAAGGGCCGCGACATGTCCGGGAAGCGGGGGCCGAGCGTGTCGTCGTTCGGGCCGACCAGCGGGTTGCGGAACATCAGGTTGATCTGGTCCTCGATGACCATCGGGTCGCCCACCCGCATCAGCGGGTGCAGCCCGCCCGCCGCGTTGGTGACCGCCAGCGACCGGGCGCCCAGCGCGTGCATCACGCGGATCGGCAGCGCCGTCTGTTGGGGCGACCAGCCCTCGTACAGGTGGAAGCGGCCCTGCATGACCGCCACGCGCCGCCCCTGCAGCTCGCCGAGCAGCAGCCGGCCGGCGTGCCCCACGGCGGTCGATCGCGGGAAGTGCGGCAGCTCCTCGTAGGCGAACTCCGCGCGGACCTTCACCTCGTCGGCCAGCGGGCCGAGGCCGGAGCCGAGCACGATGGCCCACTCGGGCGCAAGGTCGCACCGCTGGCGGATGGCGTCCGCGGCGGTCTGGGCGGCGTCGGCGGGCAGGGTCATTGCTTCGCGGCGTCGTGGCTGATGATGCCCCGCACCAGCGAGCGGAGCTTCGGCTCGGCGCCGTTGGCGGTGGCGATGATCTGCTCGACGTTGGCCTCTTCTAGCGCGTCGGGCAGGCAGAGGTCGGTGATCACCGACACGCCAAACGTCCGCAGCCCGCAGTGCACTGCGACGATCACCTCGGGCACGGTCGACATGCCGACCACGTCGGCGCCCATCTGGCGGAGCATGCGGTACTCGGCGCGGGTCTCCAGGTTGGGGCCGGTCACGGCCACCACCACGCCCTTGTGCGCGACGAAGTCCTCCCTGCGGGCGATGCCGAGGCCGACCTCGATCAGCTCCGGGTCGTAGGGGCGCGACATGTCCGGGAACCGCGGGCCGAGCCGGTCGTCGTTCACGCCCACCAGCGGGTTGTCGCCCATCAGGTTGATGTGGTCGTCGATGATCATCAGGTCGCCCAGGGCGTAGTTGGGGTTCATGCCGCCAACCGCCTGCGAGACCACCATCAGCTCGGCGCCCATGGCCTTCATCACGCGGACCGGCAGCGTGATCTGCTTGAGCGGGTAGCCCTCGTACTGGTGGAAGCGGCCCTCCATGGCCATGACCGGGACGCCGTCCAGCTTGCCGCAGACCAGGCGGCCGCGGTGGCTGATGGCGGTGGACGTCGGGAAGTGCGGGATGTCCGGGTAGTCGATCGAGGCCTCGACCTCGATCTGCTCGGCCAGGCTGCCCAGCCCGGTGCCGAGGATGATGCCGGCGTGCGGCGTGGCGTCCCACGCGGCGCGGATCGCGGCGACCGCTTCTTCAATCTGTCCGTAGAGTTCGAGCATTGGAAGTGGCTAGGTAGAAGCTCTCGTAAGTTAGGAGCCGGAGGGCGTAAGCCCCCGGAGAAGTCGGGGCAAACGCCCCGCGCTAAGGTGCCATTAGTAGTCGGCCTTGTTCTCTGCGCCGGCGGCGATCGCCTCGGTGCCGCTGGTGCCCAGCCGCGTCGCGCCCAGCGCGACCAGCTTGACGGCGTCCTCGTAGCTGCGGATGCCGCCGGAGGCCTTGACCTGCACCTTGTCGGAGCAGGCGGCCCGCATCAGGCGGATGTCGTACTCGGTGGCGCCGGTCGACTGGAGCGCGCCGGAGTCGTCCTTGACGAAGCCGAAACCGGTGGAGGTTTTGACGAACGCCGCGCCCGCCTGCTCCGACAGCTCGCACAGCTTCTGCTTGGTGGCGTCGTCGGGCAGCAGGCCGGTCTCGAAGATCACCTTGGTGATGGTCCCGGCCTGGCGGGCCACGTCGACCACCGCCTTGATGTCCGCCAGCACGTAATCCCAGTCGCCCGCGAGCGCCTTGCCGACGTTCACAACCATGTCGACCTCGACAGCGCCCTGCTGGCAGGCCTCGAGGGTCTCGGTCGCCTTGGCCTTGGTGGTGGTCCCGCCGTGGGGAAAGCCGATCACCGTGCTGACCTTCACGGCCGAGCCCTTGAGCAGCTCGGCGGCCAGCGGCACGTGCGACGGCTTCACGCAGATGCTGGCCACGCCGACGCGGTCGCACAGCTCGCACGCGGCCCGCACGTCGTCGTCGGTCTGCGTGGGGTGCAGCACCGCGTGGTCGATCAACGAAACGATAGGCTTGGACATCATGCGCATCCCGTGCGGACCCTCGAGCGGCCGGCACGAACCGCCGGCGAGCGACCGATGCTACCCGGCGACGCCCCGCCTCACAACCTGCCGGCGCCGCGGGCCATCTACTCCTTGGCGGGCAGCAGCAGGTCAACCACCACCGGGTAGTGGTCGGAGGTCTCCAGCCCCACCACGTGCGCGATAAACGCCCGCTTCACGTGCGGCTTGAGCTCGACGGGCAGCAGGATGTGGTCGATCATCGTGAACACGTCCTGCGGGTCGGCGGCGCCGTTCTCGTTCCAATCCCAGTGCGAGGTGTAGCGGTCCGCCTGGTTGGGCATGAACTCGGCCGCGTTGAACAGCTCCGGCCCGTCGTGGTCGGGGTCAAAGTCCTTGAGCATCGGCAGCACCTCGGTCACCGTGTCGCGGGTGTCGTCGCGGTCCGGGACGTCGGGGTCGTAGTCGTTCAGGTCGCCCAGCACCACCGGCAGGTAGCCGCGGCGGGTCACCTCGCCATTGAGCACCCGCTGTGCGACCTTCGCCTGCGCGGTCCGCTGCGCGTTGGAGTACTCGTCCGACGGGTTCGACTTGAGGTGTAGCCCCAGGAACCCAAGGCGGTAGCCGCTGACTTCGATGAAGTAGCCCGAGTTGCGTGACAAAGAGGCCGTGAACGACCGTTCCTTGCCATCGTAGTCCGGCGCCCGGTAGCTCTGCCGGAAGGTAGGGTCATCGCCCCCGGAGAAGTAGGTGCGGATCTTCTCGCCGTCGACCTCGTCGGGCGGGAACTTGGTGATGACCGCCACGTCCATCCCGGTGAAGGTGTCGTTCGACTCGATGTGGTAGCCGGTGTACTCGGTCAGGCCCTTGGCGTGCAGCCGCGCGACGATCTCGTCGACAACCTCCTTGGAGGTCGCCTCGACCAGGTTCAGGATGTCCGGGTTGAGCACCTCGATGATGTCCGCCGCGCGGTCTAGGTGCCGCCCGCGGGCGTAGTCGAACCGGTACTTCTGCAGCTGCCCCGCACGCACGCCAGGGGCGGTCAGGATCTCGACGTTGAAGGTCATGATCCGCAGCGGGGTTGCCTCATCAGCGGCGCACACGCCCGGGATCAATAGCAGGACAAGCAGCACAAGTCGGGTCATGGCAGGCGGGCTTCGCGGGAGACGTCGGGCGGGCGCGGTCCGTCGCGGACAGCCCGTCATGATAGCCCAAATCCTGCTAGCAGCGGAGCATCGCCCCCGGCCGCCGCGCAAACTGCGGGCAACTGCAGGCCCGGCGCTAGAGGCCGACCGCCAACTCGCCGCCCGCCATCGTCAGCAGCGAGATGAACGCGTCGGGGTCAATGCCCTCGGTGTGGAACCGCACCGAGCCGTCCAAGAACGCGATGTTCACCCCAGCCGTGTGCGTGCTGAACGGGCGGTATCGGTTGGTGCAGTTAATGATCTGGCGGTCGCCGCAGTAGAACTGCAGCGTGGCGACCGTGGACTGGCTGGCCCAGCGGAACTCGTTGTTGGCCGACGAGTTCTCGCCCAGGCTTCCATTGATGGTCAGGATCTCCGGCTTGCCGACCGACTCCACGTACATCATGGTCTTGGACATGCCGTCCTTAACCCGCGCGGCCTTCACGCGGCGGCGCGGGTTAACCCCCGCGGCCTGCATGTCGGTCGGCGGCGTTTGGTCGTAGAGGTCGATCTGCATGGCGCCGTCCCACAGGCGGTCGTAGTTGCCGGCGCCGCCACGGGCGTCGACCAGCCCGGCGGCGATGAGCTGCTTGATCGACCCGCCGGCCGGGTCGTACTTGGTGTTGGGGCTCTTGGACGCCACCTCCACGCGGTCCATGGCCAGGTAGTCGGCGATGTGGAAGCGTTCACGGCTCGCCGACCCGGACGGGCAGATCAGGATCCCGCCGAGCTGCTGCTTGGTGTGGGTCTCGTTGTTGGTGGGGTTCGTGTTGTTCCAGTCCCACGCGTAGTCGATCTTGGCGAAGGTCGCCCCCTGCTCGAAGTAGGGCAGGATCATCGAGAACCCGTTGTGCCGCGCGAGCGGCGGCGGCTGGGTGGTGCTGGTCCACTTCTCTTCACGGTCGGTCGCCGCGGGCGGGAGGGTGCGGAAGCTCGTCTCGTAGTTCAGCCCCGCCAGCGCAAGGTTCTTAAGGTTGCTCTGGCAGTTCATCCGGCGGGCCGACTCGCGGGCCGCTTGCACGGCCGGCAGCAGCAGCGCGATCAGGATGCCGATGATCGCCACCACGACCAGCAGCTCGACCAGCGTAAAGGCCGCGGGCGCGGCGGTTTGGACGCGGGCGCGCATCGGACAGCTCCCCCAGAGAAGACGTTGAGCGCCCGACCAATTGGCCGGACGCCGAACCGCGGGTGGTGGGGAGTCCTGTCCCGCAGGCGGTGGGCCACGATACGGCCAACCGCTGCCACAGGCCCGAGCCTAGTTGGCGTCGGGTTGGGTCTCAAGAACTTTTTTGCACATTCCCGAAATCGACCGGCGCCCGGACCGCCCGCCGGTCGGAGGCAGCCCTAGTACTGGAAGTGCTTGATTTCTTCGCCCTGCTCCTCGATCTGGTGCAGGGACTCGATCCCCACGTCCAGGTGCACGTCGGACCAGTCGCGGGTGACCTTGGCGTCGCTGGCGGAGGATTTGATCCCCTCGGGCGTCATCGGCAGGTCGGACACCAGCAGCAGGGCGCCACGGGCGATCTGGTTGGCGTGGCCAACGAGGAAGATGGTGGCTGTCTCCATGTCGATGGCGATCGGCGTGTACTGCTTCAGGTTCTCCCGGAAGTCGGAGTCGTGCTCCCAGACGCGTCGGTTGGTGGTGTAGATGACCCCGGTCCGGTACTCCAGGCCCCGCGTGACGAGCTTCTCCGACACGAACTTGTGCAGCTTGAACGACGGCAACGCCGGCACCAGCGGCGGCAGGTAGTCGTCGCTCGTTCCCTCACCGCGGATCGCCCCGATCGGCAGAATAAAGTGGCCGATCTCGGTCGATTCCTTAAGGCCACCGCACTTCCCTAAGAACAGCACCGCGTTTGGCTCGATCGCCGTCAGCAGGTCCATGACGGTCGCCGCGTTGGGCGAGCCGATGCCGAAGTTGATGATCGTCAGCCCGTGTGTGTTGGTCGCCGCCTGCATGGGGCGGTCGTTGCCGTAGATCTGGCAGGAGAACCGCTCGGAGAACCTGCGGACATAGTTCCCGAAGTTGGTCAGCAGGATGTGCGTCCCAAACATTTCCAGCGGCATGCCCGTATAGCGGCTCAGCCAATCTTGAGCGATGTCGCGTTTCGTGACCATCCAACGGTTCCTGAGGGGACTTCCCGATCGGGGCACTTGTCCTTAAGTTGCTTTGCTACAATAAGTTAGGTCGCTGCGACCAAACTGGCAAGCGTAGTCCGGCGTTGGCGTTACTCGTGATGAGGGCTGGGGTTACATCTCTCGAAGGCCCAACCCCATCCATCCCCACCCCCATACTGAGTCGGCGGAGCGTTTCAAAATGCTATCGATCAATCGTCTCGGAATCGTCGCGTGCTGCCTGGTGGTGGGCCAACTGGCCGGCGAGGCGTTTGCCCAGCCGGGTGGCCGAGGGGGCCGGGGTGGCCCGGGCGGCCTCAACCGCGGGATGGGCGGCGTAGGAACGCTGCTGATGTCCGAAGCCGTGCAGCAGGAGGTCGGCCTGGACGCCATGCAGCTGGAGGAGCTGCGGACGGTGGGCGACAGCATCCGCGACGAAATGCGGGACCGGATGCGGGGTCGATTCCGAGATTTCCGCGACCTGAACGAAGAAGACCGGCAGGCCGCCATCGCAGAGATGCGGGCCGAAATGAACGAGGTGCAGGCCGAGGTCGAGGGCCGGATCCGCGGTGTGCTCAAACCCAGCCAGATGGAGCGTCTGAAGCAAATTGAGCTGCAGCAGCAGATGCAACGCGGCGGCGCCCAGGCGCTGACCCGGGGCTCGATCGCCGAGAAACTCGGCATCACGCCCGAGCAGCAGGAGCAGATGCGAGAGAAGGCGCAGGAAGAACAAGTGAAGCTGCAGCAGCAGATCCAGCAGCTTCAGCAGGAATCCCGCGAACGGGTGCTGTCGGTGCTGACCGAGGCCCAGCGGGCCCAGCTGAAGAAGCTGACCGGCGAGAAATTCGACATGCCCCAGCCCGATTTTGGCCAGCGTGGCGGTGATCGCCGCGGCCAGCGGGGCGGCGGCCAGCCCGGAGGCGACACGTCCGACGGTCGCCAGCCAGAGCTGGAGTGACCCCCCGCCTAGGCGGGCCGGTCCGCGTGGTTTGCGGCCGGACCGCGACTTGAAGATAATAGAAACCGCTTTACCCCAGCGGCCGGGCCGCCGTCCTCGTGACCGGCCGGACGTGTTGCCCCTCCCCCGTTGGCTCCCAACCCCGCCTGGCAGTCCCCTCCTATGGATACCGGAGACGTACTTCTCGACCACGGTCTGTTGACCAGCGACCAGCTACGAGAGCTGCGCGCCGGCGCCGACGACGACCGGCTCGACACCGCCGCGGTAAAGCGGGGCTGGCTGACGGAGGAGCAGGCGCTTGGCGCCCTGGGCGACCACCTTGGCTTCCAGTGCGTCGACCTGGAGAAGACCGACGTCGACCTGACGCTGCTCTCCAGCTTCCCGCAGCGGATGATCCACCGGCACGCGCTGTTCCCGGTGTCCCGCCACAACGGCTCGCTGGTCGTGGCGACCAGCAACCCGTTTGAGCTGTACGCCCTCGACGAGCTCAGCAGCCTGACCGGGTTGGCGGTCGAGCCGGTGCTCGCCCCCAGCAAGCAGATCAACGCCCGCATCAAGGCGCACCTGGGCGTCGGCAGCGAGACCGTCGACGGCCTGCTCGCCGCCCGCCAGGACGACGTGCAGCTCCTTGAGGACCTGGACGACGACGCCGAGCTGGACGAAGAGGCCCAAGAGGCCTCGGTCGTCCGCCTGGTCAACGAGATCCTGCTCGAGGCGATCGAGGCCCGCGCGAGCGACGTGCACATCGAGGCCCAGGCCGACGGCGTGCGGATCCGCTACCGCATCGACGGCATCCTGCACTCGCAGCCGGTGCCGCAGGAGATCAGCCACTTCCAGGCCGCCATCATCAGCCGCCTGAAGATCATGGCCCGGCTAAACATCGCGGAGAAACGCCTGCCGCAGGACGGCCGCATCAAGCTCCGCGTGCACGGCCGCGAGGTCGACGTGCGTGTGTCGGTCATCCCGATGCTGCACGGCGAGGGCATCGTGATGCGTATCCTCGACAAGGGGGGCGCCGAGTTCTCGCTCGAACGGCTCAACATGGAGCCCGACCTGGCCGCCCAGATCAACGAGCTGATCCGCCTGCCGCACGGCATCGTGCTGGTGACCGGCCCCACCGGCTCGGGTAAGACCACCACGCTGTACAGCGCGCTGACCGACATCTGTGACGAAGAGATCAAGATCATCACCACCGAGGACCCGGTGGAATACCAGCTGGCGGGCATCAACCAGATCCAGGTGCACCCCAAGATCGGGCTGACGTTCGCCGCCTCGCTGCGGTCCATCCTGCGTCACGACCCGGACGTGGTGCTGGTGGGCGAGATCCGCGACCACGAGACCGCCGAAAACGCCATCCAGGCGTCGCTGACCGGCCACCTCGTGTTCAGCACGCTGCACACCAACGACGCGCCCAGCGCCTACACGCGTCTGATCGACATGGGCGTCGAGCCGTTCCTGGTGGCCAGCACCATCGAGGCGGTCATGGCCCAGCGGCTGGTGCGGCGGCTCTGCCCCGCGTGCCGCGAGCCCTACGAGCCCGACCCCTCCGACCTGCCCAAGGACTTCCCGTGGGAGGCCTACAAGGAGGGCGGGCAGCCGATCTACCGCGCCAAGGGCTGCCGCGAGTGCGGCGAGATCGGCTTCGCCGGCCGGCAGGGCATCTTCGAGCTGTGCCGCACCACCGACGCGGTCCGCCAGCTCGCGCACGACCGGTCCAGCACCTGGGACATCCGCAAGGCGGCCCTGGCCGATGGCATGCGGACCCTCCGTGGTGACGCCTGGCTCAAGGTGTTCAAGGGGATCACCACGGTGGACGAGGTGCTGCGGGTCACGAAAGGGGACGTCGCCTAGCAAGAGGAGGAAGGCGATGGTGGGGACCCCGTTTCCACTCGTCGAGGAGCCGCTCCCCGCCTTCCCACCCTACGCCTTCGCCTTTCTATCATGCCCGACTTCGCCTACACCGCCCGCGACCTCACCGGCGCCCTCATCGAGGGGACGATGTCCGCTGGCAGCGAGCGCGAGGCGGTGGCGAACCTCTCGTCCAAAGAGCTGTTCCCGCTGACGGTCAAGGCGACCAGCAAGCAGGCGGCTGGCGAGCACATCAAGGTCAAGTCGAAGTTCGTCACGCCGTTCTATAGCCAGCTGGCGTCGCTGCTGCGGAGCGGCGTGCCGCTGCTGCGGTCGCTGCAGGTGATCGGCGACCAGGCTTCCAACCCGCAGTTCAAGCAGGTCATCAACGACATCACCGACCGCGTCGAGGACGGCGCCACGCTCGCCGAGGCGATGGCCCGCCACCCCCGCGCGTTCCCCGAGCTGGCCACCAGCATCGTGCGGGCCGGCGGCGAGGGCGGCTTCCTCGAAGACGCGCTGGACCGCGTGGCGGTGTTTACCGACCAGCAGGCCGAGCTCCGCAGCAAGGTGGTCGGCGCCATGGCCTACCCGATTATCCTGGCGGTGGTGGGCACGCTGGTGGTGAACGGCCTGATCATTTTTGTCGTGCCGTCGGTGCAGGGGCTGTTCGACCGCCTGAAGGAAAAGAACCAGCTGCCGGCGATTACCGAATGGCTGCTGTGGATCAGCGGTCTGATGACCAGCTACTGGGGTTTACTCGTCTTGGCGGCGCTGGTCGCCGGCGGCGTGGCGCTCGCACGTTGGTCGGCCACGCCGAACGGACGGGCCATGCTGGACCGCTGGCGGATCAAGCTGCCGATGGCCGGCTCGATCTACCTGAGCCTGGCGGTGGCGAGGTTCTGCCGCGTGCTGGGCACGCTGCTCAAGGGCGGCGTGCCGATTGTCCGCTCGCTTGACATCGCCGCCGACTCGACCGGCAACGTGGTGCTCTCGGAAGTCGTCCGCGACGCCGCCGACAACATCACGTCGGGCGAGGCGCTGGCAGAGCCGCTGGCCGCGAGCGGCCACTTCCCGCGCGACGTGTGCGAGATGATCGCGGTCGCCGAACAGTCCAACAACCTCGAAGTAGTGCTCGAGCAGATCAGCGACTCGCTCGAGAAATCGACCTGGCGGCGGATCGAGCTGTTCGTGAAGCTGCTGGAGCCGCTGCTGCTGCTCGTGATGGCGGCCGTGGTGCTGGTGGTGGTCATCGCGCTGCTGCTGCCAATTATCAAGATGAGCACGTCGGTCTAGCCCAGCGGGCGGCCGGCCTCAACCGAACCAGAGAATCCAAACCTACCCCAAGGAGTTTCCCAAGATGCAACGCAGTCCCCGCAGCCGCCGCCGAGCCGGCGCATTCACCCTGATCGAGGTCCTGCTGGTGCTGGTGATCCTGGTGGTCATCGGCTCGATCGCCGCGACGTCTTTCATGGGCGCACAAGAGGGCGCGAACAAGAACGCCGCCAAGTCGCAGGTCGACATGTTTGAGAACGCGATCAACCTGTACAAGTTCAACACCAAACACTTCCCGGAGAAGCTCGAGGACCTGCTCGAGAAGCCGAGCGACAAGACCCTCGCCGACCGCTGGGAGGGCCCGTACCTGACCAAGTCGGCCCTGCCGGTCGACCCGTGGGACAACCCCTACAAGTACAGCGCCGACGGCAAGAAGAACTCCGACAAGTTCGACGTGTGGTCGATGGGCCCCGACGGCGACGACCAGACCGACGACGACATCGGCAACTGGCCGGAGAAGTAGCGCCGGCGGCCGGCGGCCCGCCGGCCACACCAGACCCCGCGGCGGAGCCGTGGGTTAGCGGCAAGGACGCGCCCCCCTTAGCTCCCTTGCCCGCTGCTGCGCATGCGCCACCGCCCGTCCGCCTACACCCTGGTCGAGACCCTGCTGGTCCTGGCGCTGCTGGTGCTGGCCGCGGCGCTGGTGGCGCCCGCCGTGCAGCAGGGCGGCGCCCGCGCCGACCTGGAGGACGCGGCGGAGAAGCTGTCGGTGATGTGGTCGCGCGCGCGGCTCGACGCCATCACCTCCGGCCAGGTGCAGCTGTTCCGCTGCCAGCCGGGCGGCAGCGAGGCCAGCGTCGGTGGGATCGAGGCCCTGTTGGCCGCCGCCTCCGGCGACAGCGAGGCGGCCGCGGCGGTCGCATCCGCCGGCCCGTCGCAGCAGCTCACGCTCGACGGCGTGACAATCCAGAGCATTTCGGTGGCCGAGCCGCCCGGCAGCGAGCCGCTGCTGTACGAAGCGTCCGCGGCGGCGGGCCAGTGCGTGGTGGTGTTCCGCCCCGACGGCGCCGCCAGCGACGCCGAGGCGACCCTGCAGCACGAAGACGGCAAGCAGCTCCGCGTGACGCTGCGCGGCCTGACCGGCGCAACCCGGGTTGTCGAGGTCGACAACACAGACGGGGGCGCGCGATGACCCGCCCTACCCCCGCACCGCGTCACCAGGCGTTCACCCTGCTCGAGGTGATCATCGCGTTGGCCATCCTGGCGGTATCGCTGGGGGTGCTGTCCGAGGTGTCGCGGCTGTCGCTGATGAACTCACGGCGGGCGGCCATGCAGTCCGAGGCGGCGCTGGTCGCCGAGTCGGTGCTCGGCGAACTCGAGTCCGGCGCGGCGCAGCTGGTGGCGTTCTCCAGCGAGTGGAACCCCACCGACCTCGCGACCCCCGTGTGGCGGTACGAGGTGGCGATCGATCAAACCAACGTCCAGGGGATGCTGCTCGCCCGCGTGCTCGTGACCGAGATCGACCCGGGCGACGAGCAGCCAACGTCGCTGCAGGTGGTCCGCTGGTTCCAGGACCCAGACTATATCGAGCTGCTCGAGAGTCAGAGCGAGGAGGCCGTGTGATGCGACCTTCCCGTCCACGTGGCTTCACACTGCTTGAAGTGCTGCTAGCGATCGCCTTGTCGACCGTGCTGCTCGCGCTCTTGGCCAATGGCATCAGCATGTACCTGCTGCGCGTCGACGGCAGCCGCGGCACGGTGGAGCAGGCCCAACTCGCCCGCGGCGTGCTGCGGGCCATTGCCGACGACATCCGCAGCGTGGCGGTGATCTACGAGCAAGATATCTCCAGCGCCGAAGCGACCGCCGAGTCGCAAGCGTTGTTCGACGTCGATGAAGCAGACGCCGCGCCGCCCGGTGGCGGCAGCGGAGGTGGCGGTGGAGACGACTCGGGCTCCGGCATGGGCGATACGGGGACCACCGACGCGCTGGCCCGGCCGTACGCGGGCGTCAGCGGCGACGCGCAGAGCCTGCAGGTCGACGTCCGCCGCATCCGCCCGGCGTTCCTCATCTCGGCCGACACGCCGGACCAGCCGTTGACAGTCTCCTACGACTCGCCCTACCTGACCACGGTGCGGTACCACCTGCAGCCGGAGGGTTTGGTGCGTGAGCAGCTGCCGCGTGACCGACGGATCTTCGAAGAGAACCAGGGGCGTGACGAGGCCTGGCTCGCCACGCGGCGGGTGCTGGCGGCCGAGGTCGAAGACCTGCGGTTCCGCTACCACGACGGCGAACAGATCCTCGACTACTGGGACATCGACGAGCAGTCCGGCGCGCTGCCGGTCGCCGTGCAGGTGACGCTCGGCTTCCGCGTGGCTGCCGCGGGCGAGACCACCGAGGACGAGGCCGCCAACGCGCCGCTCGCGTACTACTCGCTGACGATCCCGATGCCCCCGCCGTTGGAAGACGCGGCCGCGGCCGCCGGCGGCGAAGACTCGTCGATGATGGGGGCCATGCCATGAGCCGAACGCAACCAGGTATGAGGCGCCGCGGCAGCGTGCTGCTGGTGATGCTGGTGGTCGTCGCGCTGATGACCGTTGGCGGCATGGCCTACTTCGACTGGTCGTTCATCGAGCACCGCGCCGCCGAGGCCTACGCCCGGCAGGTCCAGTCCCGCGCGTTGGCGGACTCGGGGGTGGTGATGGTGCAGACGCTCCTGCTGGAAGAGCCGACGGTGCTCGAGCAGCAGGGCGGCCTGTACAACAACCCCGCGTTGTTCCAGGGCGTGCTGATTTCCGATTCCGACGCCGCTGCCCTGCGGGCGCGGGTCAGCATCGTTGCGCCGCTGATGGATTACGGCGAGTACGTCGGCTACCGCTTCGGTTTAGAGAACGAGTCCGCACGGCTCAACCTCAACACCCTCCTGCTGGCGGACGACTACGCCGAAGACGGCGCCCGCAACCAGCTGCTGTACCTGCCCGGCATGACCGAGTCGATCGCCGACGCGATCCTCGACTGGCTCGACGAGGACGAAGACATCCGCGACTTCGGCGCCGAGTCGCAGTACTACACCGCGTTGGACGCGCCCTACGAGCCGCAGAACGGCCCGCTGGAGTCGATCGAGCAGCTGCTGCTCGTGCAGGGCGTCACCCCGGAGCTGCTGTACGGCCTCGACACCGACCGCAATGGCGTCGTGTCCGCCGCGGAGCGCGCCCGGCCGCTGCCGGTGGAGGTCGACAACTCCACCGGGCAGATGGACCGCGGCTGGTCGGCGTACTTCACGCTGTACAGCGCCGAGTCGCTGCTCACCCCCGACGGCGAGCCGAAGATCGACGTCAACATGGAAGACCTCGAGGAGCTGCACTCGCTGCTCGAGACCGCCCTCGGCCGCGAGCAGGCCAACTTCATCGTCGCCTACCGCCAGGGGGGCGCCGCGGACGACAACGCCAACAGCAACGCGGTGTCGGCGGCGGGGATCTCCATCGACTTTAGCCAAGAGGGTTCGGAGACCATCACCAGCCTGCTCTCGCTGGTGGGGGTCAACGTGGAGTTCTCCGACAACGGCGCCCCCACCGTGCTCCGCACGCCGTTCACGGACACGCCCGGCGCGTACTCGTCTTACCTGCCGGACATGCTGGACAACCTCACAACGAGCTCGACCGCTTCGATGGTCGGCCGGCTCAACGTCAACCAGGCGCCCCGCGCGCTGCTCAGCTCGGTGCCCAACATGCCGCCCGAGGTGGTGGAGCAGATCATCGCGTCGCGCACCTTTGAGGTGACGCCCGACCGCCCCGAGCGTCGGCACGCCGAGTGGATCCTGATGGACGGGCTGGTCGACCTCGAGGTGATGCGGCAGCTGGCGCCGCTGCTCACCGGCGGGGGCGACGTCTACCGGGCGCACTCGGTCGGCTTCTTCGACGAGGAGGGCCCCGCCACCCGGATCGAGGCCATCATCGACGACACCGGCGCCACCCCCAAAGTGCTCCAGCGGCTGGACCTGACGCCGCTGGGGGCCGGCTACACCCCCGCGGAGCTGGGCGCTATGGCCCAATCCGCCACCGGCGAGTCGCCTTAGCCCCGGCGGCTGCTTACAATCTAAGTATCCCAACCCCTCTGAGCCGCACCGACGCATGTCGCAAGTTGTCGCGTTTGAATTCGATCGCCAGGGCGTCCGCGCCGCCGTCGCCGACGAGGCCGACGCGCGCGTGTCGCGCATCGCGCAGGTGGACCGCGCCGACATCGAGACCGGCGAGCAGCTGGCCGACGCGCTCCGCTCGGCTTTGCCCGATGTCCGCTGGCAGCGGGCCACGCTGGTCGCGGTGCTGGCGGGCGAGCAGCTGCGTTGCCGGCTGCTGAAACTGCCCCCCTGCCCCGACGGCGAGCTGCCCGACATGGTGCGGATGCAGGCCGTCCGCGAGTTCGCGCTCACCGAGCACGACGCGGTCGACTACGTGCCGCTCACCTTCGACGCGGCCGAGACCCGCAGCGTGCTGGCCGCGACCGTCGAGTCGGACGACCTCGAGATGTGCAAGGCGGCCGCCCGCGCGCTCGACGCCAACCTCGCCCGGGCGGTTGCCCGCGGCAGCTCGGCGGCCGAGCTGATGACCAAGCTGGACCCATCGCTGGCCGGCGGGGCGCACCTGATCGCGGTCGCGGCGCCCGAGTCGGTCGACCTGGTGCTGCTCGAGAACGGCGCCCCGTCGCTGCTGCGTTCGGCTCGTGCGCCGGGCGATGCGGCCTCGCAGGCGGTGGTCTCCGAAGCACGCCGGACAGCGGCCATGGCCGCCCAGCAGACCGGGCGCCGGGTCGACTCGACCCACCTCGTTGGCTTCCAGGCGCCCCCGGGCAAACCCGATCTGACCGAGCTGGACGCGGTGGGCTACCTCGAGCAGCACCACGGCCTGGCTGCCGAAGAAGGCGTGGCCGCCAGCAAGCTGGTGGGCGTCGCGGCCGCGGCGATCTCCGCCGCGCAGGAATCATCGCCGACGTTCGACTTCCTCCACCCGCGCCGTCCGGTCGTCGACAACTCCGGCCGGCGGCGGCAGGTGCTGCTGGCGATCGCGGCCGCGTCCGTGGTGGTGCTGGGTCTCGGGTTCGACTACTCGCGGGCCTGGAAGCTGAAGCAGGAGATCTCCGCCAGGCAGGACGAGCTCCGCGACAAGAAGAACGGCATCGAGGAGTGGGCGCCGATCCGCGAGAAGGCGGCGGCCATCGACAACTGGCTGGAGACCGACGTGAACTGGCTCGACGAGTTGGAACGCCTGGGCCGCCAGATCCGCCCCGCCCCGCTCAAGACCGAGGATTTCCCGGCCGATACCGACGCCCACCTCACGCAGTTTACCGCGACCCGCGCCACCCAGCGCGACCAGACTGGCGGCACGATCGACCTGCGGGCCGTGTCCCGCTCGCGGTACAGCTACGACGAGATCGAGCAACGCCTGCGGGACGACCGCCACCAGGTCGAAACCACGCAGGGCACCCTGACCGCCGGCGGCGGCGCCTACGACTGGGAGACCCAGACCTCGCTGCGAGTCGAGAAGCCTACCGAGGAGGAGCTGCCATGACCCAACGTGAACGATACCTGCTGATCGGGGTTGTGGCCGTGATCGCCCTGTGGGGCGGCGCCAAGGCGTTGCAGTGGCGCCAGCAGGCGTTCACCGACCTCCGCGGCGAGCTCTCCGATGTGCAGCGCCAGATTAACGACGCCGACCTCGAGATGCTGCAGACGGCCGAGGACGTCGAACGACTGGAAGACTGGCAGGAGCGTTCCCTGCCCGCCGACGTCCAGGTGGCGCAGACCGAGTACCGCGCCTGGCTGATGGACCGGCTCAACGAGGCCGGGCTGAGCTTCAACAACGTCCGCCGCGTCGGCGCCCGCCCCGAGGGCGACGCCTTCATCGGCATCAGCTACACCGCGCACGCCGAAGGCACACTGGTCGAGGTGACCAAGTTCCTCCACGCGTTCTACGATTCTCCCCAGCTGCACACGCTAACGCGGCTGAAGCTGGCGCCGCTGCCCGACGGCGGCAAGATCGCAATGGACCTGTCGGTAGAAGCCTTGATCGTCGACGGCGCCACCCGCGAGAACGGCCTCGCCGAAGGCGAGTCGAATCGCCTCGCGCTCGGCGAGCTGTCCGACTACCTGGAGAGCATCGACGGGCGGAACCTGTTCGTCGAGTACACTCCCCCCCCGCCACCCCGCCAGGACCCGCCCAAGGTCGTGGATCGGCGCCCCGAACCGCCACCCAAGCCCAAGTTCGATGACGCCAAGCACGCCCACTTTACGGGGGTCGTCGGCAACGGGGGCAAGCAGCAGGCGTGGATCAATGTCCGCACCACCGGCAAGACGCTGTTTGTCGCCGTGGGCGACCCGATCAAGATCGGGCAGTTCGACGGGCGGGTGAAGTCGATCGACCCGGACGAGCGGCGGCTGTACCTCGAGTCGGAGGGGCAGGTCTACCGGGTGCCGTTCGGCGCCAGCTTGCGTGACGGGGTCCCGGTTGAAGGCGACAGCCTCCTGTAGCGTCGGTCGCACGCTCGGGCGTCCGCAGAACCGACCTCGCACGGCTCCCCCGCTGGGGGGAACTTTGCGTTTTCCGCCCCTGTTGGGGGTGGGGATGCGGCTTTTTCTCATCGGCGCGTGAAGATCTGCCGATTATCTGGGTAGCAACGGTTGTACGGCCGGCGCCGCGCTTGCGCGCCGCCGGCGGAACCCAAACGCTCAGGCCCAGACGAATGCTTCACAAATCTCCGCTAAGACGAGTCGTCAATTGTGCCCTGCTGGGGTCGGCGCTGTCGGTCCCTGCTTGCCTGTTGGCCCCGGCCGATCTGGCGGCACAGACGCCCTACGCGGCCCCGATGGGGCAGCGCCAGTTCCAGCTCCAACACCGCGAGGCGGGCGAGCTGGCGCCGCAGCTCAGGCTGATCCTGGGAGAGGGCGTTGAGGTCGTGGCGCCGGTCGAGGGTCGGGCGATTGTCGTCCGCGGCGACGAGGCGTCGCTCCAGCTGGCGCAGCAGATGCTGCAGCAGCTCGATCGGGCGCCGGCGGGAGGGCCTCCGCAGCTCCAAACGTACAACGTGCCGGGCCACCTCCGCGACACGGCCAGCGGCTGGCAGTCGGCTTTCCAGGGCGCCCCTGGTGAGCGGGCGGCGTGGGACGCCCGCACCGGGCAGCTGATTGTGCTCGGCAGCCCCGAAACACACGCCCAGGTCAAGCAGCTGCTTGCAGCGGGCCAGGCGAACGCTCCGTCGTCGCTCAAGCTCGCGGGGCTCACCCCCGGCGAGCTGCACAGCCGCATCCAGCAGCTCGTGAATCAGCCGCTGCCCGCCACGTGGGACGGGTCGCGGACGTGGCTCAGCTTCCCGGTCCGCCTGGGCGCCACCGGCGGCGTCAACCTCCAGGCCAACGCCGCCACCGGCGAGGTCCGACTGCAGGGCCAGCCCCAGCAGGTCGCGGCCTGGACGCGCGTCATCCAGGCGATGGACGCCCGCAGCGCCGGCGGCAACGTCGAGGTGGTGGCGAGCGAGGGCGCGCGGCTGCCGGCCGTGCGTCGGGCGCTGTCGGCCATCCAGAAGTCGGCGCCGGGACAGCCGCTGCAGGGCCAGTTTGCCGCCGCCCAGGTTCCGCTGCAGGAAGACGACCAGCTCGACATCGAGGACTTCGACGAACAAGAAACCCCGCTCCCCGGCCGCGCCACCCGCGAGCAGGCCGACACGCTCCGCGCCGTGGTCGAGGCCCAGCAGGCCGGGTCGCTGCTCGGCCCGGTGCAGGTTGAATTCATTGAGGGGCTCGACATCATCGTGCTCCGCGGCAACGACCAGGACGTGCAGCGGGTGCTGCAGATTATCGATCAGATCGAACGCCTGAGCGAGGTCACGGTGCCGTCGATCGAGGTGCTGGCGCTCCAGCACGTCGACGGCGAGTCGATGACGCGGCTCCTCAACCGCGTCTACCAGCAGGTGCTCGGCCCGCGGACCGGCGGCGTCAGCGTCACCACGCTGGGCAAGCCGAACGAGCTGCTGCTGATCGGCCGGGCGGAGAACGTCCGCATGGCGATCGACCTGGTCAAGCGGCTCGACAAGCCGGCCGACCCCACCTCGCAGTTCGTGGTGTTCCCGCTGAAGAACGCTGCCGCCAGCGACGCCAAGGAGCTGGTCGACCAGTACCTGGGCGCCGCGGACAACCAGCCGCAGGGCCAGCAGGACGACACCGCCGAGCCGATGCTCAACCCCAAGGCGATCGTGATCGCCGACGTCCGCAGCAACTCGCTGATCGTGCGGGCCGCGCCGCGGGACATGAAGGAGATCCACGCGCTCCTCGAGCGGATCGACACCGCCGAGGTGGAGTCCGTCGACGAGGTCCGCGTGTTCAAGCTCCGCAACGCCCGGGCCGACGAGCTGGCCGAGATCCTCCTCGGGGCCGTCGCCGGCGCCGAGGTGGGCCAGGACGGCGAGGGCGCCCGGTCCGCCGGGCTGCGGTTCATCACCATCGACTCCGACACCCAGCGTCGGCTCGACTCGGGGATCCTGACCAACGTCCGCGTCGCGCCCGACGTGCGGGCCAACTCGCTGATCATCACCGCGCCGTCGGAGAGCATGGAGCTGATCGCCGCGCTGATCCAGCAGCTGGACGGGACGCCGGACGCCGAGGCTGAGCTGAAGGTGTTCACTATCAAGAACGGCGACGCCCAGGCCCTGATGGAGATGCTGCAGTCGATGTTCGGCGCCGACGAGAACGACGATCCGACCGCCGGCGGACTCAGCGCCGCGACCAGCTCGCTGGTGCCGCTGCAGTTCTCCGTCGACGCCCGCACCAACAGCATCATCGCCGCCGGCGCCGCCGAGGACCTGGCCATCGTCGAGGCGGTGCTGATCCGGCTGGACGGCAGCGACAACCGCGACCGGCGGATCGAGGTGTACCGCCTGAACAACGCCCCGGCCGAGGACGTCGCGACCGCAATCAACGACTGGCTGCAGAACAAGCGTGACATCGAGGACGCCGCGGAGCTGCCCTCGGGGCCGTTCGAGCAGATCGACCGCGAGGTGATCGTGGTGCCCGAGCTGGTCAGCAACAGCCTGATCATCAGCGCGACCGACGAGTATTTCGCCAAGCTCGAGGAGATCATCCGCAAGCTCGACGAGCGGCCGCCGATGGTGATGATCCAGGTGCTGATCGCCGAGGTGCGGCTGAACGACACCGACGAGTTCGGCGTCGAGCTCGGCCTGCAGGACTCGCTGCTGTTCGACCGGTCGCTCGTGGGTGAGCTTAACACCATCACCAACACCACGCAGACCACCACCGGCGGCGGCGCCACCACCATCACCGAGACCGACCAGATCGTGCTCAACGCGCCGCTCACGCCTGGCTTCAACTTCAACGACGTGCAGAACCCGCTGGGCAACAACGCCAGCACCAACGCCCTGACCACGGCCGGCAAGGTGGCCACCCAGGGCCTGTCGAACTTTGGCGTGGGCCGCATCAACAGCGAGCTCGGCTTCGGCGGCTTCGTGTTCTCCGCCAGCAGCAACAGCGTGAACATGCTGCTGCGGGCCCTGCAAGAAAACCGCCGCCTCGAGGTGCTCAGCCGCCCGCAGATCATGGCCCTGGACAACCAGGAGGGCCTGGTGAGCGTGGGCGAGCGGGTGCCGACCATCCAGGCGGTCAACTTCACCGAGTTCGGCCAGCAGACCAACCAGGTCACCTACGAGGACGTCGGCATCATCCTGCGGGTGCGTCCGCGGATCAGCCCGGACGACCAGGTGGTAATGGAGGTCTACGCCGAGAAGTCGCAGCTCGGCCCCGAGGCCGAGGGCATCCCCATCTTCGCCGCCGCCGGCGGCACCGTGGTGCGGGCGCCGACCATCCGCCAGACCGTCGCGCAGACCGTGGTCACCGCCGGCACCGGCCAGACCGTGGTGCTCAGCGGCCTGCTCACTAAGGAGACCTCCGACGTGCACCGCCGAGTGCCGTTCCTGTCCGACATCCCGCTGCTGGGCGACCTGTTCCGCTACGACGGCGTGTCGCAGGCCCGGTCCGAGCTGCTCATCATCATGACGCCCCGCATCATCCGCAGCGAGGTGGACGCCGACATGGTCAAGCAGATCGAGTCCTCCCGCATGAGCTGGGTGATGTGCGACGTGGTCAACATGCACGGCCCGTCCGGCCTGCGTAGCCGGAACGACGACTGGAACGCGTACGAGTCCGAGGTGGTGTACCCCACACACGTCCCCAACGGCGCCGAGCCCACGCCGACCTACGAGCAGGGCCCCGTGCAGCCAGCCCCGTACGACCTGGGAGCGGAAGCCGCGCCCAGCAGCGACCAGACCATTACGCCGGCCGGGTTCACGCCCGGAGGGGGACCCGGCGTTGAAACAGCTTCGGGCTACGCCCCCGCGCGTCGCCTGCCTCCGGTGCAATAGGATGACCCACATGACCAATTCGACTAAGTCCACGATATCCCGTCGGCGCCTTTCCACGGCCTTGTGCCTGGCCCTGGCGCCCAGCCTGCTCGCGACCGGGTGCGCCACGCTGCGTGACTCGGCCCCGATGAAGCTGGCCCGCAAGATCGACATCCCCAACGGCATCCCCTGGAAGCACCAGGAGCACCGCGAAGGGGACCCGCGGAAGATGGTCGTCACCTGGACCGATGCCGTGCGGCACCAGAGCGGCGCCGGCGCCGAACGCGGCTTCGGCGGGCGGATCTTCTTCTACGACCGCGACGAGTCCGACCCCATCAAGGTGGACGGGCAGCTCGTGGTGTACGCCTTCGACGAGACCGACCGCCTGCCCACCGACAACCGACCGACCAAGCGGTACGTCTTCCCGGCCGAGCAGTTCGTCAAGCACGTGAGCGAGTCCGAGCTGGGCGTGTCGTACAGCGTGTGGCTCCCGTGGGACGCCACCGGCGGCGCCGCCACCGACGTCAGCCTCATCGCCCGGTTCGAGCCCAACGCCGGCGGCAACCTGGTCGTGAGCGAGCAGACCCGCCAGCGGCTGCCGGGCGCCATGGACCCGATCGACACCATGATCGCCGGGCAGGAGAACCGGCCGCAGGTCACGCGCGTCGCCTCGACGCAGCCGATCGGCGCCGGCCAGGCGACGGTCACCAACGCCGGCTACCAGTCGACGCCGCCCATGCCCGCCGTGGGCGCCATCAAGCACTCGGGCATGGAGACCACCACCATCAAGCTGCCATCGCGGCCCCGCCGGTTCACCAACTAGCGCCGTCCTGTTGCTTCCCTAGAGCCTGCTAGACAGATGGGTGTGGTCTGGCGGGCCGATGCGACTAGCTGCCTAGTATTGTCCAAAAACACGAGCGAAGCGGACAAAACCCCGGAGGCATCCTGCCTACGGACCTCGATTGACGCTTCATTGGCCGGGTTTTCTGCAATGGGAGCGGGGGCGAGCGGGAGGGTTTTGTCCGATTTGGGTCGCCCAAACGCCAAGCACCGGACAAAACCAGTCGGCGGAGCGGCTCAAACTGCTAACCGCGCAGCAGCAATCACAGCTGCCAACCGCTAGAGCCGCGGCCCGCCCATTGGTGTACACCGTTGTGCACTCTCCATTGGACCACGGCAGGTGGCCGGTTCCCACAAGAATCCGGCCAACGAGAGTCGCGTCCCACGGCGGCGCCGCGGACGCCTATGGTGCCTTGCAGCAGGTCTGCTCAGCTCGCGTTCTTGCCGAGCTAGTTCGCCCCGGGCGTAGGGAGTGGGGCGGGCTCGCCGTCGTCGGAGACCAGCGTGGTGCGGTCCTCGACGCGGGACACGCCAGGCTCGAGTCGGGCCAGGCGGGTGAGCACACGGCGGTTGCTCTCAGACACAACGCTGCCGCTCAGCACCGCCACGCCGTCGACGAGCTCGATCCGCGCGTCGTCAAAGCCGTGGCGGGTGATCATCGAGTTGAGCCGTGCGGCGGTTGGCTCCGCCTGGTACGCCAGAGGCTGTGGCGGCGGGGCGAAGCCAAGGCTCACCTTGACCAGCACCGGCGGGCGCGCGTTGTCTTCTGAGTTCACGCCGCGGCCCCGCTCCATCGCCGCACGGGTCTGGGTGCCCCGCCCCGCGGCCTGGCCGGCCAGCGGGTTCCTGGAGTTGAAGAAGTCGGCCACGTCGGCCGAGTCCCGGCCGACGAAGGTGTTGCCGCCCTGAGCGCCGCCGGCGCCAAAGCCCTGCCCAAGACCGCCGGCGCCGCCGAACCCGCCCTGGCCTCCTTGGCCGAAGCCACCGGCGCCGCCGCCAATCCGGCCTGGGCCAGCGACCGAGCCGCCACCCCCAAAGCCGCCGGCGCCACCACCGAAGCTGTTGCCGGCGCCGCCAAACAGGCTGCTGCCGCCCCCACCGGTGGTGGAGTTGCGCTGGGCCAGCGCGTCCGAGCCGACCGCCGCCAGGGAGAATGCCACCAGGGTCGCGATGATTCGATTCTGTGCGCTCATGGAATTCCTCTATCGTCGGCTCCGGGCCGCCGGCGCCGGTGAGACGCCGAAGTCCCCATACGTTACGATTATAGGGCGCTCGTCCGCCCGCTTCTTCGGAAATCTTTCGCCACCCGGGCAATCCGGCAAGATCGTCCGGCGGGCCGCGAACGGTTACTATCACCGGACCCCTAGTCCCCGCCAACTCGTCTCCCACGCGCCCCAGCCATGCCCCTGATTCAACCCCAATCCAAGCTGCGCGGTTTCGCCGCCGGCCTCGTTTGCCTGACCTTCCTCGCCTCCCCCGTCGCCACCAAGGCGGAGCGGCCGACGGCGATGTCCCTGTTCCCAGCGGAAGCGGTGCTCTTTGTCCGCACGGTCGACGCCGGCCAACTGGTCGACCGCGTGCAGCAGACCGCGATCGCTCAGATGGCCAGCGACCCGGCGCTCGAGCCGTTTGTCGGCTCGCTCCGCGACTCCGCCCGCGACGCCTACGCCGAGAACGCCGAGGGTCTGCTGGGCGTCAACTTTGACGAGCTTACTAGCCTGCCGCAGGGGGAGGTGGCCTTCGCGATTGTCGAGCGCCGCGAGGAGGAACCGGCGGTGCTGCTGCTGGCCGACTTTGAGGACCGGGTCGACATCGCCCAGACGCTGCTAGAGCGCGCCAAGGAGAAGGTTGAAGAGGACGGCGGCCTGGTGAGCGAGGAGCAGCTCCGCGCCGACAAGGCGGTCACGCTGCGCGACAAGAACGACTCCAAAAAGATCGTCGGCGTCGTGCGACGCGAGGGGGTGTTTGTCGCCGCGACCGACCCGGCCGTGCTGTCGAGCGTGCTCGACCGCTGGGACGGCTTCACCCCGCCGCCCGCCACGGCGGAGGAAGAGGAGGACCCGGCCCCGGTCCGGTACACCGAAACCCTCGACCACAACAAGGCCTTCGCCACCAGCCTGAAGGAGTGCCTGGCGGGACGCGAGGAGCCGCCGCAGGCCATCGCGTTCGTGGACCCGATCGGCCTGGTCCGCGCGACCGGCGGCCGCCAGACCGGCGTGCGCGTGGCGCTCGCCGCGCTGCCAGCGCTGGGCGTCGACGCGTTCGAGGGGATCTCCGCGGCCGCCTGGCTGGCCAACGAAACCTGGGACACCCTAATCCGCGGGCACGTGCTGATCGACAACCCGCGGGCGGGGGTGGCCGGCGTGCTGCGTCTGAAATCCGGCGACACCGCGCCGCCGGACTGCGTGCCCGCCACCATCCAGAACTACCGCACGCTGTACGTCGACCCCCAGCAGATCTTCGACGACGTCGAGGCGATCGTCGACCGCTTCACCTACGCGGGCATGTTCCGCGAGCGCGTGAAGCAGAACTTCTCCGACAACGTCGGAGTTGACCTGCCCAGCGAGCTGCTGCCGGTGCTGACCGGCAGGCTGTCGACGCTGACCGCCTTCGAGCCGGACGCGCAGTCGCCGGCCAACCACACGATGGTCGTGCTGGGCGTGACCGACGAGAAGCAGGCGCAGGAGCTGCTCGACAAGGCGGTCAAGGCGCAGGAGGGCGACGTTAACCGGACGCCTACCAAAAAGACCCACGGCGAGTTCACCTACTACGGCCCGCCGGAGGGCGCCGAGCAGCAGGAGGACGGCGACCGCCGCCGCGGCCCCCGCCGGGCGATCCGCCCGGTGGCGGCGGTGTTCAACGGCTCGCTGGTGCTGGGCAACTCAGAGGAGGTCCTCAAGAAGATGATGGCGGCCTCGGAGGGGACGGAGCCGCGGCTGAAGGACTCGATCGAGTTCAAGCTGGTGCAGAGCCGAGTCCGCCGGCTGGCCGGCCCCAACGAGGTTGGCATGCTCAGCTACGAGGACCCGGAGGCGTCGCTGCGCCACTGGCACGCGATGGCCTCGAAGCAGGAGAACCGCGAGTGGCTCGGCGAACGCAACCAGCCGTTCATGGCCGCCATGAGCCGCGCGCTAGAGGCGGGCGAGCTGCCGCCGGTGGAAGACCTGCTCCGCTACGCCACGCCGAGCGGCGCCCTGCTGTACGACAGCAACACCGGGCTGCACTACCTGGCGTTCCGCTTCAAGGTGAGCAACTAGACGCTAGAAGCTAGACAGCAGGCCCTGCTGGTAGATCGGCAGGTGGCGGTAGTACACCTCGAGGATGTAGATCGACAGGCAGGTCGTGTAGAGCCGACCGCCCGTGGTCCCGTGCGACTGGTCGATCTTCGTGTCCCAGCTGCCCCGCTCGCGGCCACGTTTCACCTGGTGCTCGGGGATGAGCTGACGCGTGACGTTGTTCCACTTGGTCCACTCATCACCCTCCATGTGGTGGCAGACCTGCGTGGCGTAGTACCAGTAGTAGACGTCGCGCCGGCCGTTGGTCCAGCGGGGCAGGTTCTCCAGCAGGTAGTACACGCCGCGTCGCAGCCGGTCGTCGTCGCGGCCCCACCCCAGGTACTGGCGGCACAGCAGCCCCTCGGCCGTCATGCTCAGCTTCGGCGAGTCGCGCGGCTGGTAGGCGTAGCGGCTCCCCTCCTGCCGCTGCACCGAGTCCAGGAACTGCCCGACCTTGAAGAACGCCTCGCTGGGCACGTCCAGCCCGGCCATCTGCGCACTCTTGAGCGCCATCACCACCCACCCGGTCACCGAGGTGTCGGCGCCCTCGCGCGGGATGTACCGCCAGCCGCCCGTCGGGGACTGCGTCCGCACGCAGTAGTCCACCGCCCGCTGCGCTGGCTCGCGCAGCTTCTCGTCCTTGGTCATCGCGTACAGCTCGCACAACGCGATGGTGCACTGCGCCTGGGTGTAGAGCGCGTGGTTGAAGCCGTTGGCGCGGAAGAAGTTGCCCGCGTCGTCCTGGCTCTGCAGCAGGCGATCCCAGCCATCGGAAACCACCCCGTAGAACTCCGTGCCGGGCGGGTCCTGGTGCGTGTAGCCGGCGCCCTGAAACGCCAGTAGCGCCATCGCGGTGGCGGCCTCGATGTTCTCGGTGGTGCCGCCGTCGGTGTACGGGCCCTTCAGGCTCCAAGAGCCGTTCTTCCTCTGATTGCGTTCCAGCCACCTGAGGCCATCCAGCACAGCCTGCTCCGTCGACGCGGTGCCGCCGTACGCCTTGAGCAGCACGGCCTTCATGCCCGGCTCGCGCCCGGTGAGCGCGACGCCGACCTGATCGGCGGTGCTGGAGAGCGTCGAGAAGGTCGGGTTGGGCGCCACGAGCGACAGCTCCGGCGCCGCCAGCGGGTCGTCCACCTGCGGCAGCGGGTTGATCGACAGCGTCTGTTCTTCGACCTCCAACTCGGGGTCGAGGTCCAGGTTGAGCGGCTCCTCGATCAGCTGCTCGCCCACCTCTTCCGCGTACTGCGCGTCGAGCACCAGTGGCTCTTCGCGCTGCCCCGACACAAGCCACAGCCCCAGCGCGAGCACCACCAGCATGTGGAGCAGGGCGCTGGCGAGCCACGGCGGCGAGAACCGCAGCCAGGCGGAGAGGTCGACCAGCGAACCACGCTCGTCGTCGTCCGCGGCGCCCGCGTCAACAACGCTATCGGGTTGCCGCGGCGCGGTCGCCATGAGTTGGGGAGTACCGTCAAACATCTAGCGGCCGGAGGCGTCATACTGAGCGGAGGCCGCCAGAGCTCCGCCTTGGTGAACTCTATCGACTGGCGACCGGGCGGACAAGCAGAACATCGCACCGCGTAAGCACTTAGGAGCAAACAGGCGCGTGGCCAGCACGCCCCAACCAGCGCATCCGGCGCCTCCCCCCACCACCGCTTCGTAAAAATGCGGGGCAATATTGCAGGGGCGGTTGCCCAAATCCCGATCGACCCTTATTATTCAGGACTTCCACCAATGACGCGGGGTGGAGCAGCCAGGTAGCTCGCGAGGCTCATAACCTCGAGGTCGTCGGTTCGAATCCGGCCCCCGCCACTTTCTAAACCCTTAAGTAACAACTACTTAAGTAACCTGCCGAAGCTGGCAGTGATTTCCGTGTACTACCGCTGTACTACTCTTCGCGAGTGCAGCACGGAGATCACCCTCTCATGCCAGCCCGAAGGATCCCCTCGTACCGCCGCCAGAAGTCCCGCAACCTGGCGGTCGTTCGGATTGACGGCCGAGATGTCTACCTCGGCCCCTACGACTCGCCCGAGTCGCACGCGAAGTACGACCGGCTGATTGCCGACTGGCTCCGCCGGCAGCAGGTCACGCTCAACGACGTGGTCAATCTGACCGCGGCGGAGCTGATGGCCGCCTACCTAACGCACGCCCGTGAGTATTACGTCAAGAACGGCGAGCTGACTCGAGAGTTCGGCTGCATCACCGAGGCGTTACGCGAGGTCCGCCCACTCCACGGGGAGACGCTGGTCGCCGACTTTGGCCCCAAGGCGCTGAAAGCCGTCCGCGAGCGAATGATCGAGGTGGGCTGGTCCCGCCGGTACATCAACAAGCAAGTCGGTCGCGTGCTGCGGATGTTCAAGTGGGGCGTGGCCGAAGAACTTGTGCCACCGGCCGTACACCTGGCACTCGCGACGGTACCGGGGCTTCGGAAAGGGAGGACCGCCGCCCCCGATCTGGCCCCCGTCCAGCCCGTGGCCGATGAGCTGATCGAGAAGACGCTAAAGCATCTGCCGCCAATGATCGCCGACATGGTGCGGCTGCAGCGGCTCAGCGGCGCCAGACCGGGCGAGATTGTCGGGCTTCGCCCTATCGACATCGACCAGTCAACTGCGGTCTGGGCGTACCGGCCAGATTCGCACAAGACCGAGCACCACGAACGCAGCCGCGTGGTGTTCTTTGGACCAAAATCGCAGCAGGTGCTGAAGCCCTACCTGGATCGCCCCCTTTCAGCCTGCTGCTTCTCACCCGCCGAATCGGAGGCCCAGAGACGACTGGAGCGGCACCTGGCCCGAGTAACACCCATTAAGCAGGGCAACAAGCCGGGCTCGCGTCCAAGATCGTCCAAACGGGTCCCGAAAGACGCCTACACGACCGACAGCTACCGGCGAGCGATTCACCGGGCCTGCGAGAAGCACGGCCTGCTCAAATGGTCGCCCAACCGGATCCGACATACGGCGGCCACCGAGATTCGAAAGCGATACGGGCTGGAGGCGGCGCAGACTGTGCTGGGTCACAGCACGGCGGACGTGACGCAGATCTACGCAGAACGAGACATGGCGTTGGCTTCGAGTATTGCCGCAGAGCTGGGTTAGTCATCGGGAAGACACGCGGCAATTGAGAGCCCAAATCAGCTCAGGAGTTTACGTCCTGCGCAGGTTCTTGCTCGCACCTATCTGGAGCTGCCAGGAATCCGCGGAGGTCTCTTGCACCTCCCGCAGTTGCATCGAAACGCTCGAGCCAGCGGGTGGTCCAGCTTCGGCGGCTTATGCGGAGCCGATTCCTGCCGAAGTGACGGGCACCGACGCGAGTTCGGCAACGGACGTAAGCTCAACGGCCGATGCATATCCGCTGTCGCGAAGAAACTAGCGCCCGCGCAGTAGGTGCTGGACACCGATGCGGGAAGCAGACCTCCGGCCCGGAACAGCTTTGCGCCCAGGACAAGATCCTCAAAGGCCGCAGGCAAAGTGCTAAAAATTTAGCGGATGACATTGACGGCCGGCAGCGACAGGTTAATATATTAACCGCTTGGTGTCTCACTGATGGAGAATAATCGATGCCCCCGAAGCCGTCCGAAGACCAGCTCTCGCGCCGGGAGCGGCAGATCATGGACGCCGTCTACGCTCTGAAGCAGGCCACCGTGACCGAGGTGGTCGAGGCGATCGACGACGCACCGTCGCGCACCACCATTCGCACGCTGATGCGGATCCTGGAGGAGAAGGGGCACCTCAAGCACAAGAAGCAGGGCCGCGAGTACCTCTACCTTCCGACTCGAGCCCGCACGCGGGCGGGTCAGTCGGCGATGCGCCGCGTGCTCGAAACGTTCTTCGGCGGCTCCCTGGAGCAGGCGGTGGCGACCCATCTGTCCGACCCCAGCGCCGACCTGAGCACGGAGGAGCTTGAGCGGATTGCCAATCTGATTTCCCAGGCCAAGAAAGAAGGGAAGCCGTGATGATCGCCGGACTCTTGCAGATGCTGTCGTCGGTGGGCCTGGTCATCGCCCCAGATGTCTTGGTCGACACTCTGGCGAAAGCGACGCTGCTGCTTCTCTTGGCTCTGCTCTCCTGCGCCGCTCTGCGGCGTGCTTCCGCCGCGAGCAAGCACTACTTGCTCGGGCTCACGGTGGGCAGCCTCTGCCTGCTCCCTCTCCTATCGGCGTTTGGACCGCAGTTGCAGGTGCTGCCGGCTTCGTGGACCCTGGCGCTCCACGCCCAGTTGCCTCTGACGGCCAGTGCGCCCTCAAACGCGAGCGAGTCGGGCTTCAAGTCGCGGTCAGTATCGCCGATCGACGAGGCTGGTTCCCCCGTCCCTCTAACAGGTGAGCACTCACCGACAGCGGATCTTCCGCTCGTCATGGACCGTCCTGCGAACGCGACTGAAGCCGGTATACTGGCGTCAGCAGCGACTACAGCCGACGCCAATGACGAATCCGCACGGACCTGGCTGCCGGTCGCCTGGCAGTCGTTTGCCGTGCTGTGGCTGCTCGGCTGCATGACGCTGCTGGCTCGACTCGCCGCGGCGATGGTGCGGCTGCGGAAAGCAGCGGTCCAAGCAGCGGCATTGGAAGAGCCATCATGGCTGTCGCTGACAGAAGAGCTTGCCACGGGCCTCGGCATGTCGCGGCGGGTGTGGCTCGTCAAGAGCGGCCAGGCGGCGATGCCGATGACCTGGGGCGTGTGGCGCCCCCACATCCTGCTGCCCGCCGATTGCGACGCCTGGTCGCCCGAGCGGAAGCGGGTGGTGCTGCTGCACGAGCTGGCCCACATCCAGCGCCGCGACAGCGGCTGGCTGATGCTGACCGAGCTGGTCCGAGCGGTCTACTGGGTTCACCCGCTGGTGTGGGTCGCGGCGCGACAGATGACCGCCTACCGCGAGCAGGCCTGCGACGACCGCGTGCTCAACGCCGGGCACACGCCCACCGACTACGCCGAGCACCTGCTGCACATTGCCACGCAGAGCGCCGGCGCCATGCCGCCCTGTGCGGCCGCCATCGGCATGGCCCGGGCGAGCGAGCTCGAGGGCCGCGTGCGTTTGATCCTCGACTCCGCCCGCAACCGGTCTGCCCTGAGCCGAGCCCTAGCGGGCGGGCTGGCCCTGCTGCTGGCGGCGGTGGCATTCCCGTTGGCGATCCTGCACGCCGCAGAGCAGAGTGGCCCCGCGGCGCCTAACGAATCTGCTGCTCCGGCATTTGCACGTGAGCTACAAGGAGGCAAGATCGAGCTCCTTGCCATTGGCGCCCCCAAGAGCGATCCACCCCAGTGGTGGGCTCCCGATGGAACCCCGCTGGTTAACGTGAGCTGGACGCTGCAAGGCGTTGACGACCGTCGTCGCTCAGACCACGAGAGCATCTCCCGGGCATTTGTGTACCGCGCTACGAATATCAATGGCGCAACCGCCGGTTTTGGAATCACCCCGGTTCGTCGGTTCTTAGGTGTCATCGTTGCCGGCGAGAACGGCGAGCCATCGGAGGCCTACCAAGCCGTCGTCGCCGACCTGGACAAATCTCAAAAAGCCGCGACGTTCTTCTTCACCGCCGACGAGGAACAGGTCGCTTTTGAAGGTCTGCCGCTTGAGCCGAACGAAAATGTGCCGCCCGTTGAGCCACCGGAAGGCCGGCCTGGCGGTTCCATGGCCCCGCAACTCATAGGCGACCGCTACCTCGTTTGCCCCGTCACGACCGAGTTGCAGCGGGTTCTGCTGGGCAACCTGGGCGGCGCGCCAAGTCGCGCGTCCGTCTGCCTGCTGGTGAATGCGGCAAGTTTCGGGTCGCTCGATGACATCCACGACCAGTCGGAAGGGATGGACGAGTTGCGAGCGATCCTGCCCAAGCTGCTCGTGCCATCGGACAGTCGCGAGACCTCGGTCCGGTTGATCGACCCAGGGGACGCCGACTTCACGTTCGACCAGCGTCGTCAGCGGATGCAGAAACTCGAGAGGCTACTCACCGACACTTGCCAGCAGGCGGGCTTCGAGCCGGTTCGCGTCACGCACACGTTCGGCGTGGACCGCCGGCCTGGCGAAGACTTCCAGTGGAGCAGGTACGTTCAAGAAGCCCAGCAAGCGACACTTGACCGCGATGCCAGCCAGGAGAACATCGTCGAACTCGGCGTCCTGCGGGTGGCTTCGGTGCACACCCTCCTGGCTTACCGCCTGTCAGGCGCCGACTGCATCGTCGATGTCGCGCCGATCGTTCGCGATGCGGACGGGGCCCGGTTTGTCGAGGACGTGCTTCCTATGGTGAAATCGGCCATCGAGAAACTCCACCCTGCTGGCGGTGACAAGCTGCTCATCCGTCTGCGCTACTCAAAGACAGCGAAAGAGGAGATTGAGCAGTGGGTTCAATGGGATAACCCCCGCAAGAAGCAGTTTGGTCAAGAGCTTAGTTTCGAGCGGGTCAGCGTTTCCCAGTCGGGCATTGCGCCGTCGGAGGAAGACGAAGCTGGTCCTGCTGAAGGCCGGCCGGAAGAGTATGAGTACCCGTTATCGGTTGCGGGCCGCGCGACAAACGAGCAGGGCGAGCCGATCCCCGGGGCCAAGATCTATTTGGCGGCTTGCACTCCAGGGTACAAACGGCTCGCGGAAACGATTACCGACGAGCGGGGCGACTACCGATTCGAGAACGTGCCGCTGCCGATCAAGCGGGCCGACACAAACCGGGGCCGCGACAGTGGCGGCTTCGAGGTGTTTGGCGTCGCCGACGGGTACGCGCTCAGTTGGCGACCGACCAAGTACCTCGATCCCACACGGGCGGTCGTCGACGACACGAGCCCGTCCAAACCGCCTGGCGATCGGAAGACAATCTACGGTCGTGAAGAGGGGGTCTCTCTGGACCTCACGTTTGGAAAACCGACGAGCTTCCGCGGCCGCATAGTTAATGACCTGGGAGAGCCGCTGCCGGACGCCGAGGTCACCATTCGAGGGGTCGACTGGGAGCGGAAGCAATGGAACCGCGACAGGTCCGCCTACAACCTGATCCAAGGATCCGGCCTGAACAGCCTCAACGGGCGCGCGATTGTGCCCACAGAAGTCAAGGCAAGAGTCTCGGATGAGGACGGGTACTTCGAGTTCACCGGACTCCCCGCCAACGTCCGCTGGGATTTGGACGTGCGTCCCAAGGGCGTTTCCCCCCGCAGGATTACAGTCGTTACCGGTGAGCCGAACTTTGAGATGCTTGATGTCTTGAAGAGCTACGGCGGTGACTTCGAGCTGGTGTTTCCGAGGCCTCGGCAGGTCACGTTCCGCGTGGTCTACAGCGACACCGGCCAGCCAGCGCAGGGGGTTGGAGTGGGGGCCACCGTTACCCAAGCCGGCTTCTGGGAGACCACCGCCGAGAACGGGCTGGTCACGGCGCCCCTGGCGGATGGTTCGTACGACCTCGGTATCTTCCCGCGCTTTGGAACGCCCTATTTGAAAGCAGAGCGTCAGGTGCTCGTTTCTGAAGAGAGCGTACGCAAACCGATAGAAATCGAGATGGACCCGGCGGCGGTCGTCGAGATCTTGGTGCTTGACGAGAGTACAGGCGAGCCGTTGGAGGGCGTCGATGTCTGGTGGGAAGAGAAGAGGCATGACGGCAGGCCGTACCGCCAAGTCCGCGGCTATCGCAGCTGGGAAGTCGAGACGAGGATTTCCCACTACGAACGGCCTCGCACCGACACGGACGGCAAGGTGCGAGTGCTGTTCCCGCCGGGTGACTTACGCATCGGCGTTGGCCTAAGAGCCTATCCTGAAGGCTATCGATCGGGCGAAGAGAACGGGCGAACAATCACATGTCGACCTGGCGAACCGACGAGGGCAGTCTACAAGCTGAAGTCCACTAGCCCTCGGCCGCCTAGCGAAAGGGGTGGTGATTCACCCTAAGTGCAGAGGACGCCAAAGCCGTCTGCAACTCGCAGTTTCTCCACGGCTCAGCGGATGGACCGGCTGCAGCTGCTTGCGTGGAGGCGTTAACTGCCGAAGTGACGGGCGCCGACGCGAGTTCTGGGGCCGCTGTCCCGACCGCCCTGCAGTGGACGCCGGGTACCCACTTCAATACTGCTGGCAAGCCAGCAGCGGCACCCGGCGGAAGCCAAGTCTTGTGACTAGCTGTTCCTACACTGCCTGTTCGGCATCGCTATAGTAACCGCTGACCTGCCGTGTCATGGTTGTGGTTAGAACCAGCATCATTGCTGCGAGACGCAATTATGGAATCGCACCCGAAGCACCGCGTAGTCGTCGAAAACCCTAATCGATGGTTTCGATTTAGTTTGCGGTCTTTTCTTCTCATAGTCACGGCCACATGCGTTTGGCTTGCCTACGCATCAAATCGCGCCCGAACCCAGAGGGCTGCCGTTGATCGCGTGTATGGGCTGGGCGGTCACATCGGTTTCGACTACCAGTTCGATACCAAGATGAACTGGAGGAAGGACCCACAACTTCCCGCACCCGTGTGGCTGATCGATCTGATTGGCGAAGACTACGCACGCTCTATCGAAGTAGTCAACTTCGATGACGGATCTGACCCGAACGACGACGACTTAGAAGCGGTCGAGCGTTTCGCCGACCTGAAGCAACTCACCCTTATGAATCGGGAACGGATTACGGACGCGGGTCTCCGACACCTGCGTGGACTGTCGCGATTGGAAGTCCTTGCTCTCAATGGCACAAGGGTTCGCGGCGAAGGCCTTAGGCATCTTGTCGACATGCAAGAGTTGACTGGACTGACGCTTGACAACACGCCGCTCACCGACAACGCATTGCAATACATTGGTGAACTCAGGAATCTTGAGTGGCTTCATTTGAGTAATACTAAAATCACGGACGATGGCCTGCGTCACCTTTCCGCTCTGCCTTACTTGAAAGGCATTCAATTGCGTGAGACATCGATAACTGATGATGGAATCAGGCATCTTTCAACAATGACTTCTTTGAAGAGTGTGTTACTCGGCGACGGCGTAAGCCAGGAAGGGCGAGCTTGGCTGCGGGATCAACTACCAGGTTGCAACGTGCAGTGAACTCGGTGAATGCTGAGGGCTGCTGAGCGGCCGAATGCATTGGCTTAGCCCGGCCGATCGAGCCTTGACCAGCAACTCGCAAATGAGGAGCCGTCTGCCGGGCGCCACTGCTGGCTCTGCCCAGCAATGCGAAGCGGGTACGCGGTGTCCACCTCCGGACAAGCCGGACAGTGTCGCCATCGAACCCGCGTCGGTCAGCTCAACCTCGGTGGTTCCGGAGCCGGCTCCAACTGAGCGAGGCTGCATCGACTTCGCTGAGCTCCCGATGGAGCGTGCACTCGGCGGAGTCGCTATCGCCGGACACCTCTGCGACTTCGGAGGTCTTCTGTGGTAGCCAGTCCCAGCCTCTGCACCTGCCCCGATTTGAGCCTGAAGGGTCGTTAGCGTGGTGGCCCGAAACTCCTTCGGAGTTTACGTCCGACGCAGGTTTGCGCTGGCAATGGAGAGCGTCCGCTTGGAACCGAACTGGAAGAATTCGAGACGCATAAGGGATGCCCTACGTGTCACGCTAGCGCAAGCAAGAATAATCGAAGACGCGAGGCACTGCCGCCGCCAAATCTTCCACGAAAGAAGCAATATCACTTCGGGAAGAATCCGTATCGCATCCCGCGTCCAACTTGTTTTGAGAAGTGTACATGGTTCGCGGAACGTTGCACGGCCTTCGGAGGGTCTTCATTCTCGAACACGATCACTTGAACATCTTCTTCCCAATCTGCCAATGATTTGTAGAACGCCCCCTTTACATCTTTCGCCTTCACTCGCTCGACTGCATCAGGCTCACGGTATGCAACCAATGGCGAATCGAGGACAACTAGTCCCGGATGTTGTCTATCCTTGCTGCGACAGTACCACATGAGTGCGACTATGAACGCAGAATAGGTAAGTGCTCTAATGCCCTTTCCGTGACTCTTGCGATCCTGACCTGCAATTACAATATCTTGGTTTTCTTCGCTGAAGGTGACTCGGCCAGACTCAGGGAAGTTCCATTCTTCCAGCAGTTCCTCAACGAACTGGCAGAATTCTGTGGACTCACTTGTCTTTGCAGTTGCAACATCAGCCTCATTTCGCTTTACCTTCTTCTTCCGGGATGAGGCAATGCTATCTCTCCGCTGCCGCAAAGCTGAAATCTGCAATGCCAGACCTTCAGCTCGCTCAAGCTTCGCTCGCACGTCTAGAAGCTCGGATAGCTCTTCTCTATTCACCACCTCTGCTGGTCGAAGTTCATTTTCGATCTCTTCTGCAATTCGCTGATACCGCCGCCGATCTCTCTCGTTGCCTCTGCCTTTCTGCTCCATTTCGTCCCGAAGATCGGAGAGCGTTGCATCTAAATCCTCTCGGAGCAGATTGATCTTACGAATCTCTTCTTTGCACGCCTCTTGCAACGACGCCACATCTACGCTTGCGGCACCTTCCTCAATCTCTAGACCTGATGTCCCGCAAACTGGGCAACTTGCACCTGGCAACTGAGACAACGTGTAGGCAGCCTCTGCTACGGCATTGAGTCGCTCCACATCACTATCGTAGTGCTTGTTCAGTAACACGAAGCGATTCTCGAGTCTCTCAAGAACCTCCAGCCTTGCAGTGCGTCGTTGGACTTGACTCCAGAGTACGCGACGCTGCTCTTGACGTTCATGCAATCGACTTCTGTCTAAGGCAACAGACTCCGTCAGTTCAGAAACCGTGTTGGCTACCTTTTCTAGCTGTTCACTAATTTCATCAGGGGAGTCCGTGAGTTCGCGTAGAGCCTTCTCTGTCTCCTCAATCAGCACTTCGATTGCCTCCACCTGTGCCTCGCGTCGAACCTTCTCTTCGGTTGCCGGGCGGGTTGCAATAACAGAGCTGTCATCGACGCCGGTTAGAAGGAATCTAAAAAACGACTCTTCGACTGTGCGATTGGTGAAACTGCCAGTCGGGTGAATAGGCGACCGCGTCGTATAGATGTGCTCCTCTGAAATAAGAGTCATATGGGCAACGTCGCGGAACGTGACATTGCGAGTCTTTCCAGACTTGTTCGTTCGAATTTTTACATCGAGCAGATTGGTCAGCGACAGGTAGAATCCTGATGCGTTGTCGGTGGCACCTGCACGATGCTTCTGCTTAAGGGTGGTTGGCTCTTTGTTCTCGCCAACCTCCGCCAGTTTCCCGGAGTACAGATTGAAATCGCCGCCCCGCAATGACCGTTCTAGGGTAAAGGCGTCTCCCCCCCAGGTCTCGATCTCGAACCACAGCTTTTCGTACCCCTTACTCTCATCGATTGTCTTAGGCGGTGTTTCGCCTCCAAGCATGTAGTTAATGCAATCGACGAGATAAGACTTGCCTGTGTCGGATGCTCCCGACACAACATTCAGTCCACGCGAGAATGTCAGGGACGCAGGCTCCTTACTTTTCCCGGTGAGGGTGAGACCAGTGATCAAGAATCCGGGGAGGTTAGCCTTAGCCATTGCTACCCTCCGAATCCCACTCCTGTATGAACTCGAACTCGCTTCCCCATCTGTCCAAATTGCGATTGAAGAAGTCGCTAAGTTCACTGTCCGGCATCTGTCCGAACGCCCTGGCAATCCACGCCGCACGCCTCCGCAGAGACTGGGTGTACGGTGCCGTCAGTGCCTCGATGAATGATGCTGCCGACTCTGATGCTGCGTAGTGAAATCCGGAGGCATCAACAACTGTGTCTACAAGGCATCTGGACAACATCAGTCGGATGCCATCCTCCACGAGGCGGCGTCGGACAAGAAACTCGTTCGACCTGAACGGTGTTGGTGGGTGAAGACTATCAGGGCCGCTAGGGGCATCACCGGAATGGACGATCAGGTAGTCGAAGAACACAAGCCGCTGCAAGTCATATCGACGTGGAAACGCTTCGTACAGCACGCACAGCGACCGCAACCCAGTTTCAACGGGGTGATTAAATGGTCGTCCGGACCGATGGGGCCTTTCAGAACTCCTTGCGGCATCATGCACGTCAGTCAACCCATTTTAGACGGAGATCGTTTACAAGCTGATGACAGACACCGCGTCGGTCAGGTGATCGCAGCACACTCAGCAATGGATGGCTAGTTATTGCGAGCTGCACCGCAGCCTGAGTAGTCGCGACCGCTCGTCGGTATCCATCGTCGTGGGCTTCCAAATACGATTCTTGGACCCCGTCACAAATCTCATCCTGCAAACGCTCGTACTCTCCGTCTGGTAAATGATCGCGGGAAAACTCCTTCAGCGATTCGGCAGAGTAGAAAGACTTGCGAGACAACTGAAAATGGCTGTCAAGATTGCCCCAAGAAGTCAAATCGACTGGAGAGGCTATTGGCGTCTTCTTGTGATCGCCATATGCCTTTAGCAACTCGGCAACGTAGGGCAGTTCGCTCGGAGCTAGCTGCGATGGTGGGTCCGGTGCATCGGGCCGATTCGGAAGCCCTCCGCCAAACCGGTGAACGTGCCACCGCGTACCTGCGTGTTCTCTCAACACCGACAGCACCGGCTTGAAGCTAATTGAATCGAAAGGATACGAATCAATGTGCTTCTTTAGTCTGGCGGTTAGAGTGACAGGTTTCTTCGTGATGCTGTCTTGGCAGTACTTGGCCCAATTCGCATAGAGCTTAGTCCGCAAAGCGTCTGGGGTATGAAAGAGCCGGGCAAGACTGGTGCCCACGTCTTGTGGAGCAACAAAGTAGTAGTTCTCAGGCTTGGTGTATTGCTTGGTGTGCGTATAGTACATCAGCTTTCCAAGCTCAATCCAGACATCGCTTGGTCGGAGTGAGTGGTCGTAGTGCTTGCATTGGAAATTGTCCCACTTTGCCGTCGGACCAGGCTTGTCAATGAACGCCATGACATCCCTGCCCATGTCTCCTGCTCCACCGCATCGCCAAACGTCGCTATACCGGCTTCTCAACGCATCCGCCCATTCCTGGGTAAACTCCTCCCACTCGCCCGACGAAAACAACCTAACTCTCTGCAACGGTGGAACGGGTGGCCCCGAGACAACATTGCTAGCAGCGATGGAGGCCGATACCGTTGGCGTGGGTATTGGAGCGGCTGACAGGGCTTTAGGTTTGGCAGTGGACATTGGGCAGCTATGACGAGAGAGCGAAGCGGTAGCGTTTATCGCATCGTGTCGCCCGTCCCGCAATAAAGGCTCAAAGATCGCGTAGACGTCATGACCATGAAATTATGACCTATACTTTCCGTAAGCCCCCACGCCAACCCCGATCCAAGCTGACCAAGTGGCTCAAGGAAGCCGAACCGCTGCCGCGTCCATCGAGGATGGAAACCCAACCGGGGTAGCAGTTAAAGCGCCAGTTGACGTTAGTTTTCGGCTACGGAAGTGGCGTTCTGCAGCACAGTCCTGGCCGTCAATGTGCTGCAAGAATGTGAATCGGTTTTGATAGACTGCTGCATTCTACGCAAGTGAGTCCTGCGTCGGTCCGACACGCCTGAGGCTGTTGGGAGTATTGGGCGAGTAGTCGGCTCTTTCAGAATCGCTCGCTCACGCGCCGCGGTAAGATATCAGGGTAACCCCCTGCAGATACTCAAAATCCTTGGCATTGTGCGTCACCAGAGGCACGCCAAGAACTTTGGCGGTGGCCGCGATCCAGCCGTCAGCGGTCTACAGCACGCGGCCCTGCCGCTTGGCCTCCCACGCTAGACCGGCCCACGCCTCGCAGAGTCGCTGAGTCACGCCGTACTGCACATAGTATCGACTCAGGTGCTGCAGCATGCTCTGCTGCTTCTGCGCTCCCCAAGTTCGATTTAGCATGCCGAACTGGATTTCGGCGATGGTCATGAAGGAAACAAAGCACCGATGCCCCGCGATCGCGGGAGCGTAGTGCTGCTTGAACAGGTCATTCTGCCTGAACCCAAAAGAGACGACGTCCGTGTCGATGACCAGATCGCTCATCAGCGCACCCGCGGCGCGTCCTGCCCACGCCGCTCGCGTATCTCGTTCACGAACGCCTCGACCGACTCGCCCTCCGGCCAGAAGTCAGCACGCAGCGCCTCAGGGTCGGCGATGGGACCGACACCCTGCTGCTGAGCCAACTGGTCGGCCTCCACATGCTCGGGGAGATCGCTGGCGCGTGGGAGCGTTTGAATTCGCTGAGCGTACTTGGCCATGGTGGCGATAAACTCACCCGCTGAAGAGAACTGCCCAGACGCCAGCAATGTCTGAACCAGGTTGCCGGTTTCGTCGCTTACTTCGATTTGCATTTCGGTTCCCTCCTTTGGCAATAGACCACCTACATTATCACAGAAAACCGGGCGAGGCCAAGGTTTTTTATACCCCATAGTGGTCGAGAGTCGCCTGAGCTTGCTGGAGCGACCGACGCCGCTCGTGGAGGGTTGGAGGCTTGGGCCGCTCGGGCTCCGCTGAGGTGGCCTCGATAAATCGCTGGCACGCTTCCCGGCTGGTGAACCGGCGCCCCCCCACACGGACGGAGTCCAGCACGTGCCCCCGCACGCCCTTGAGCAGCCATCGCCAGAGGGTGGCTTCGCTCGGAGAGTTGGGAAAAACGTCGCGGGCCTGCCGGATGGTCAGCAGCGTTTCGGTAGTGGCGTCAATCATCGGAGTGCTCTGGTTCAGGCCGGCTCGGATGGAAAGCGGATGTCAGTGGGCAGCGTCCTGGGCTGAATCTCGATGCGGGTCACAACGGGCTGACCCTCGGAGGCGGCTATGGCTTCCTGCTTCGCAGCCTCCCAGACGTAGACGATGCGGTGGCGTTTGAGGCCGCGGTAGAGCCCCTCCAGTCCGTGGCCTCGAATGACCACCTTGTGGTCGCTGAAGGTCAGCTCCAAACCCTCCGAGCGATTCCACGCAACGTCGTAGAGGTGGTTGTAGGAAATCGCCCGCTGGTCGCCGTTGGCCAGCCAGAAGTCGATCAAGGCGTTGGTTGGGCGAACCTGATCGTCGATGGCGAAGGCCTTGTATTCTTCTGGACGGGCGTCAAGGTCGGCCTCACCGCCGCCGCCAAAGTGGCTGAAGGTGTGTCTGTCTGAGATCGTGCTGGACATGGTTACCGTTCCGGTTGAGGTTGCATTTCATGACGCGGCAACCAGTCGTGGAAACGCTGGAGCTGCTTGGTGGCCAGTTGCTGGGCAACGGACTTGACTCGATTGAACGCCTGGAGCAAGCGGGTGGGCGTGCGCCCACCGAGTTGAGTGGGCTGGACGGACGTTGCGAGCTGCTTGTGACGAAACCGGCTGATGGCTCGCTCAAGCCCGTCGGTCGAATCCGTATAGATATCGCACCTCGTGCGGGCGCGCGAGGCACTGACATACATCTGCTCAGGCGAGCTCGCCGGAAAACTCAAACTCGACGCGGCGACAAACGCCCTGTGGACCGTGGTGCCTTGACTAACGTGGCTCGTTACCGCGATTCCTTGGTCAAAGAACCTCCAGTCGGGCGCCAGCTTCTCGCCGTTGTCTAACCGGATGGCGCCGTTGCTAATCGATCGGATGGTGTGCAGGCTGCCGTTGGTCAGCTTCTTCTGACCGGGCTCCTGACGCCGTCCCCGGGTGAGCCGGATGACGTCGCCTACGGCGTAGTCGGCGACTTCGGGGCGGAACACAGCAAAGGCGCCCGCGGATTCGAGCGGCACCGTCCTCCCCTCTTCGGTGAAAACTTTGCCGTTGGTGACTCGGGCAACCTGGAGCTGATCGCCCGATTGAATTCCGCCGCGTCCCTTGGCGTGGAAGGCCACCAGATCCCCCGCCTGGTAGTTAAGCGGGTCCTGTCGCTGTGCCTTCGAGAGTTGCTTCGGGACGTAGCTGGTGAGCGCGTGCTCCTCGTCGCCGATCAGCTTGCGAGACTTAAGTTCGTCTCGAATGGAGTCTATCACCTGCCGTCGCTCGGCATGGGTCGGCGCGATAACGAGGAGCTTCTGGTCGGGATGCTTCTCCCTGGCGTCCGCAAAGTCGCGTGCCAAGATAGCGTCGCGCTCTTCATCCGCGATTTCATGAACGTAGTCGAGAGCTTGCAGCCGCTCGAATCCCTCGCTGATATCGCCTCGGCTGAGCGCCTCGACGGCATCTCTGTAGCTCCCCTCCTGACGCCGTATGGTCGAGAGCGACTCCGGTTCAATCCCCGCTTGCTCTTCCAGCATCTTGAGCGGGTGGCCGCGCTCGATCGGCAGGTGCTGTCGGGTATCGCCAACGGCGATAATTCTTGCGTTCTGCTGGTCGGCTACGCGGACGAGTGCTCGGAATGTTGGCGATCCGATCAGGCCCGCTTCGTCGACGATAAGAACGCCGCCGTTGACAGCCGACTGGGCCTTCTCATCCAACAGAAACGACTGCACCGTCTTGGCGTCGAACCCGTCTTCCCTGAGGTTGTCGACGGCCTTGTTGGTCGGCGCCATGATGGCGGTCGGCTTGCTGGCGTCATTGATCTGGGGAACAAGGTGCTGGAGCATATACGACTTGCCGACGCCGGCAACGCCGTGGACAACCTGGAGACGGTCGGTGGAGGTGAGCAGGCCGGCGACCACACGCCGCTGCTCCTCGCTCAGGTCGCTTGCCTCTGCCTCGTAGGCTGCATTGAGCGGCTTAACCTGCCCCCGACCCTGCTTGGCGAAATTCAGAATCGCTAGCTCTTCTTGCTGCAGCTCCTTCGTTGTGAGCACAGCGGCTTCCTCCTTGCCTTGCCGAATCACACGTCGCCGGGCGACTTCGGCTCTAATTTCTGCCACGCTGTTGTCGCCGATGCCGTGCTTCAAGGCGTCGCTGAGAACGTTCCGTTCACGCAGCACCGCCTCGTGCTCAAATCCGTGCTCCAGGGCGAAGTCGACCGCCGCTTGAGCGGTGATGGCATTATTCTTGGTCGGTGTGGGCTCGAGCTTGCTGCGGCCGACCTGGTCAAGCTGCCGGCTCTCTGCCGGGGTGAGCTGCAGCTGCCAATGCTCTTGCAGCTCGTCCAGCGAGAACGACTTGCCCTTGCGGTCGCGGGACAGGGCCCCGATCATGCCCTTGGCGTCCGCGAGCGAGACGCCGTGCTTGGCGGCGAGCCGCTCGGCGTAGCCTTCGTCGATGCGCTCGTTGATCTGCGCGGTGCGTTTGCTGAACTTGTCGATCAAGCCACGCGAGACACCGGCGATCTCAAAGCCGTTGGCAGTCCGCTCGACCGCGTAGCCCAGGTCTTGCAGGTTGGTCGCTAAGCGGCTCTGGAACACCGACTCGTAGTACCGCTGGGCGTCTCGGAACAGGTTGCTGATATCGGCGGCAAGCCAGCGGTCCGACTTTTCGTCGAACGTGTGGTTGGATACGAAGGCGTGCGAATGCAGCTGACAGTCAGGAACGTGGCCCTTCACGCCCCTGGCGTCGACATGAACCCACACCCCGGCAATGAAATTCCTCGTCTTCTCGTGCCGCTGCTCGCCTCCGGCAATGTTTACCCGTCGCATGACATCCTGCTCCATCTCGAGCAGCGTATCGTTCGTGGCGCCACGCAGCGCGTCGACGACGGCCCGATCGTTGTTCAGCCCAAAGACGATCGACACCGACTTGGGCGCCGAGAACGTGATGTCCCAGCCGTTGCGACGGTTGTCACGGGTGCGTTGCGAGAGCCGCTCGCCTGTAGTTGGGTGATGGTTCTCCAGCAGCCGCATGAACTGCTTAGGGTCGATCGCCCCCTCCAGGCCAAGACGCCTGGCGCCGGCGCCAAGCCACTGCCCCTCGAACTCCGGGCCAGCGTCGTAGTAGTCCGCTAAGTAGTAGTTGTGCGTCTGCTTGGCGGACCCGCGATGGGTCGTGATTCTTGCCATTCGCTACCCTACCGCAGAAAGGTTAATACTTCGTTACCGTTGATAGCGGCTCAACGTTCGATCTCGGGTTCCATTTCCGGCTGCGCCATTTCCGCTGCCTGTTCGATCAGGTTGTCGAGAATCGATTCGGGCGGTGCGATCTCATGGGGTTCGGTTGCTGACATGGTTTGGAATTCTCGTGAGGTTTGGGGTTGAGGGCTGACGCCGGTTTGAATCGAGACCAACATCGGGGTAGCAGTGCCGAGCACACCCGGCTCTTCGACGGCGTTCCATAAACGACCGATCTCTTTGTGACCTTGCCTTAGCATGCCAGAGACGCTCCCCTGCCCCAGCTTGCGACGCGGCCCCGTCGGCTTACGGCGGCTCATGGGTGCCCCTTTCGCAGTTGCTGCCGCCAATCACGTGCGCGTCCACGAGCGGCATTGCGACGCGATCGGTGCAAGGATTCACGAGCGAACAGCCAGCCGTGGCAGAAAACCAGCCAGGTGACAAGGCTGAAGAAGAAACCGCCTTGAATCGGTGAGTTGAACTGGTAGAAGAACCAACTCAACCCGCCGGCGACAGCGAGGTCGCCGATGCCCCCTGCAACCTGCGACGGAAACTTCGGGGAAAGAATGCTGAGCCCGAATTCGATCTCGCTGGCGGAGCGTCTAGGCGGCCGGAAGAGGTGAATGACAGTCGCCAGCGTCCAGATCGAAGCGAGCAATAGCAGCAAGTATTCGACTCGGATCGCATCGTGGACGCCGGTCAGTTCGTGTCGCCCCTGGTACACCGCCAGCGGCAGCGCTACGCCGACCAGCCGAGCTGCGTGCAGCGGCCGACTGCTAGTCGCCAGGCGTCGGCTCAGCAGCTGGACGCTCCCCGCGGCCGCGAAGCCGATCAGCAGCATGACGGCGATGGCGTTCTTGGCGGCATGGATATCCTCTTTCGCGAACTCTTCGGCAGTCTTAGTGGGCGGGGCCTTGTCGGGATTCAACTCGTCCATCGTGATCACCTCTGCTCGAATGTATAAACGCGGAAGGGCGAACCGTTGCGGCCGAACGTGCGGCCCGCCTGGGTGTAGAAGCAGTCGACGAGTCGGCGGTTGGCCCCGCCGCCACGGCGAAGCGACAAGAACGCTTCGACGGGGCATCTTCTGACGCGAGACTCGCCAACGCTGTAGGTAAAGTGCGACCCGAAGATGATGTCCATCAGGTTCAGCTTCTCGATCTCTTCGGTCCGCTCGGAGACCGTGACGGTCTCTTCGATATGCTCCCCCCACGCCTCGGAGAAGTAAGCGGCCGTGTCTTTGCACGGCGTGGCCATCAAGAACTTCTGCGAGTAGTTCGCAAGTATGGCGTGGAGCCTCTCAGCAGCGTCGGCGCCGCCCCCCATCGCCGCGCGGAATTGGGCAAGCGATTGGCCGCTGGAAACAAATCCCAGCAAATGCGACCGCGCCAAACTTTGGACAAAAACTTCAAAGTCCGGGTCGGCGAGGATGGCCGGAAGCTCATCCCGCACGAGCAGCGTTAGGTTTGATGGATCAGTCTGCCTGAGCGCCGCCTCGCAGACAAGGATGTTCATCAGCGACGTGAACAGCAGGCCGCCCGTCTGGTGCGTTAGCAGCGGGAAGTCGAGTACTACGCAACTGCCCTTCAGGGCCATCCCGGGGGTGAAGCTGCTCGGACCCGGCGTGTTGACGGTCTCGTAGAGCGGCGACCGCATGAACGGCGACAGGATCGCCATGACTTGGGTCAATGCGCTACCGCGCCCTTTGCTGCCGATAAGGATGAGCTCGTTGCAGATAAACGTGGCGGCGAGTTCGTACTGCCGGCGCTCGGCGTCACTCACAAGATTCATCTCGGCCTGCCGGAGCATCTTGAGGCACACAGATTTATTCCGAAACGCCTCGGAACTCAATTGCTCGAAGCTGCTCGGCGTCGATGCGCAAAAGCAGAACACATCAGCGAGGCAAACCTCCCTTCGTTTGGCAAGCCAGCAGATGGTGATGCTGTATTCCAGCAGACGCGAGAAGAGGTTCTGCCAGTAGGCCTCGCCGCGCTCACCATTGCTACGCGTCATGAGCTTGTTCAACCGCTCCAGCAGGATCGTCGCCGTGATTGGCGACCCGCCGGGCCGGTCGTTCAGTTCGTAAGACAGCACGTTGCAGGTGAACTGCCCGGGGACCAGATGCAGCAGGCGGCCCTCGGCGCTGGCGGCGCTGATAATCCGGATCGCAGCGTCCGCCTCGTCGTTCTTGACGCACGACCAAACGCAGCCAATCGGTCGCCCCTGGCACGTGCGGCGTAGGGCGTCGGTCAGAAGAACTTTCAGGAGGGAGCTTTTTCCCGAACCCGATCCGCCTACAGCTAGCGTGTGATCGCATAGGGATTTCGTCCCAAGATCGAGGTCATGAAAGATGTCACTCTGGCGTTTTCTAAAGAACACGACACCCTCCTAGCTAGCTTGGGACTGCAGAAGTTTCGGAAGCAGCTCCAACGGATGACGCTGCTTGGCGTGAGAGACGAGGCGGCTCTTGAGCTTTCCCAGCACCTGGTGCAGGTCGTCGTACCCCGAGTCTGCAGGCATTGTGAGCTGTAGCCGGACGCTATCAATCGTCAGTGCAAGCTTTAGCCGCTTAGGCGTTGCTCCAGACGGTCTCGTCGCGGCGAGAATATCATCGCGCCGCATGTCACCCGCGGCGTGGGCGGCCAACCACTCTACCTGCTGTTCGTGATCCACTGCCCGTTTAGCTACTTCGTACGCGATCGAGACCCCAATCTTGCGCTCGGCAACCATCGCCATCGCTCTTGGACCGAGCTTGTCGAGCACGGTTTGGATCTTACTGAAAGTCGAACGGCTCACGCCCGCCAGACGGGCCCCCTCCTCAAAGCGGCACTTGTGGTAGCTCGCCAGGGCATGCACCCGCTTCATCACGTCCGGCAGCGTTTCGTCTCGGCGCACGTGGTTCTCATGGAGCGACTTTGCCAATGCGTCTTCGCGGCTTGTGCCCGCGGGGAGAACGATCGCGTCGATCTCGGTCTCCCCGTTGCGCCGGCAGGCTTCAGTGCGGTGGTTTCCACTCACGATTTCATAGCCGCCACCGCTCTCAATAACGAGGATCGGTTGCAGCAATCCGTGCTGGCGGATGCTTTCTTGCAGCCTCGCAATCGTTGGATCGTCAAGAGATCGTGACAACGACATCGGCTGCAACAACTCTACTGCGACGCATCGGGGTTCGGCCGGTGCAGTTGCGTTTGGTCTAGGCATCGTGGCACTCCTTGAGTCATCTGGTCGAAGGTGTATAGAGCGTTGGCGGCCGCAGGCTCGACTGCTGCTAACGCCGCACGGATCGTGCTAAGAAGCCCCTCCGCAGGGACTGCGGAGGGGCTTCGAAGACCCGCTCACTTTTTCAGGGGGTAGTTCATAACCCGCGGCCAGAAGTGGTGCTTGAGGGTACGCACGAGCTTGCGAGTGACGCGGGTCTTTACCGCTAGCCACACTCCCAGCCCACCCAAAGCAAAGGCGAAGAGCTTGGCCAGAGGGCTGACCACTGGCTTGGCGACGTGCTCAATCGTGCCGGTGATCAGCGGCTTCGCCACGTTCTCCCCCGCCGATTCAGCGAGGGCATCAGCGTGGACCGCCACGGCGCCTAGAGCGGTTGCGGCTGCTATTTTTCCACGGTGGCGCCAGGCGGCGTTGGCGGCATCGTCGATCGCCGAACTACCGGCACTGCGGGCGGCTCCCGCGGCCGCTTGCGGGGCCCTTGAAGCGAGCGCCTTGCTTCCGCCGTGGAACGCGGAGCTAACGGCCGTGTCGAGAGCGACAGAGCGGACAAGTCCGCTGCTCGTTCCCGCCACGCTCTTCGAGGCGGCGCCGGATTTGGTCGCTGCGGTCCCAGCGGCTTTGGCGGACTGCGTAGCGGCCGTTCCGACGGTCTTAGAAGCAGCAGAAGCCCCGCCCATCAGCTTTGCTCCGGCGTGGGCGACGGCGTGCCCCGCTGCATGCATGATGTGAACAAGCGGGTGGGCCTGGGCCGCAGGACCCATCGCAAGGGAGAGAGCGGCGATCGCCATGCCCAACCGGCGGGGACCATCATTGTTCAAGAATAGCGGCAGGTAGTTTCGCAACATGATCAACAGCTCCAATTGAGAGGAATGGGGCAGTTCGCGTACGCGCAGTGGCTTATGCCAGCAAAGGCAGGCCCGGGTAACAAAGCAGATGAATGAGCACCGTCAACGGGTGGGTCAGCGGCTCAAGCATCGGGACGCACAGCAGACAGGTCAGCATGGGTTGCTCCAGTAGGGTGATAGGGAAGGCAACTTGCGAACTAGCTCGCCTCGGCCTAATCAATTCTTCAGTGCTTCGAGAGGAAACCAAGCAACTGAATGGACTGCACGTTGCTCTCTGGAAGTCGCTGGAACTGCGTCAGGTCCCACAGGTTGGCAGTGAGAGAATGCCGACAGACTTCTCCTCCGAGAAGGGATTCCCCGGTACAATGATGGGAATGCGGCAAGCGAAAGCGTTTCGCTTCGGCCGCAACCTTGCGCACCTCTTTTCCTGGGGAAACCTACCGACTGCACGGACTGCACAGTCGCGTCACGGCCGCGTGGAAGCCTTATCGAGCCTTCGAAAAAACGGAGCAGTCCCCGATGCCAGCCAGCCTCAAAGGGAGAAATCATCAACTACCCGAAGCGCTGCGGGAGTTGATACTTGGCGGGCGAGTCTTTCCCTTGGGAAAGTTCCGGGCTTTCGCCGCTAGCAAGAAATGCTACGAGGGGTTGAGCATCCACAGTGACCGACTAACCGCCCTCAAGTACGGTAGGCGTGAGCAGAGACGGCTCTTGAAGTGCGGTTTGGATTATCTGCAGCAGCACAAACCTGCCATCTTGGACGAGGCGTTTGGTCACGGCACCGCTGAGCTTCCCTTAGATGTGCTGGCGGATCGCTATATCGAGCCTTGGCAAGAGTCCGCGTCTCGGCAACTCCCCGCAGACGACGGTTCACGATACAAGCCCACTGATGGACCAGAGGCATTGCCGTTTGGAGCAATCCCGGGGCCCATGATCTTCCCCGACAAGCTAGGGCCGCTGAACCCTCACAGCAGGTCCGATGTCGCCGCTCTCGCCCGTTGTGTAGCCGCCCATTGGGGGCTGATGGCTTTCGAGGGGCGGAGTCGCCTTTCCTACGATCAAGCCTTTGATGCAGGCATAGACCTGTGGGGCGTGTCGTTTGAAGAGCTGCAGGAGATCTTCAGAAGGGAAGCTATCGCCTCTCCCGGATCGCATTGGCTGTGGAGAGACTCCAGCGACCCCCAGAAAACCTACTCCAGCTTTTACATGCCGATTTCCGAGGAAGGGTTCCATGCTCTGGCGGCAGGAGAACTCGATCCGGCAGATGTTGTGGAGGTGGCGGTGCGGGGAAAATCTCAGTGGGTGTTCGTCGGGGCACATTTCGGCGACAAATGGAGAGAACCCGCCTTCCGAGTCAAAGCAGTAGGTTTAAGCCTGCTGCATCTAGCGTCGGTGGCGGAGAGCGTGAACGACCACTCTTTGCACCTGGTGACGCACGTCTACGGGGGTGAGATTACCGAGCGCGCCCTGGCATGGGGTTTCAAGAAGACAGGCAGCGTAACCCCGCTGCAAGAACATGATGCGGTGACGATGACGATGTCCCCGCGGTTCCGCGAGAACGACTGGAAGTCGTTCGCGGCACGAGGAACCGTTCAAATGGCTCAGGGCGTACAAGGGTTTTGGGGATCGTGGACTAACGCTGTGGCCCGCTGTCTTGGTCGGGCGGCATAAGGCGATCGATCATTTCGCGGCCGAACCGGGTCAAGTCACGTTTGGGAGGGCGCCCACGCTCGTCACGGGCGTAGGGGCTGCCGACAACTAAGCCCTCGGGCGTTTCGAGCACACTGCTGAGTAGAAGTGGCCGTATCAACTCTTCTTCCTCATTGGTAAACGAAGCACCTACCATCAGCTCAGTGATCGGCTCTCCCGCCTTAGCCGCCTCAAAGGCCCTCATAAACCTATCCGGATGCCTCGAAGCATAGAGCTCGATCAACACCATCTTTAGGTCCGCTATCGTCTTGGCGACACGTGTCCCGTCTCGCACGTGAATGAACTCACGGCTGTCCTTGCCCTCCGCCTCTTCGCACTTGCGGCAAACATCTTCCCAAGTCACAGGGTCTTGCGATTCCTCTTCATGAGTCATCCATCCTCGCTGTTTGGTGAAGGGTCACCCTAGCACGAAAAGGTTACCGTATTGTTAAAGTCGACGGCGCTCATCGCACACCGCGTTCGCGATCAGATTGGCTCCAGCCGAGGCCGGCCCGACCATGACGCCCGACTTCTACATGGAAAACGGCCGGATTCCCAGAAATCAATCCTGACCGGCTAGGGGTTATGACATCAACCTGCCGATCAGTAGGCATGTAGTGTTTCCCCAAGCCCACACGGGCTCCTAATCAGGATAAGGGACTATCTCATGTCCAAGATTGATGTAACGGTAAGCTTTCGCTACAAGCGTCGCTGCGAAGACAACGCAGCGGCCAGTGAACGGACGGTTTTTGCCATCGGCAAGACTCTGAGAGCTCTAGTCCTGAGAGCTCTAGTCACGACCTGGAAGATTCTCGGCGGCGTTGTCGAGTTTCTGGGGAAGCTGCTGCTAGCGAGAGATTACTGAGTCCCAATTCCGTCATAGCAAGCAACGAAGAAGCCCCCGGGAGCATCAAAGTGCTCCTGGGGGATGAAGGGGAATGCAAGTCGCTTCACACCCCTCTACTCCCCTCCACGGCCCAACGCGAGACTCTACTGTTGCTTTTTTAACCATGCCGTGATCGCGGCTTCCGCCATGTCCTGCATGGTGTGGGGATCAACACCGTTGAGCTGACGTTCCAACGATAGGCGCTTTAGGTCCGATGCGACCTGGGGGGCAAGCTTGATGGTGAGGGACTTCCGCCCAACCATCTGCGGCAGAACGGCCCTGGGGTCCGGAGCCTTGCCGGGCTCTTCGCCTTTGACAAACCGGCGGGCTTCTTCCGTGCGTGAAGGATCGGAGAGACTGACTCCGTCCTCTAGTGTTCTTCGCGTCATGACGCAGCCTCCTTCTTTGATCTGCTGGATTGCCTGTTCGTGGCAATCGCCTCCGGCATCAGTTCCTCAAAAATCTTCTGCACCTCGGCAGCGCCGATACGGCCAGCAGCCCCCATCTTCCACACGAACTTGCCCTGCCCGGGGGCGTCGGCGTAGACCTGCCGCAGGATCCACGGCTTGCTCACAATTGGTAGTCGCAATGCGGAGGCGGCTTTCTTCATCTCGGCCGCCAGTTTGAACCGCGGCTGGACCATATTCAGAATGATCGTCGCCGGGGGCGGTCCGCCGCGGATCTTGCGGGCCTGCATGAGGATTTTGGTGGCTTCCGCCAGGGCGCGCACCTCAAGGAGCGAGGCTTTGCAGGGCAGGACGGCCAGGTCGGCTACCATCAACAGTGCTCGGCTCGTCTCGCTGTTAGAGCCTGGACCGTCGGCGACGACGTAGTCGAACTCGCGGGCGTGCTCCTGGAGGCTATCGAGAATATCGTCGGCCTTCTCGAACTGCACGGTGTCGATATCGGGGTTGGCCTCCTCCAACCACTGCGAGCTGCTCTGCTGAGCGTCGCAGTCGGCCAACAGCACGCGGTGGCCCTGGTCGTGGAGCCAGCCGGCGAGGTGGACTGACACGGTGGACTTGCCCACTCCCCCTTTTCCATTGGCTACGGCGATAATCTGATTTCTCATAGGCGGACTAATAGCGCACTTCGAACATGGTGGCAAGCAATAAATGTCCGGCTGCTGGGATGGCCCTCCGCTTGGCAGTCGAACTGGCCACTTGCTTCATTGGATGGCTTGCCTGTTGGCTGCCGAGGCGCATGGCGGTATGGATAGGCAGCGACCTCGCAATGCAACTTGCTGGCTGTATGGCCATCCTGCCGTCTGGATAGCAGGATGTCATGACGGCTGGACGCCCAGATGGAATTGCGTGCCGCCCGACAGGCGGCCATCTCTTAAGCGTGCTTAAGGGAAACGCCTGTTCTTTCAATTCCCATATAGACACAATAGTCAGTCTACTGCCTTACTCTGTTGTTTCCCGGGGAAACAGACTCTGCATGATTGGATCAAGTCTTCATTAAGCTGTATTTTTTCGGGTGCGATGTTCACGCAGTCGGCGTTGGATCATCGCCCGTATCCGCTTGGCGTCGTACTTCCGGTAGACTGGGATCCGGACTAACAGCACGCCGGCCTGCAGCAAGGCTTCCTCGACAAAACGGTCCCGCCGGCGGCGACTTGGTGAGCGGTGGGTGAGGTCGTCCAGCTCGATCACCGCGGCAATGCGAAACGTCTTGGGGTAGGCGAGCACGAAGTCGAACCGCTTCTGTCGGATCTTCCGCCCGGCGGCCCGGTCCCATTGATCCTCGTCAACGCGGAGCACGGCCGTCATCGGGACCTGCACACCGATGTAGAATCGGTTGCCGAAACCCGGCTCGAGCACGGTGTGGTAAAAACGCAACTCACCGGCAGAGATCAACCGCGGTTGAGGCGAGTAGGGAGACCTTGAATCCGAGTCCAACAGAGGCGAGCGTTTGGGCATCGGGCGAGCATAGCCAGCAATCGGCCGTTGTCACGCGATTTCTTGATGTGTGGGCCACAACTGTCCGGCGCTGGCGGAGGGGGTAGCTGTCTCAAAGTGTGCCCTCTCGGCACGCTGAGAAGCCGATTGGGGGCAACTCCCTTGAGGCCCCCTCCAATCTCATTCTGCTAAGCAATCGAATCTCTCCCAGAACGGGGTCCGTTCTGAAACGCTGAGACGTTGCCATCACCACCAGCAGGCCATGCGGAGCATGGGGCGAGGCGCAACGCGCCGAAGGGTAGGCAGGCATGTTGTGGGCGTCAGCCCACGCATTTTCTGCTCTCCCTCGACGGGAGCCGTTACCTATCCCCAGGCAATCATTCTTCCCGAGGGAGAGTTAAGAAGAGAGTTAAATATGAGTTACGCTGTGGACAATGATCGGCAAGCCCTTGATTCGCAAGACGTTCTCCAACCACGCGGTGGGTAGAATATCGAAAGCCGGTGGGCAAACGCTCGAAACTCGGTGGGTAAACCGTCGAAGACTCGTGCGGTGGGTGAACTATCGAAATCGCTTGACACGGTGGGCAGAATATCGAAGTATCGGCGGCGATGACCGACACGCTGCTCGACCTCTCTTCAGACAAGCTCTCGCCGGGCGACCGCTCGCCGCTGCTGCCCGACCGGCACCCGACGGCCGATTTCTTTGTGTGCGACGTGCTGGACGCCGCCCCCAAGGGGGACATGGCGTCGATGGAGCACCCGGTGTTCTCACTCTCGTCGAAGCCCGACCGCCGCGTCCGCCGCTACGAGCACGGTGACTGCTTTGTTGAGGTGAAGCCATCGTCCGACGGCCTGGCGACGGTGCACGACCGCGACATCCTGATCTACTGCATCAGCCAGCTGATGGCCGCCCGCAACGCGGGCCAACCGGTTTCGCAGGTCGTGCGGTTCAAGGCGTACGACCTCTTGACCGCCACCAACCGGATGACGAACGGGCAGGGTTACGAGGCGTTGAAGGCGGCGCTCGAACGGCTCTCGGGCACCCGGATCAGCACCAACATCGTCACCGGCGGCCAGGAGATATTTGAGACGTTCGGGCTGATCGAGCGGGCCAAGATCGTCCGCCAGACGCGGGACGGAAGGATGCAGGAGATCGAGGTAAAGTTGGCGGAATGGGTGTTCGCCGCGATCCGGCACAACGAGGTGCTGACCCTCAACAAGGACTACTTTCGGCTCCGGAAGCCGTTGGAGCGTCGGCTCTATGAGTGCGGCCGCAAGTTTTGCGGCCGCCAGGCTTCGTGGAAGATTTCACTCGAACTGTTGCACAAGAAGTGCGGCTCGACCTCCACACTCAAGGAGTTTCGGCGGCTGATCACGCGGATCACGCGTGAGCACGCCGTCCACCAGCATATCCCCGACTACGACGTTTGGCTCGACGAGAACGACATGGTGAACTTCACCAACCGGCTCCGGCGTGACGAGCGGGCGACCGAGTGGGACGGTCGGATCCTGCTGGCGGCGGAGACCTACGACGCGGCGCGGCGGTTGGCGCCGGGGTGGGACGTCTACATGATCGAGCAAGAGTGGCGGGCCTGGCTCACCGACCGCCCGCGGCGCCCCGACGCGGCGTTCCTCGGGTTCTGCCGCCGCTGGTTCGCCATCCGCGGAGCGGCATAGAGGGCCGAGGCGACCTGCCTTGCCGTCAATCGCATTCGGCGGGCCAGCGTCGTGGCCTACCCTCCACGACGGCTAGAGAGGGATAATCTCATAGTCGTCGAGGGCTTCGCAACCCGCGTCACGCAGGAGTTGCTGCATGACATAATCCGACGGTCGAGCACAAAAGTACCAGTCAACCTGCTTGTCATCGCCCACTGGGCCATGAATCCAAGCGGACGCTCGGAACCGCATGCCAGCCGCTTTCTGCGCGCTGTCTTGCTGAGCAAGCTGTCGACGCTGTTCGTCGAGGCGCCGCTCAAACTCGGCCGTCCAGTGACCCATGTAGCACGACTCGCAAAGCCCACTTCGATTGGTAGCGACCGCCGTGGGATCAAAAGCCGGCGCCGTGCAGCGGCTGCAGGGGACGGTTTGCACGGTGTCCAGCAGGGAACGAACATCCGCTTTTGTGGCGGCTGCCGCTGAGAGTCCACGAACAGTTGGGTAGACGACGCCACCAGCGGCTCCGTTGTCTAGCCTAAGCGTTACCTTCAATTGGAGCGGGTAGTCCGAGTAAATGAATGAGCAAGGCGAAACCTCGGCCTCCAGGACGGATCCGTCAGGGAGTTGGCGGATGTAGGCTTCCTGTGGGTGAATCTGCGTTGGGCTCGGCATTATAGTTCTCCTGTGTTGATGAGGAGCCACGCCCTTCGTGGCTCGATGGCATCCCGGGAAGCCGCCCCAGCCGGAGCGGAGCGTGCGGGGCCAGCCGAAAACGGGAGGGACCCGGCGGGAGCGCCAGCGGACGCGGGGAGGAACCGGTTTTCTGCTGGCGGCGTCCGGCGGCGGCTTCAGCATGCCATCGGTCGGGCCACTGGTGTGGCGATCTGAACCAGGCGGGCCGCCGAAGGGGTCAAAGAGCTCTTCGCCGGAGAGCTGGCCGGCCCTAATGAAGCGATCCCAGCCGCCAACTAGCCGACGATTGTGCGTCCCAGGCGTTCGCGGGTAAGACTGGGGTCGATCCGCTGCGGGAGGACCGCCGCCACCTCGACCACACGCCCGCGAACGCGGAAGTACACGGTGTGGCGGGTGGAGTGCAGGCACGCCCGGCGGACGGTCGGCTCGGCCGACGCCTGGTAGGCGTAGGGAAACTCCTCCAGTTGGCGGCTGATGGCCATCAGCTCCTGCTGCAGCTTGACTACGGTGACCGGCGACTCTACCCGGAGCTGCTGAATGATCTCCCGCAGGTCGGCCTCCGCCTCGGCGACGATCAGGACGCGGTACTTCACGGGCCTCGGAAGGCGCCGCGCACCGCCTTGCCGAACGGCAGGGCCTGAGTCTGCCCCGCGTCCAGCCGGTCCAACCGCTCCTGGCAGACGTCGAGGTTCTCCGACTCGGCGGCCTCGGCCATCGACCGGTGATCCGCGGAGATGCTCTGCTCGAGTTCCGCGAGGATCTCCTCACGCTGGTCGAGCGGCAGCTGCGACAACTCGGATTTCAGTGATTGTAAATCAGACATGCTTCTCTCCTCCCGGTGCGATACTGCCACACCCGGCCGGTTGTGGCAATGAAAAACGACAAGAGAGGCCGCCGCCGACAGCGGCCCCACCCCGGGCGGGCTACCAACTGGCTTCGTAGTAGACCGTGTTGCCATCGGCGAGCGCCTGCCAGGCCTTCACGATAAACCCGAAGTCGTCCTCGGTCTCACAATGTCTGCTTATTCCGAAGCCGAGGCCAACGGGTCTTCGCAGTCGGTCGCGGAACAGGTCTTCCGCAAGCTGTAGCAGGTCGTCGGTCGTTAGTTCGACGGCCACGCCCTTAAATACCTGCGCACCGCCCTTGCGGTTGTAGAGGCTCTCCATCCACCCGTGCAGGTGGGGGTGCGCCGTCCAGAAGTGGAGGTTGATGGGGTTCTTTGCCAGAAAGTCTACCGGGCGATCGAATACTTCGTCGGTAGCGAATGCAAACATAGCAAGCTCCATTAGCGGCCTCCCTCGTTGCGTAGTACAGCGATGGCGTTGTAGGACGCGACGCTGCCGACTCGTCGTGGCAGAACGGGCTGGTTCTTGATAGATGTCATCATAGATAGTCTCCTTTGGGTTAGAGTGAACAGGGTGTCCGACAGCCAGCCGGACAGGGCGGGCTGTCAACGGTTTGCTGCTCGCAGCTCGACCCAAAAATCCTGGCAGCGGAGCGGAGAGGATTTTTTGGCGACCGTTGACCGCCCGCACGCGGCTGGCAGGATCACCACTGTCAGGCCCACCAAAGCGGGCACGCCTGCTACGGCATCCACGACCGGCCGGCATGGCCGTGGGCAGCGGGACACACGGCGATCGGTCCCCCGGGACTGGCCCCTAAGTTCCGCTGAAACGCCAACGGTCAGCTCTCAGCCGTCGGCTGCAGCCCGTGCAGGAAGTCGACCGCCTTGGACGCCAGCGAGGCGGCCGTAAAGATCGCCCGCTTGTCGGCCTTCAGCACCTCCAGCCAGCTGGCCAGGTAGCTGGCGTGGTCCTCGCGGACCTCCGGCGTGATTTCCAGATCGGCACACAGAAAAGCAGAACCCAACTCGGCAACGAGTTCCTCCATCGCGTAGCCGGCGTCGCCCCACCGCTTCCGACCCAAATCACGGTCCAGTCGGGACGGGTGCCGTGTCCAGTGGGCTGCTTCATGGCTTAAGACCGCTGCGTGCGACTCTGAGTCGACAAAGCACTCAATCGGCGGCAGCTGAATATAGTCGCCCTCAATCGTGTAGTAGGCCCGGTTCCCGCCGGTGCGGATCTCGGCCCCGGTAGCGGCAAAAAACCGGTCAGCCTGCTCGATCCGCTCCACGGTCTCACGCGGCGCCGCCGCCAGCTCATAGTAGCGGGCCGGCAGCCCGTCGACCTGGCAGGCGTTGAACACCGTGTACTGCTTCAGGAACGGCACCTGCTCCGCAACCTCGGCCCCGTCGTCGGTCGTCTCGCTCCGGGTGAACGTGCTGGCGTACACCACCGGCGATCCCTTCTCGCCCTTGCGGACCGATCCGCCAAGCTCCTTGGCCTGCTTGAACGTCAGCCAGTGCGGGCAGTGGAAGCCGGCGTCCTCTGCCGACGCCCACAGCATCAGGATATTAATCCCCTGGTAGGGCGCGCCGTTGTGCCGCAGCGGCCGGCAGATCCTGCCCGCCGCGTGCTCGGCGTTCCAGGGCTTGTGCCAGGGCCGGACGCCCCGCTCTAGTTCGGCCACGATCTGATTGGTGACCTTCGCGTAAATGTCGGTGCGGTTCTTGGACTTGGTAGCCATCGTCAATACTCCATGTGATTGAAACACTGCAAGAAAAACCCCTTGCAAAAAAGCAACTGCTTTTGGGCAAGGGGGACGAAGGCCGAAAGTGCGGGGGGAAAGCGGTCAAGGACGACCGGCGGCGGAGGGGCCCCGCTGCACAAGCGCAGCGCGGAAGCGGGGAGGAAGCCGCCGGTCGCGTGGCCCCGATCCTTGACGGCTTGGGGGGACAGCCCCCCTCATAAAGACGAACGCCAACGGCGACGACTGTGCGACCAATACTCACTCAGCGTCGTCAGCTCCGGCCATCAGACGAGACGCTGGACGACGACCTACAAAGCGACAACAGCACAAAAAAAGCCGACCGGGCTGGGCCCGGCCGGCTAGTGCGTCGGCGAGGCCTACTCGGCGTCACCGTACTCTTCGTCGCTCCGCGACGCGGCGTACTCCGCATCCATCAGCTTGCGGATGCGGGTGTCGACCAGGTTGGCCAGCTTGGCGACGACCAGGGCGTCACCGAGCGAGAAGCTCGCGGCCGACTGGTAATTCCCTGCCTCGTCCTTGTAACTCCGCTCGATGGTGAAGTTGTAGAACGTCTTGCCGTCACCCGCGGTCTGCTTCCAGATGGCGGCCGAGATGCGTCCGAGGCGTACGCGGTCAACAGGGGCGTTCTTGGTGGTTGAGTTGGTCATGGTAGTTACTCCTTCTTCTGGGTTGTCGGCTGCGACCCTCGCGGCCTGATGCCTGCAGAAAAGCCCGCCAAACAGCCGGACAGGGCCAGCCAAAAAATTGGGGGAGACCTTCAGGGGGCGCCGATTTTTTCGGCTTGCCAGGGCCGGCGACGGGCTTAAGCATCGGCATCAACAGGCCCGCTCGGGACGCTCGATCAACCAGCAATAAGAAGGAGAGGTGACTCCAGCCAGCCGCCGAGATTACCGTTGATCCGCTTCTCGCGGTTAATCTGAACCAGACCAATAGAATCAGACATGCGGTGATGCGACATTGTGCAATCACCGGGCGAGGTTAGAAGAATCTGGCCATGAGCTCTCTCGGCAACCACGCGGCGGCGTCCAAACCGGGCGCGGAGTCCAGCATCACCAGCCGGTAGGGGCAGCCGATACGCTTCTTCGCGGTTAGGCGGCGGCGCAGACGCTCGCTGACAAGGCGTTTCACGTCCGCCGTCTGTTTCGCGGCCCAACGCTGCGCCTGGCCACCGGCGCCTACCCGGCCGTAGCGGATCGCTACCGTCCAGTCGTCGAACAGGTCCCGCCCGACAGTGATCTCGTAGTGTCGGTGGCGGTTGAGTTCGATACTGTGGGCCTCAAAGGCCAAGCGAATGAGATTCTCCACGGCTAGTCATCCTGCACAGCATCGGTCAACACATCACCGCTACGGGCATACGTGCGGGTGCGTTTGGCGGATCGCTCCAGCAGCTTCCTTCCATCAGCTCGAAGCGTGCCATCCGGCCCGACGTGCCGGTAGAGCGTCTGCCGCGTGATGCCCAGCTGCTCGCAGAGCTCACTGACCACCGTGTCGCGGTTCTGCATCGCGAGCTGAGCCAGCCGCAGCTTGGCGGGCGCCATCGCGAAGGGGCGTCCGCCGTAGCGTCCTCGTGCCCGAGCGGCCGCCAACCCCGCCTTCGTCCGCTCTCGGATCAGCTCCCGTTCAAACTCGGCGAGGGCAGCGAAAATGCCGAACACCAGCTTCCCGGACGGGGTGGTGGTGTCGATCGCGGCGCCTTCGCCGGCTAATACTTTGAAACCGATCTGGCGTTGGGTAAGATCGTGGACCGTGTTGACAAGGTGGCGGAGGTCGCGGCCGAGTCGATCGAGCTTCCAGACAACGAGCGTGTCGCCCTCACGGAGGGCCTTGAGGCAGGCGGCCAGTCCGGGGCGATCATCTTGCTTGCCGGAAGCGGTGTCGTCGTAGAGGTGCTGCTGATCAACTCCCGTGGCGAGCAGAGCGTCGCGTTGCAGGTCCGTCGCCTGCGACCCGTCCGTTTTGCTCACCCGCATGTATCCAACCAGCATTCAACCTCCTTGCATTTGATCGTGCCTCCTGCGTGTCACGCAAACGACCGGTTGTGTGACCCAACGGCAGTGAAACATTCGATCCCTCCGCAGTGTCTCCTACCTCGTCTCAAAATCTATGTCAAGCAAACGCTGAAAGACGCACCTCATTTCTTCATATCGCAACCTGATGATCGAACGCATCGTGGACAAGGGCGAAATACGCTCGGCAGGAGCGATGCGACTACCCCTCTGCTAACGACAGCCCCTGTATTGGATCGCAAGGTGCATCCTGACTGGATTCACCTAGTGGCGGCTGTACCGCACTTGCCGAAGTCACAGAGGTAGCACTGTTTGCTCCAGGCATTACATCGTTGGTAGCGACTATGAATCTAGAAGCATGGAAGCCCCATGAGAGAATGCCTCTCACTGAGATCAGGGGCTGCTTTGAAAGCTCCCTTGGCGTGAGATTCAAGCGCGGCGTTGGCGACATATCGCGTTGCAGTCCAATCCTCGACGAGTTCGGCCATAGTGCTCGATTCGATGGAAACTGGTCCTTCGCTCAAGGCGGCGCATGCATCGACCTAGCAAACCGAGTAGATACGCTGTCGCAATTCTTCAAGCGGCAATGCGACCTGTTGATGGGGGAAGCACCGGGAGTGTCATCCTGCAGAGAGAGCACATGGTGTGCGCAACACATTGCCCTTTCCCACCTCGTGGGAGATTTTTTCGGGCGATGTGCCCAAGGGTTTGGATGGTGGACGATAGTGTTTGCTCGCCTTCCGAAGGCCCTAAGAGAACACGAGGATCCCTGCACCGCCCATACGTTTCAATGCGACAAGACAGCTCTGTACGCGGTCCGCCTTCGGTCGGACGGAAGTTACTGGCCTGCGTGCGGTGTTCGAGTTCCAATCTCGGCCTTCGAGTGGAAGGTGCCCAACGCAACAAGGCCAACAGCACAGTACATGCTTGCATGCCACACCATCAGCTTGAGACACGCAGAACTGGAGCTAGGCTGCCCTGACTACAATGAAGATCGGATAGCGTTCGCAGACGGCGCGGCTGAACGAGCCTTACTTGCCAAAGGCAAGATTCCCGCAATCGAACGCGATCCGCGACTGCGAACTCCATCTCATGGAGCCATCGCGTCGCTCCTAATCAGTTTCAGCAGAATTGTAGTGGGGCGAATTGGGATTCCCATGGCCAGGAACCTGACTCTGGAGTTTGATCCCTATACGCTTGAGCTTATATCGATACGCACTTATGAAGAGTCGGTCGACCGATATACTGCGATAGCTAGCGCGTTCGACCACTGGCATCTTAGCAAAACCATAGGACGATTTTTTTAATGCCTAAGCAACCTACGAAAGCACAATCTACGACTCGCATGCCTGTGCAAGAACCCGAGACGGAGTTTTACCGCATCGATTTTTCCCTCACGCCAGATGGAAAGATTCAGCTCTGCGCTGAAGTTGATCTTGCTGGGCGAAGACTCACGGAAGCACTACGGCAAACTCCTATCAAGCCCCTCCCTTTAGATCGCAGTCTTGTCGCCACTTACATTAAACGAAATGTCTCCAACGAGAACGGGAAATTCGGTGCTGAAGAGATCGCGGACCTACTTCGCGAAGCAGTAGGCGAAGCAGTTGGATCGCAGCGTAGACGGTCAGAAAAGCATGCCAACGAGGAAGACGGCGACAAGGGAACTCGACCTCCTAACCGGGCTGCAGCTGAATCGCAAGCGATACTATCACCAGCAACTCGGCACGTGGCTGTCAAGGGATCCGATTGGGTATCTCGGCGGCTTGAATCTGTACGGTTATGTTGTTTCCAGGCCTACGTTCTACGTCGATCCCACCGGGTTGCAAGGGGACTTCGGAATCCAGGGATGGTGCGAGAGTCTGATCGGTGACCCTTCGCGGTTTTGCCCAAAACCAAAGCCTAAACCTCCTTGGTTCAATCACTACTGGGACAATTCGGGAACTCCGATCGACCTTGGCGACTACGACTTACTAGACGACTTTCAGCGCGATGATGATGTAAGAAACTGCGTTAGGAAACACAAGAAACGCATCAGCAATTCCGATCCGAATCCGTGCGAGGGAAAGCAACCAGGTGAGACAGCTTCTGTAACAGTAACCGTCACGGACACGTGCCGAGGAATTCAGCTTGAGGATTCTATATTCGTACTTGGCAATACGACTCTTCAGATAGTAACAACATGCACCTTCACCGGAGAATGCTACAAACCCTGCATCGATAACCAGACGGACCAACCTGATCCAGACATTATGGACACAAAGGGGATGACGTACGATTGCGAAACAACCTATCGAATCGTTGACCGCTTCTCAGACCCATGGGATGTAATCGACATTTTCCCAGGGGAGTGGAATCCTGATGGTACGCCCTACCCGATCACAGGTGGCTGGGATGAAGAGTGGGGCACTGGACGCCGGTAACGTGGAGCGATATTCGGAGTGGGGGCCTCGACCCAACACGATTCAATGGATTCCGAAAAACAAAACCCATACAGTTCCCCATCAGCTGAGGAGTATCAGAGTAGTGAAGGGAACCTTCTTCGCGGCTTGGTATTTGTACCGCTAGCTGCTGGGGGGGCGTCCGCAATCATAGCGGTGGCAGTAGCTATTGTTGCTCTGCTGACCGGAGTAGACAATCCAGCAGCGATTCCACTTCTAATTGCTGGGGCTATCATTGTTGTCCCGCTGATCGCAGGTGTATGTGCCATAGTATTCGGCATCCCGATTGTAATTGGACTTCGAAAAGCTGGCCGGCTTACTCCAGGCTGGGTAATGGGGGCCGGAGTCTTGTTTGCAGTGAGCATAGTCGCGATTGCTCAGTGGTTCATTACATTGACAAGCACCTACGATAGTAATCAAGTCAGTCTATTGGATGCGTATTTTGGCGGTTTATTGCCATGTATGCTTGTACTAGGGACTCCGGTGCTTGCCTGTTTTGGAACCTACGCCTATTGGCTGTATAGCGTATCTCGAAAGGCAGGTTGATTGAGGCCTAGTGAAAGTACACTAGCCGACGAATCCAAACCAACTGAAGTTCCAATTGAACCTAGGCACTGAAGCATCGTACAGACATTTCGACGCCTGAGCTCTGCCACAGGGAGCGCGGTGCAGAGGCTGAGCATTGCACCTAAATCAAGGCAATGCATTGGTTTACGGGATGCTGCTGTGGCGAACGCAAGTGCAACGCGGGCCATAAGCTCGAGATCCTAGGCATCAGTAAACTGCGGCTCGAAAGAGAGCGTTGAACGACTCGGGAGCATAGCTCTAGGGACGTCTACTCTAGATCGCTGCATGAAGCGCCGGTCGCGCCAGACTGTTCCGGCAAGCCTGCCTACGCAAATCCAACGCCAGGATTGTTTGGTGAAAGACTTTGACTTTCTTGTTGTCGGCGCAGGGCTCTTTGGCGCCACGTTCGCAAGGCGAGCCGCGGATTGTGGGATGCGATCACTTGTAATTGATAGACGGGAGCATGTGTCGGGGAACTGCTTCACCGAATCGGTTGACGGCATAGACGTGCACCGCTACGGCCCCCACATATTTCATACAGCGAGCGATCGGGTTTGGGCGTTTGTAAGACGATTCGGCGAGTTCAATAAGTATCAGCACCGCGGAAGAGTCTCGTACAAAGGGCGCCTCTACTCATTCCCAATCAACCTGGCAACACTTCGTCAGGTATGGGGGGTAGAATCAGCCGCTGAAGCAAGAGAGAGGATCGCAACCGAGCGCGTCGCAATCGAACGCCCGAAGTCGATGAAAGATTGGCTCCTCTCTCAAGTGGGTGAGGAGCTCTACGAGATGTTCTTTCGAGGCTACACACTCAAGCAGTGGGGGCAGGATCCGGCCAACCTTCCCGCCGAGATCGCGCGTCGGATCCCAATTCGAATGACGGAGAACGACCGCTACTTCAAGGATTCCTCTGTCCATGAGGGCATTCCAGTTGAAGGGTACACAAACCTCGTCGCCAGCATTCTTGACGCCCCACAGATCCGAGTAGAGCTCGGCGTAGACTACTTCAGTCACCGTGAGCAGCTTAGCCGCCAAGCGAGGCGGGTCGTATTCAGCGGAAAGATTGACCAGTACTTTGGGTACGAACGAGGCCGACTAGCCTACCGGAGCCTCCGCTTCGACGATGAGAGGCTGCAGGGAGACTACCAAAGTGTCGCGATCGTGAACTACACCGACGAGGCCGTTCCATTTACGCGGATCACCGAGCACAAGCACTTCGCGCCCAGTAGCGTAAACCATACGATCGTGACACGTGAGTACTCGATGCCGCACGATAGGTGCAACGAGCCATACTATCCGGTCCGCGACGCCGCAAATAACGCAGTTCTTGCGCAGTATGAGAAGCTCGCTGGCGGCACGAGCGTAGTCTTCGGCGGCCGTTTGGCATCATACCGGTACCTAGACATGGACCAAGTCATCGCGCAGGCGATCCGCAAGGCCGATTCCGCAATGGAGGGGTCGCTAGGAAGGACGCTGACGACACGCGTTTGAACTCAAACTCGCGTCTTCGGTCGGGGATCCCAGTTAAGCCAACGGCATCGGCTGTGTGCTGACTGCAAGTCACATACTGGAGCAAAGAGGGTTCAATTCAATGGGAGCTGCCGCCGGATCTCGACACACCGTCCTGCTGGTCGCCCATGGCGCAAAAGTTCCCGATTGTGGTCTCTACAAGGAACTGCTGGGCGCCACCTGCAAAGTAGAGCTGCAAGTGCTGCAGGACACTGAGGCCGCGGACTTCCCCGTGGTCTCGCCAGACCAAGTGTCGAGGTCCTGCGAACGGGACCTCGAGATGCTCGGCTATCGCATGTTGCGATCGGGGCAATCATCGCCGCGGGGCGCATACGCCGCTGTGCTTGAGTTTGCAGCCGCTCACGACAGCGTCCAACACTTCTGGGTGCTCAACTACGACGTTCGGTTTAGCGGCGATTGGGCACACCTTTTTAGCGCGGTAGCCGATGAGGTCGACTTCGCGGCGCCGATGGTGGTTCGCCGCCGGGATCGTCCGGATTGGCCATACTGGGATAGCGTCTCGGCGCCTTCAGGAGATGTGGCCGGGACGGACTTCAAGCTCCTGGCCGCAAACTGCTGCGCGTATAGGCTCTCCCAGCGCGCGGTGCAGTTGCTGCGAACGTCTGCGCGGACAGGCTGGACAGGTCACGAAGACGCCCTTCTGCCAACGATCTTGCATAGCGCCGGCCTGCTCATTGAGGATTTAGGTGGAACCGGACCGTTCACGCCTGCCGACAGGCGAGGTCGATTCTACAGTGGGGCTACACTCGGCAGTGAGTCCGACTTCATGCCGCCGACGACAGACTCAAGTCAGGACCTGATGTACTACCCGGTGCGTCCGCGGCCCAACTCGGCACGCAGCGTGGACGCCGGCGATCAGACCATGGCGATACTTGTCATGGGCCCCGAGTCTAGCGGAACCAGGCTCATGACCTCGCTACTAATCGACGCGGGGTGTTACGGGGATGCAACCCATCGGCAGCGTATCGACCGCACGATCCCCCAGAGCGGCCCGATAGTTTGGCGCCGGAGCTTCCCTCACGGAGACGGTTGGCCCGACGCGGTGGCGGCGATCCGACGGCTCCAGAGTTCGGGGTATATCGCGAAGGCGGTCGTTATGACACGCGATTGGCACTGCGTTGTGCAATCGCAGCTGGAGCGTCGGCACGCAACCGATGCGGAGACCGCTCTGGCGCGACTACAAGACTCATATCGCCGCATCTACCAGGCCCTGTGTGAAACGAACATCTTTTATATCAACGTGAGCTACGAGTCGCTGATATTGAACGGCGGCGCCGCGGTTAGTCAAGCGCTGGCAAACTTCGGACTATCGTCAGCAGGGGCGACCATTGGAAACGGCAACGAGAAGCATTTCCGTAACGGCGTTTGAACAGGCGCCGCACGTCAATTCGCCAACTAGCAGGCATCCGGCATGCACATCGCGCACGCGGTCAACTTCTTCAACACCGATGATCACGAGCACGCGTTAGCCCAGCAACTGACGATGGAGTCATTGCAACGGGCACGCCGGTATGCAGCGGAAGACGCGCTAGACATCGACCTCGTTTCTGTGCAGGACCCTAATGAACGGCGCGAAGTGTCGTCAGATTGGATTCTGGCGGCTGGGCTCGATAGGTCGATCCTCGACTTTGGGGACTTCGATGCGCCACCACTGCCACTGCTTGGCGACATAATCGGACGCCTGCTCGCGACTTCTAATGCGCAGGTATTGGTGTATTCCAACGCGGACATTATCGCGACTCCAGGCTTCTACTCGGTAATCGCTGCGTGCGTTCGCCGAGGGTGGCGCTCATTCGAGGTGCGGCGGCGCACTGTAGATCAGGAAGTGCTAAGGGATTGCACGGACATCGGTGACGCGTTGGCCGTGTGCGGCGCAGAGATCGGGGCGCCGCACACCGGGGCTGACTGCTTTGTGTTTCACCGTGAGGACGCACGCAAGTTTGTGTGGCGCCCGGTTTGCATCGGAATGCCGCCAGTCGCGAGAGCGATGCTGATTAACATGCTCGCGGCAGCTGGAGAGGTCCGGACACTCGACGCACATGTGACCTATCACGTGGAGAATTCGCAGCGGTGGACCCACAGGCGTTTTCGCAGGCTAACCGATTTCAACTTCGCCCAGGCGCGAGCGATCAGGGATGAACTTCTACGGCGTTATGGCCGCCTGCCGCGGCAGATTGATCGAAAATGCTACGCATTAGAGCCTGATTGGGGGCGATCTGCTGACTGACTTAGGCCGGCTTTGCTCTGCTACTGCGAAGATCGCGGCTTCACACGTGACATCAACGCTATACGCCCGGCGAAATAGAGCGTATACCACGCCGCATCCGCGAGTCGCGTTCAGCTATCTGTCCTCGGCTTGAAAGCCGAGGCCCAAGGTCTCGGCCCAGGCAAGCAGGACATGCCCGCGATTGCGTCCAGGAAAGTGTAGCACGCCAGGACTCGCACCGCTTCGTCGTGCGATCGGCGTCTGATTCCGCAGAGCGAAGTCGCGGTTGGGGGGCGTCCTCCAGGAGCCGCACGTGACGTTAGCGAAGCAGCGCATATTCGAGTCGACCACAATCGGTTCGCGAAGTGCAGCGATGTTCGGATCGGTGTAGCAGGCCTGCCATAGGAACTGGTCGTCTCGCATGAAGCGACGGTAGGGTTTCCATGCACGATCGCACCTCACCCCAGATTGCATAATAGAGTCGGAGAATGCAGCCATCGAACTGAAGAGCTTGCAAAGCGATTCCCGGCACCCCATCCACATGCCGGCATTAATTGACCGTCGCCCAGTCCACCTAGCAGGAAATCGATTCTTCCACTCGGGCCTCCCACACGGGTAGAATGTGCTCTCGGCCCCAACCAGTACGTCACAGTTGAGATCGCGGAAAGCATCGCAGACTGCCCCGAGCGGTCGGCAGAAGAAAGAGTCGCCCCCATCGACGTACAGTACGTAGCGGATTGGAGCATGGAGGTCTTCTATCCACCGTCGCATCCTGACGACTTTGCTGACATAGTGGGACTGGTACTCCTCTCCAACGCCCTTGATATGCAAGTCGGCGCCGAATCGCCGAGCAGACCGTAGCAAGGGGCCAAGCCGTGACTCTAGCTCTTCGTGCGGATACGATCCGATCGTCAGAACCGCCGTGTTGCTGGGTGTGGCGGGCTCAATGGCGACTGGCTTAGCGGATGGCATTCTAATGTGATGGAGTGGGGCATCCCGGCGAGCTGGGCCAAATCTCCGACTGGCAACTGATGGCCTTTCCGTGGTCAAGCTGTCGAATGTCGTACTAGTGACTGATAGTCGTCGCTCGTCGATCTTCCTGAGTCAAATGGCGGACTAGTCAATCGGCGTATACAGTGCTCCAATTCTTTCGACGAAATTTTGGTCGGGAACGGGCCTCGTAATTCGTCCAAGGATATGGTCACGCGACCAGGTGTTTCCGCCGTGGTATACCCGAACGTAGAGCGATGGTTCGTTCTCTACAATGTTGACCGGTTTGCCACGCAGGGCCAGAGTGTCTTCGTCGCGGGCCCTGGCCGGGTAATGCAGGGACCTCGGTTCGCATAGCACCGTGCCGGCGATTCCTTTGGGGTCACGCTTGAGATCGAGGCCATCGATCACCCCGGCTTCGCCGGTTACTGCGTCGAGACAATACTGCCGCCGCAGGATCGTCATTTCTCCGGGCGAGTGTTTGCTCACTTGCCACGCCATGCGGTGCGGGTGATGCCAATCATCGTCGTCCCACTGCAGGACGAATTCTCCTCGCGCCAACTGAACCGACAGGTTCCTCAGCTCGCCCAGGGTAGCGTCGCTTCGAGGGAGCGCAGTTTCGTGCACGCCGCTCGCTTGCGTGGTGAACCACGGGGCATCCGGCGCCGTGTTGACGATGATCAGCTCGCGATCGGAATGTGTCTGTCGTTGGAAGCAGCGAACGGCTATCTCTGCAAGACTTCGCCGGTGAGACGACTTTCCGGTTATCATGAGTGCGGAGACTTTCGGCATAACACAGTCCAGCAGTGTATGGCATTTAGAGGGGTCGCTGAACTCCTGGACGGTTAGCTCTCGGCCCGAAGTTCGATCTCGCCTGGATTGACGCTGGCGAGGTTCTGGAAGAACTCGCACCGAGTATCACGAGGGACGCCGAGTTCTAGGCATGCTACCCGCACCGAGCCTTGATCGGAGTGTCGTCGTTCAGGGAGCAACTCTCGAGAAAGTCGGAGGATCTCAATCAACTTCTCTCGGCGGCCGATGACCCCCCCCGAGTTGCCGTAGGGGTAGCTCCCTTTCGCCAACGCCTGCTCTTCTGAAGCCACATCATCTAACCTGGGGTGATTGACGCGCTCGCCCGACAAGAGGGCGTCGACCTCGAAATGCAGAAAACGCCTGAGCATCACCTCCGCCGAGGCGAGCACCACGGCGTCCCACGAGTCGCTCAGCAGCAGGAATGAGGCACGCGACCGGCGGCAATGGTCTAGGTAGATCGAAAGCTTAAGTCGGTTGTGCCATAGTTCATGGGGATGCTGATAGACGACAGCGCGGCTCCCAACCATGGCGAGCGACAGCTCCAAGGGGCTGCTTTTCTTGTAGGTCTTGCAGGTGACGACCTCCAGTTCCTGTTTTGCGGCAGTTGTCGCCGCCGTGCGTCCTTCGATCGACGCTAGCAATGCATCAAAGAGGCCTCTGCCGGACCGCTGATCGCCCCCGGGGCGTTGATCCTTGCACCGCATCCCGCTGCAATGAATGTGCACGGGCGTGGTTTCGTGGGATCGGTTGAGGACCGAAATCCTAAGGTCGGAGGACGGCATGGCAGATGGAGTTGCTTAGTCGCGGACCGGCGTCGTAGTAGAGATGGGCGAGGTCTTGCTCGAGGATGCAGGCGGATGCGACTCTTGGCGTATCTTGCAGGGGAGCTTCGTAAAACACCCGCTCATCACCGGATGCTAGAGTCAACGGGTCAAACTCACGGCAGACCAAGTTCGCCGTGAATCGTCCGGGTACGTGACCGGGTAGGTCATGGTGGTAGATTAGCAAGCCACGCCAAAGCCAGCCACCACAGTAGTGCCCCCTTTGCGATCGTAGTACCCGGCCGGCCTCCTGGAAGTTCACAGCATCGGTCGAATGCGCCGCGTGCAGATGGTGGATGCCATTGGTGTCCCTACGCATGTAGATCATGAGAAAGCCGTCCAGCGATCTGAACACACGCGCGTAGGACACGGTCGCGGGCTTCGTGTCTTGGAGCGAAACCCCGCCATACTCAAAGTGAATCCCGTCGTCGCTCGCCGCCCAGTGCGTCACCCAGTTCGGGCCGTGAAACCAGAGAATGAGTCGGCCCAGTTCGCGGACCCAAAGTGCGTGGGGGGAGGCTACGTGATCGACACTGAGGCGGCCCGGCCAGACCCGCCGAATGACGGGCTCAGTTCGGGGGCGCCACGGCCCCGCCGGGTCGTCAGCGACCGCGAGATAGATGCCGCCAGGAGGGTCATGAGGTCCGAAGTAGCAGTAGTACTTGCCCCTCGCGTTGTGCAGGGCGTCCGTGGCCACCACCGACGGAAACATCGCATCGTGGTGAGGGTAGTTGGGAGCGACCTTCCGGATCTGAGCGGGGTCCAGGATCGGGCCCGTACGGACGAACTGGGGCCCGTGGTGCATTGCGTCTAGCGTTTCTGACTGGAGAACCGACTGGCCCAACTTCGAAAGAACGACTATTTCAGCCTCGTCGACTGCGTTCTGTCCGTGTGACGATGCTAGGCACTGACGGGCGACTTGCTATGCGCCGTTTGCAGCGTCCATGCGATTGCTGCCTGCAAGTGGTCAGCCCCTCAACACCTGTCGATGCTCTAGTTGGCGGTAGGACCGGCCAATCGCGATGCGATCGGCTCCACCGAAAGTTGCAACGCTAAGCAAGGCGGGCGTTCGGACCGCAGCGAGAAGCCTCTTTCGATGGCGAGTGTCCCGCACAGCCAAGTATACCGCACGCTCGCGGAAAGATACAACTTCTTCGAGACTCTTACCGCGCACGTCGAGCGGCAGTGAGGAGATGCCGTTGGATGCCGGACAACAAACGCTGCGGCGTAGTTCGACAACGACTTAGTGAAGCCCAGTGGGAATCCACGCGGCCGAGGCCATCTGCAACTCCAATCGCGCGACACCTCGCCTCCGCGCCAGTAGGGTCCATGGATATTCCAAGAGGAAGAGCTGAGAACTTGCTTGACGGATCTCCGCAGTCCGCTACGATAAGCCCAGTTGCTTATCTACAGTGACACAGCGGCGGACGCCGGCACTGGCGTCGCGCGGCATCAATTCTGGACCTCTGGCACAACGACGCCAATCGCGTTGCGACGGACTGCATGGCTCTGGGGTCCTTTCTGGCTCCCAGTGGTGGCGATCGGGAAGCACGGTCAGCTAGGAGGCGCCATGTGTGCAGCTACGCGTTCGATTGCCGACGGCGACCACGCTCGAAAAGACGGTATGGTCAAACTCACTCGGGCCAACGCGGCAAAGCATGCGGATGCTTTCCTAGATCGGTGCCCGGAGTGGCCCGATCAATGTGAAGGTCGTGGGATTGTAACCTGCGGTGGTGGAATCAAGTACGGCGGGTGTGTCTGGGTCCTCTGTCGCCTTCTCAGACACCTTGGCTGTGAACTGCCGATTGAGGTCTGGTGCCTCAATAGTGATGAGTTTGATCCGGAGTGGATCGAGCTCCTCCGCCCGCTGGGTGTGACTTGCCGGAATGCGGAAGATGTGCTGCCGGAGCATCCGCACCCACGGCTGGGGGGTTGGGAGCTCAAACCTTACGCGATTAAGCACAGCCGATTTAGGGAGGTGTTGTTCCTTGACGCGGACAACGTCCCGGTGCGTGACCCTAGCGATCTTTTCGACACCGCGGAGTATGAGCGGTCGGGGACGTTGTTTTGGCCGGACCCGAAGCATTTTCATACCCCGCCGTCCAGCCCGTTGTGGAGTGTGTTCGGCGCCAGCTACCGCGACAGCCCTGATCAGGAAAGTGGGCAGTTGCTAATCGACAAGATGCGATGCTGGCGAGCGCTCTGCCTTTGCAACTGGTACAACGAGCACTCCGACTTCTACTACACGCAGGTCTACGGCGACAAGGAGACGTTCCGGTTTGCATGGCAGCGTCTTGATCAGCCGATCAGCTGGCCAGCCAACTACGCCTCAAGTCGACTCCTCTTCACGCTTGAGCAGCACGACTTCTGCGGCGAGGTCTTGTTTCAGCACCGTTTCTACCGCAAGTGGTCGCTGTACGGGAGAAACACCCACATCCCCGGGTTCGTGCACGAAGAGCTCTGCCTCGGCTTCTTGGATGAGCTGCGGCTTGCCTGGTGTCCGCAGAGCCATCTAATGCGCAGGGTTCGCGAAGATGACCGAGAGTTCATGGCGGATCTGGCTGGCAAGAGGTTCCTGTACGACCGCCCTGGCCAGAACCGCTGGCCGATGCGACTGGGACCAACGGGACAGGTCGAGGAAGGGTTTGGCCCAAACGAACACTTTTGGTGGATCGAGGAAGGCAGTCTGGTGCTCGTGGGGGCGGATGGCCGCCGGAAGAGTCGGTTGTCGTGCTCGCCCGACGGGGTTTGGCGTGGGAGGGGGCTTACCCGCCGCCGGACGGAGGTGCGGCTGAGTCCGTTAACGAGATAGCAGGCGTTAACCCGCTGACGATGATCCGCCACCTATCATTCCTTTTTATTCAGGAGTTTAGTAGTCATGACGACGCAGGCGAGGCCGGAAGACGAGCCGACGTGCACGGAGTGCGATTGCGGCACGAACGCAGGTTGCGGGGGTGATTCTTGCCCGGTCGACTTCGCGAAGCTTGCTGCGGAGACGAGCGGTAGCTTCTTGTCGACGCCGCGGGAGGGGAACTTCCGTCTTACGTGGTACAACCTTTGGAACAACGGTGGCGTTCCGGCGGACTTCTACGGCGGCGTGGGCGCGAACTGGTCGCTGGACACGTTCGCGTACCTGACGACGAACCCGGACGACGAGCTGGTGTTCATCTGGTCGCCTGGGCGGCGTGGCAAGTCGGTGCGTTTCGATACCGCCCCAGCCTTTCTGTAAAAGCCACAGATCGAGTTTGGCGGGCAGGCTTGGTTAGAACGTGACGTACCGCTTTCCGGTCTCCCACTGTTCGCTTTGTTCCATCAAGACGGCGGTGACCAATCGTAGCAGGGAGGCCTCGTTGGGGAACAGCGTGGCGACGCGGGTGCGGCGTTTGAGCTCGCGGTTGAGCCGTTCGAGCAGGTTGGTGGTCCGCAGGCGTTTGCGGTGGGTCGCCGGCAGGCGGAACACGGTGAGTCCCTCACGGGCGTTCGTGTCGATCCACGCGGCGAGCTTCGGCGCGTCCTGCTCGTGCTTCGCGACGACGCGTCGCAGTTCCTGCTCGGCGCGCTCGGCATCGGCCGCGTTGAACACGCCGCGGAGGTCCTCGGTCACCTCTTGCTTGAGCGTCTCAGTCGGCGCGTGGTCCAGCGCGTTCTTCTGCAGGTGGAACTGACACCGCTGCCACGGCACGCCCGGCAGGCACGCCTTGCGGGCCTCGGCCATCCCGGCGTGCGCGTCGCTGGTGATCAGCTCCACGCCGTGCATGCCGCGGGCCAAGAGCGACTTGAAAAACTCCCGCCAGTGGACCTCCGCTTCGCTCAGCGAAACGCTCACGCCCAGCACGCTGCGGTGACCGGTCGGATCGACGCCAACGGCTACGAGTACAGCGCAATCGATCACGCAGCCGCCCTCGCGGATCTTCTCGTAGCGGGCGTCGACGATCAGGTACTTGATCTCGCCCAGCGGCCGGTTGCGCCACGTTTCGAGTTCTTCGTCCAGCGCGGCCGCGACGCGCGACACCTCGCTGCTGGAGACCTCGCAGCCGCACAGCTCCTCGACGATCTTGGTGACCTTGCCGGTCGAGACGCCCTGCACGTACATCTCGGCCATCGCCAGGTTCAGCGCCCGCTCGCTGCGGACTCCCTTCTCCAAGGCCGATGGGTAGAACCGCGCGTCGCGCACCTGCGGCACGGCCAGGTTCAGCTCGCCGACGCGGGTCCTCACCCGCTTCGGTTTGAAGCCGTTGGCCCGGCCGTTGCGGTTCTCGCCACGCTGGTAGGGGCCGACGCCCAAGAACTCCTGACGCTCGATCTTCATGCACTCGTCAAGCAGCAGCTCCATCGCCTGGGCCATCCCCTCGAAGCCGTGCTCGGCGAGCAGCTCGACAACGCCGCGCGTCGTGCTAGGATGCGGTTGGTGGGTCATGGCTAGTCTCCTTCTGTTTGAGTTTCACAACAAACAATTCTAGGAAACCAAGCGTGGCCCGCCTCTCTTTCAATACACGCTGATGGCAGCGGTGCTAGCTGTTACAGAAGCGGTGGGATGGTATCTGCGTTTCAGCCAGAGCGGTTCGACGTACACGGCGTTGTACGGAGCGCGTCAGACGCTGACGCTGGACGGTAACACGTGGCGGGTGACGGACCCGGACGGGACGGTGTGGGAGTTCGACGCGATCGACGAGCTGATCTCTAGGCGGGTCTCGCCGGGGGGTGAGGTGACGGAGTACCTGAAGGAGGACGGTCGGGTCGTTGAGAAGCGGAGCACGCTGGGCGGTGACGTGGAGTCGCGGGTGTTCGCTTACAACAGCGACGGCAACGTGGAGACAGCGACGCTCTACCGCGGCACGACCGGCGCCCCCCATGCGGAGGCGGTTCGGCGGGTGGTGTTCGCGTACTACACCGCGCTGGAGTCGGGCAAGGGGCGGCCGGGCGACCTGAAGACGGTCACGACCCAGGCGCCGGACGGGGTGTCGGGCTGGGACGACCTGGGAACCCACTACTACCGGTACTACACGGCGGACTCGTCGACGGCCTACGCGGGCGGGCTGAAGTATGTGGTGGGGCCATCGGGTTACGCGAGCCTGGGCTCCACGCCCGGGAACGCCACCGACCCCCAGGTGGCGGCGGTGGCGGAGAAGGCGTACGAGTACGACCCGACGAGCCGGCGGGTGACCTACGCGGCGACGCACGGCGGCAGCCAGGAGTTCTCGATCAGCTTCACGGAGTCGGCGAACGCAATCGGCTACAACCACTGGCAGCTGAAGACGGTGGCGACGATGCCGGACGGCTCGACGAAGACGGTGTTCGCGAACCACTTCGGCCAGGACATGCTGCTGGACCACGAGAAGTCGGGGGAGGGCCGGTGGATCCACTACAGCGAGTTCAGCGAGCAGAACGGCCGGGTCACGCTGCGGGCGCAGCCCTCGGCGATCGACATGTCGGGCGCCCCGTACGACGAGGGGTTCGCCGACCTGGACGTGCAGCTCAACGAGTCGAGCGGTCTGATCAACGTCACGACCTACTACGATGTGAACACGCCGGGCGCCGGCGGGGCGCCGGGGTACGCCCAGTTCCAGCAGGTGAAGCACGGCTCTGCGGGGTCGGCGATCAACCAGAGCAAGCTGGAGTACGGGGGGCGGACGATCAACTCGGGTCAGCCGACCGAGGCGACGGTCTACCCGGTCAAGAAGCGGGTCACGTACCAGAGCGACTCGGGCGGCGGCGACCCGGTCGAGACCACCTACACCCACGAGTGGTGGGGGGACAGCCCCGGCGAGGGGGACCCGACCGTTCAGGTCAAGAAGCGGACCGAGCACCTGCCCGACGTGGGCGGCGGCCAGAACGGGGGCGGCTGGCTGTCGGGCAACACCCGCGTGCAGGAGTACGACATCGACGGTCGGCTGGTGAAGAGCACCGACGCGCGGGGCACGGTCACGGAGCACACGTACGACGACGCGACCGGCACGATGGCCAGCACAACGCAGGACCCGTCGGGTCTGGACCTGCTGACGGCGTATGAGGCGGACGGGATGGGCCGGCCGACCAAGACGATCGGGCCGGCGCACGACGTCGACGGCGACACGGTCCAAACGCTGCAGCAGACGGTCTACCTGGACGACCAGCACGAGGTCTGGGCCGCGGCGGGCTACCGGGTCGGCGCGGCGGCGCCCTACGACTACTACACGGTGGGCCCGGTCTCGATCACGAGGAAGGACGCGAGCGGCCGGGTGACCGACGAGATCCAGGCGGCGCTGTTCAGCGGCGGCAGCCCGGTGAACGAGGTCGCCGGCCAGCTGGCTAGCGGCATGAGCTTCCCGCAGACGCAGTGGTGCCGGTGGACCCGCCACGAGTACGGCGACAACGGACGGTTGGAGTGCACCGACGTGTACCACAACATCCCGGACAGCGGCCCGGGGTCAGTCGGCACGAACTACGACCGGACCGAGTTCAACTACGACGCGATGGGCCGTCAGGACTACGTCAAGACGCCCGGCGGCACGATCACCCGGACGGTGTACGACCCGCGTGGGCTGGTGCTGGAGAGCTGGGTCGGCACCAACGACACGGGGGGCGGTTCGGATAACATGCGGAAGGTCGCGGTCAACACCTACGACACGGACGCCTACGGCTCGGGCAGCAGCTCGCTCGACGGGCTGTTGACCAAGACCACCCAGCCGGTGGACGACACGCCGGGCAACGACCGGGTCGTCGAGTACGTCTACGACTGGCGGGACCGGCAGACCACGACGGTCACCACCGACGGGGCCAGCACGTTCTACGCGGTCGCGACGCTCGACAACCTGGGCCGAGCCACGACGACGCAGCAGAAGCGCAGCACGACACTGATCGCCCAGAGCGAGACCTCCTACGACGACCGGGGGCGGGTCTACCAGACGAAGCGGTACGCGGTGAGCGGCGCGGGCGTCGCCGGCGCCGCGTTGACCGACAACACCTGGTACGACGAAGAGGGGAACGTGCTCAAGTCGGCGCCGGCCGGCAGCGACGCGTTTACCAAGACCAGCTACGACGCGGTCGGCCGGGCTACAGCCAGCTACACCGCGTACTACAGCGGCACGGGGACCGAGACGCCGCAGAGCGTGGCGACCGACGTGGTCATCGAGCAGAGCGAGACCACCTACGACGACGCGTCGAGCGTCACCATCAGCGAGTCGCTGGCCCGCTACCGCAACGGCAGCGGCAACGGCGCGTTGGCGGCCGGCACGAACGCGCGGCCGTCGTACACGGCGTTGTACTACGACGGGATCGGGCGCTCGGTGGCGGCGGCCGAGTACGGCAACCAGGGCAACGACAGCGCGTCCTTCAGCCGCCCGTCGTCGACGCCCAACGCGGCCGGCTCCACGGCGACGCTGCTGGTCAGCCAGACCGTTTACAACGCGCGGGGCGAGGCGGAGGACCAGATCGCTCCGCTCGAGGCCGGTTCGCCCTCGGCGACCACGCAGACGACCCGCAGCACGTACGACGACGCGGGCCGCGTCGCGAGCGTGGTGCGGAACCACGGCGGGTCGGAGACCGAACAGGTCGACACCACCTACACGGCCGATGGCCAAGTCAAGACGCTCACCGCCGCCAACAGCGACACGGGCGCCCAGGTGACCACCTACGCGTATGGGGTGACGCTGGCGGGCTCGGAGGTCGCCAGCAACCAGCTCCTGGCGAGCGTCACCTACCCGGGGACCGGTTCTGACCGCACGGTCAGCTACGAGTACAACCGCCAGGGCCAGCGGACCCAGATGACCGACCAGAACGACTCGGTCCACGACTACGCGTACGACGGGCTGGGGAGGCAGGTCGAGGACACGGTGTCTGCGGTGGGCTCGGGCGTGGACAGCGGCGTGCGGCGGATCGCCCACAGCTACGACAACCGCCTGCGGCTGCAGAAGATCACCAGCTACAGCACCACCAGCGGCGCCAGCGGCGTGACCAGCGACGTGGAGTACCTGTATAATGACTTCAGCCAGATCACGACCGAGCGGCAGCAGCACGGCGCGGCGGCGACCGGCTCCTCGCCCAAGGTGCAGTACGGGTACGACGACGCGTCAGGCGGCAGCAACACGATCCGCCGGGAGAGCGTGACCTACCCGGACGGCACGGTGCTGGCGATCGGCTACGGCAGCGGCGTGAACAATGAACTGAGCCGCGTGGAGAAGCTCACGTGGGACTCCACCGACGTGGTCAGCTACGACTACCTGGGGATGAATCAGGTGGTAATCCAAAAATACCCCGAGCCATCGACCGACGTCGAGTACACGCTCGACCACGGCACGGCGAACGCCTACGCGGGGCTGGACCGCTTCGGGCGGGTCGTCGACCTGCAGTGGCTGCAGGGCGCCAGCGAACGCGTCCACATCAAGCACGGCTACGACCTAGCCGGCAACCGGCTCTATCGCCGGGACGAGGCGGCCCGCGCCAACTCCGCGGGCTACGACCAGCTCTACGGCTACGACGGGCTCAACCGGCTCACGTCGATGGAGCAGGGGACGCTCAACGCGGGCAACGACGCCATCAGCAGCGCCACGCTCACGCAGGACTGGACGCTCGACCAGACCGGCAACTGGGACAACTTCCAGCAGGGCGTCGTGGGCACGCTCAACCAGGACCGCACCCACAGCACGGTCAACGAGATCACCAACATCACCGAGTCCACCGGGACGGCGTGGCCCACGCCGGGCTACGACAACAACGGCAACATGACGTCGATGCCGCAGCCCAAGAGCCTGGGCGCCAGCTACGGCGCCACCTGGGACGCATGGAACCGGCTCGTGTCGCTCGACGACAGCGGCGTCGTGCAGGCCAACGCCTACGACGGCCTCGGGCGACGCATCACCCGCGCCGAAGGGGCCACCACCACCCACTTCTACTACAGCAACCAGTGGCAGTGCCTCGAGCAACGCGAGAACTCATCGACGTCCGCTAGCAAGCAGCTCGTCTGGGGAACACGCTACGTTGACGACCTCGTGCTGCGCGACACGCCGAGCGAGCGGCTCTACTCGCTGCAGGACGCCAACTTCAACGTCATCGCCATCGCCGACAACGCGGGCGCTGTGAAGGAGCGGTTCGTCTACCAGCCCTACGGCGAGAGCGCCGGGCTCGACCCCGACTTCTCGAGCTACTCCGGCGCCGACTACGAGTGGGAGGTCCGCTTCACCGGCAGGGAACTCGACCTCCTAACCGGGCTGCAGTTGAATCGGCATCGGTATTATCACGCTAAATTGGGGAGGTGGGTGAATCGTGATCCTATTGCGTACAAAGGTAGTGGGTGGAATCTGTACGAATACAACAACAGCACGCCTCTAGACAAATTGGACCCCAATGGAACAACACCGCAAGCCTTGCGGGACTGCAAAGCACAATGCTTGGAAGATCACCAGGGATGGACTGTAAATAAGTCGCTCCTGAACTGTTATCGTGCGTGTGACGAAAACCATGACAAATGTGCTGACATGAGGAAGAAACTCATGCTCGGCCTTTTCAAGATGTGCGAAAAGAAGTTCGCAAACGGGGTGATTTCTCAGAAGGATCGCGACAAATGCCGAGAAGAAGCAAAGTGCATTGCGATGGGAATAGATAAGACTTGTCGCGATGGCGGACGTCCCAATTTAGGGCCTGTATGGCGTGCCATACCTGGTGGGGGAGACGAGAGGAATAGAGGTGTATACTGCTACGAGTGGGCATATGGGTACAAGAACGCATGCGATGATTGCAATCCCGAGCACTTCGACTGCAAGGTAGATTGGGCCGCTTGGCAAGATACTGGAGCAAGTGATATACCAATTCACTCTTGGTGCGAAGTCAGATGTGGAGACGATGCACTTTTTGTAGACGACGGATTCATGGAGGGGTTTCCAGGCTACTGCCATGAAGAGCGTCCGTGCGGAGGCCGCTACGAGTGGCCGAATGGCGGCTTTGGTAGACCCCCCAAACCGGGTAAAGAAGGATGCTGCCCTGCAATGCCTTAGTCGATATCTCCAAGGGCAGCAGCGGACAACTAGGGTGGTCATGGCTGGCAGATTATTTTCTCGGAAGAGCCGCAATGCTTTGCTTTTCTCAGCATGTGCTGCTGTGATTCTCGCAATAACGTGGCTTTACATTCGCGATGATCTTCGTTTGCAGCACTATGGCGAAAACGCCAGCGAAGCGTATGTAGTTTTCTACAAACCCCAACCTACATGCATTCAGTTGGATTCTCGTGGATCAAAAAAGTTAGTAGAGCTGTTACTGGAGGAGACTGCTGCACGTCAAGCACCAAGCTATTCAGCCTTGATTTTGGCAAAGGTTATTTTCGTCGGGAAAGATGGCTCGCCAACCCTTAGTTGTTCGTTGCCAAGTCCCAAAGAATCAATGTCAGCCGAAGACGTGGTTGACTACTGGGAAAAAAAGATCGAAAATATTGAGACGGCAGTGCAAGTACCCTACGAGAATGTGTCAGGCAAGCTTGATGAAACGGAATTGTTTTTCTTGCGACGCCGTTCCAAGATGTGATCGTCTTGTTCAAACATAGTTTAGGCTTGTTCAGGGTGTTTTTGGCAAGCCGTCAAGCCACAAGAACGTTCGCTCTCTTATGGCTCGGTACCACCCCACCAAAGTCCCAATCGAACCTTGGCAACGGTTAGACGTTGCAGCCGAACCTTGGCACCGGGGGCAACGTCTAAGCGAATACTCGGCACCGTGGCAACGAGTAGACGCAGCAACGTTTAGACGTTGGAAACGAACCAAGGCACCGCGGGCAACGCCAAGGCTCGGCAACGTTTAGACGTTGGAATCGAACCTTGGCACCGGGGGAAACTGTTGGGTTCTTCAGTACCACAAGCCGTCGTGTTCAACAAGGTTGTCCAACGAACCAGTCCGTTGATTCACGGTCGGGGACGGCATTGAACGGCTCTTGACGCGACGCTAATTGTCGCGAATCGCCGCCGATCTATCAACGGCGCATGGAGTCGGGTCGCCATTCCTCGCGCCCCGGCTGTTCAAGTTGCCTCAGCAGCTTCTCAGGCCGCTTTCCGCTCGTAGCACTTCAAGACTCCGCCGAGCTTCTCTCGGCAGACCACTTCTTCTCCGCTGCTCGGAGGATCGTCGGTATCCGACCAGACCCCAACAAGCGGCTTGTTGTCCTTCCGCTGATGCGGCCGTAACTCGTGATAATAGTCGACGAATTCGGCAACCAAGTAATCAAGATGATTCAAGCCGAAGGCAATGAAGCGATTCAGGCATTCATACTTGACGCTCTGGATCCAACGCTCCACAAACGCGTTCTGATTCGGAGCACGAGGGGCCGTTGGCTCAACGGCAACGCCCGCGCCTGAGAAGACCCGATCAAACCGCTTGCTGTATTTGAAGTCCTGATCGCGAACGAGGTAGCGTACTGGCAGATCCAGTTTCTTGGCTTGGTCAAGCATCAATTCGGCCTGCTCGACCATCCATCGGTCATCCGCTTTGAAGGTTGCGGGAGAACAGATGACCCGCCTTGATTGGACGTTCAAGAATACCAGCACATACGCCTGCCGCAGCCCTGTTGGCGTGACCACCATCTTCGAGAAGAAATCTACCTGCCAAAGCGTCTCGGCGTGGATCTTGATGAACTCGTCCCACGTCCCCCTGCCCCGCTTCGGGCTGGGCGAGACGCCCTCTTCTTTGAGGATCGTCCGGACCGTAGTGCGACCAACGCACTGGATGCGAAGCTTCTTCAGCTCGCCGACAATTCGACCGTAGCCCCAGCCAGCTTGGGTGGCAAGTCGAACAACGATCTGACGCAAGTCCTCTGGAGTGCCCTTGCGACCCATCTTCTTGGCGGGAGGCTTCCCTTGGCTTCTCCGCTCACGCCAGCGCTGGTACGTTCGTGGATGCACGATCGAAACCAGCTTCAACACATCTGAACCGATGCCGTCGCCCAGCTCCAACAAACGCTCCCGCTCTTCATTGCTGAGAAAGACACGGGTTTGTGGCACCCGAGCCCGGGTCATCTCTAGCTCGGCATTGAGAAACAGGATCTGCCGCCTGAGCTGGTCCTCGCCCGAACGCGCCAACAGAAACAACAGCGGCGTGAACCAACCCTTCATCAAGCAACCGTCCTGGCGAGTTTCTCCGGGAAACAGGGGTGACAAACTTTCCGAACCCCTGATTAGCCTCCATTCTCGCCGCCTCGCTGCCACCTGCAAGCGGGTCCAAACTCGTACTACCGTGTACTATCGAAACGCGCCTTGTACTACTAAGGTTCGACAAAGAACGATAGAACTTGATAGAGTTTGATAGGCCCTTAACTCACCCCAACTCGCGAAATCATCGGGGAATACGGGAATCCTGGTTTCTTAAGTGGTCGCCTCATAACCTCGAGGTCGTCGGTTCGAATCCGGCCCCCGCCACTTTTTCTAACTACCGCCGGAACCTAGACTTAGGTTACCTGTCGACGGTCGGCAGTGCGGCTCATTACTCGGTAGAAAACGGTACAAAGTCGGTACAACCGACGACGTGCCGGGCCGAGCTAAGGAGCCCACCGTATGTCGAGTTCTCAACGTCGCCGGCGTGTCCCCAAGTACTGCCGCCACAAGGCCCGCGGTCTGGCCCGAGTGACGATCGACGGCAAGGACCACTACCTGGGGCCCTACGGCTCCTCGGAGAGCAAAGAGCGGTACCGTCAGATCGTCGGCGAGTGGCTCGACCAACAGCAGGCCGACTCGCTGCACGAGCAGACCGACGTGCGGGTCTGCGAGCTGGCCGTTGCGTACCTCCGTCACTGCATGGAGTACTACCGCAAGGACGGCGTTGTCACCCGAGAGTACGGGTGCATCACCGACGCCCTCAAACACGTCCGCCAACACTACGATCTGGAACGAATCGATCGGTTTGGTCCGAAGGCCCTCAAGACCGTCCGCGAGTCGATGATCGAAGCGGGGTGGTCGCGGAAATACGTCAACAAGCAGATCGGCCGCGTCGTCCGGATGTTCAAATGGGGAGTCGCCGAGCAGCTGGTCCGACCCACCATCTGGCAAGCCCTGCAGGCGGTCGGCGGCCTCAAACGGGGTCGCACGGACGCGCCTGAGTACGCCCCGGTGAAACCGGTGAGCGATGAGGTCGTCGAGAAGACACTGCCGCACTTGTCGTCGATCGTCGCCGACATGGTTCAACTGCAACGACTCGTCGGCTGCCGCCCAAGCGAGATCTGCAGCCTTAGGCCAGTCGACATCGACCGCTCAGCAGACGTTTGGCGGTATCAGGTAGTTGGACACAAGACCGAGCACTACGGCAAGTCTCGCGTGATCTGGTTCGGACCCAAGGCCCAGGCAATCCTCTCCAAGTACTTGCTGCGAGACCCGGAAGCGTTTTGCTTCAATCCGAGTGAGTTGCCGAATCCTCGCCGCACTGCAGGCGATCGCTACACGAAGGACTCGTATGGGCGCGCCGTGCGTCGTGCCGCAAAGAAGGCCGAGGTCGAGACTTGGTCGCCAAATCGACTCCGGCATTCGGCCGCGACCGTGATACGCAAGGAATTCGGGCTAGAGGCCGCTCAGACTGTTCTGGGGCACGCGTCGGCTGACGTCACCCAAGTCTACGCAGAGAGGGACCAGCAACTGGCCGCCAGGGTCGCGAGAGAACTAGGTTGATGCCGACTCCCTCGTCGCGACGCCGAGCTGGTCGAGGGTGGCCTGCGCAGCGGACAGAGCGCGCTGCCGCTCGCTACCTCGGGTCGCGACAGCGGCGGAAGCAGAAGATTGCGAACTCAGGAACCGCCTGCACGCCTCCCGACTGGTAAACCGTCGGCCGCCGATGCACGCGCTGTCTAGCACAACCCCCCGAACCCCCTTCAGCATCCAGCGCCAGATTGTCGGGACGCTCGGCCGGCTAGGAAACTCCAGCCTCGCCTGCTTCACCGTCAGCAGTTCTTCCTTCGAGAGATCGATCACGAGGGTGCTCTCCTTCAGTGATTCGTTCGACGCTATAACCCGTACCGCTCGCGAAGGAGCGTGCGACTAGTGAAGTGCTACGACGCCGCGTCGCGGCTAGCGGTCGCCTCCGCGACGCTGCCCGCCGCGCCCGACTCGGACTGCGGATCGGATTTAGTTGCCACGCTCCTGGCTCGCGCCCACACCTGCTTCGCGAACTTGCGGGTCTTGCCTGGGAAGCGTGTCTCGTAGCATCCCCACTTGTAGAAAAGCAGACAGAGCAAACAGCCCATTCCGAAAGACATGACCGGTCTCCGAGGTAACATCGCCGGCAAGTTGCGTATTGCACCCGGACGGCAATAGCCAGATTGATAGGACGTAGGATTCTGAGCGGGTCTAGATAGCTGGAGCCCAGTCCGCCGCTCTGCGTCGAGACGCAGAACCCGGACAATCTCGCCGTGCGTTCCGAACCTGAATGAGCGAAGCTTGCAGCTCGCCACGAGGTGCTCGACCTCCGCAACTGGCTGCTTCAGTAATCGCGCAGTTTCAGCGAGTGAAAGCAGCTCGAGTGGATGGCCGGAGAGGGATTGGCAACTCATGATCAAGATGGTCCTGTGTGGGGGGATGGGTCCTCTTCCTACCCACGCTTGGCACACCTCGGCTGTTGCACAATCCCTAGAACGGAAGCAGCCGGCCGGCGAAGCCCTCGCCGACCGGCTGCACGTGAGCAATGTGACGCAGCGGAACCTACATCTGCATCTCGAGGTTCTGGTTGATATTCGGCTCGACCTCGTGCCGATCCTGGTAGACTTCCTGCGGCAGCGCGTTGCCAGCGAGACCGATTTCCTCGACCGGTTGAACGCTCTCCGCTGTGGCGGGCAGAATCTGGGTAAGCTCCTTGAAGCCGGCGCGGAACATTGCTTCGGCGTGGGTGCCGCCGATCTTGGGTGAATCGCCGCCCGGGCTAAACACGCTGCCGATGGCGTTCCCCGCGAAGCCGATAACGCTGCCAACGACGCCCTTCATAAAGTCCAAGACTTGCTTCATCATCTCACCTCGTTCTTTGAATGTGCTGTTGGTTTCGATCTGGACCTACGATGCCGCTGCAACGTTCCGATGCTTGTCGCGCAGCACCCGCTTCAGCGTCTTGACGTCGATCCCATCGCGGGAGGCTCTCTGGCCTGCCTGGGCGAGCTCACGGCCGATCCGGACTAGCGATTCCTGGTCGATCGGCTCGTCGGACGTGACGGCAACGTCCGCCGACTTCAAACGGAGCACCGCGCGGTGGTGCGACTTGCCCTTGGGCCGGGCTGCCTGGGCCACGGCATTGGCGTCGTCCCGCTTCAATCGCCCAGCAGCGGCCTGCTTCAGCAGTTCACTCCGTTTGTCAGCATCCTCCACGCGGCTGATCGCATAGGCGGTGCTCTCTGCCAGCTCCCCAGCATTGAGTCGCGTTTGTGCCTCCTCGGGCAGTTCGAGGTACGACAGAGCCTGTGTCACCGAACCTTTGCTGACATGCAGCCGCTTTGCGATCTCGGTGTTTGACCAGCCATACTGGTCCTTCAGGTTCTTGTAGGCGACCGCCTTCTCCATCGGGGTCAGGTCTTTCCTCAGCGAATTGACGACCAGCTGCGTAACCGCGAGCGTTTCTGAGTCGGGCTCCTCATCGTGGACGATCGCGAGCACCGTCTCCTGCTTCTTCAACCTGCGCGCCCGCAGCCGGCGACACCCGTCGATGAGCCGGAATCGACTCTCCCGGCGGAAGACGATAATCGGCTGCTGCTCGCCGTCGTCGATCTGGCTCTGCCCAAGCTGCTCAATGGCTTCCTCGTCGAAGTGCTTGCGGGGCTGGTTGGGGTCCTCGTCGACCAGGTCGACGGGAATATTGGCGACTTTCATGGAATGGATCCTCGTTCGGGACTTGATGGAATGGGCCTACCGGCAACACGCGCGGCGCGATCACACTGTGGCACACGGAACCGGCGGGGCGTCCTTGCCCCGCCGACAAGATCAACGACGAGACAGCAGGTCGGAGAGCTTGCCGGAAAGCTCGACCACCATCGGGTGGTCCTGCCCGATCGTCGCGGCCCACACGGCGCCGCCGACCGCGGCGGCCGTCGCCAGTGCGACGACGGCATTGACTACCGCCCATCCCGTTCGGCGGATGAGCCTGCGACCGCGACGAGCGAAGTACGGCGTCTTCTCGGCCAGGATCGGGCGGACGTTCGGCAGCAGCACGATCGCGGCGTTCTTGGGCAGTTGCAGCACCTCTTCGGGTTGAATCAGCGCTCGACCCACTTCGCTATACGACGTCGAGCGGTTGTCGCCCCAGTTGGTGCTGTGGGTCTGGTCCTGCAGCCCCGTGCCGGCCGTCTTGCCCTGCGAGAAGCTGTCCTGCCGAGTCGTTCCAACCACAGTGGTCTGACCGATCCAGTCGGAGACCTCCTTCGCCGTGCGGTGGTCGTTGACGCCGCAGAAGACGCTCCCCACGGTGGCGAAGAAGTCGTCTTTTTGGGAGTCTGGGAAACTCCGCGAGACCTGTGAGCTGCTTTGGAACAGGAACAGCAGGCGCAGCCCAAACGAGCGCCCGTAGAACACCGCGTTATACAACGCGTCCAGCGGTCCAAGCGTGGCAGCCTCGTCCAATAGAAAGCGGACTTTTCGCCGGCGGTCCTCGCCGGCGGCGAACACGGCATTGATCAACGTCGATAGCAGCACCCGCTGCAGGCCATTGAGCTCTGCGACTCGATCCACCGGCAGGCACAAGTAAATCGTCTGTTTGGCGTTTACGAGCTGCTTCGGATCGAAGGTTGACTCCGACAAGGTCTCGGCAACCGGCAGGCTGTCCAGGAAGTCGATGTGGCTATTGGCGACGGAGTACGCGCTCGCCTTGGTCTGTCCCTCGAGCTGAGCCACCTGACCAGCCAGCCGCTGCAGCAGCCCGCTGCACGCGTCGCTTTCCCTCATGTGAGCCAGCATCTGCTCGGTCAGCTTGGGCGAACACAGGATGTCGCGGGCCCGGGACAGCGTCGCCTCCTCGGGCGTTGCCTCGGAGGCCAGGAACGCTACGGTCGCGGTGACCAACGTGTTGCTAATCTGCGCCCAGAATGGATCTTTTTCTTCTCCAGTTCGGACCACAATAGCGGTGGCCAGGCGGCGGGCCTCGTCCACCAAACGCGAAGGCTCTTCTCGCACCAGACTAATCGGGTTGAGCCGTGCGGTAGGAATCCCGCGGACGTTGGCGACGCCAAACGGGTCAATAATCTGCACGTCATGACCATAGCGACGCATCCGTAGTCGAGCTGTCAGGCGTGCGAGCTCTCCTTTCGGATCGAGCACGACCATGCTTTCGGCGCACGACTGCAGCACCGGGACCGCGTAAGCCGTGGTCTTCATGGAGCCTGTGGAGCCGAAAATCGCCGCATGCGGAATCCGGTCGGGCAGGTTCACCCTCAGGGCTCGGCCGTCGGCTTCACGGCGTGACGCGGCGGCCATCGCTTCGGAGGAACGCAGCAGCGAGTAAGTAAGCAACGGTCGGAGGCTGGCCAGCCAGCCCCCCGGCGCCAATCCCTGCGTCCTGCCGAGCGGTAGGCCGTGGCGTGAGAATAGACACCCCTCGGCCCTTAGGTCAGAGAATCCTGCCCACCGGGCAGAACCGTGGGTCCAACCGCCGTAGGAGCCACCCCGCGACAGACTCCAAACCGCGAGCCCGACCGCAAAAATGCCCAGCAATGGAGACACAACCCACGTAGCGGCCACACACGCAAAGAACCAAAGGTAGCAGGACAGGTAAGCAAGCCGCTGCAGCACGGCCTCCACAAACGCCAAGAATCGAGCAAGCATCGTGATGCCTCCAGTAGGATGTGGTGATACGAGACAGCCCCGCCTGGCAACGCCAGACGGGGCTGGGAGAGCGACTTCATTTCAGACAGCGGGCGCGTGGGCCTAGGCCTCCGACTTCCGCGCCGGCCGCAGCCGCACGCGGTAGTAGACGTAGCCCAAGCCGCCGCCGATCAGGCCGAGACGCAGCAGCAGGCCGGCGAAGCCCTGGGCGTGCTGCGCGACGTGCGACCCCATCGGCGCCGCGATCGCCGTGGCCATCGGCCGGGCAATGTGCTCGCCGGCGACCTCCATCGCTTTCGCCGAGAGCCGCTCGGTGGCCGCGATGAATTCTTCCGGTGCAAGCACCACCGCGGTGGCTCCAGCGCCAACGGCGATGGAGCTCTTCCGCTTCCACAGCCACGCAACCGCGTCGTCACCCCGCTGGGCGATCGTTTTCAGCCACGCCTGCTTGTGGGGGCTCTTGGCGAGCCGACCGGCGATGTCCGACAGCTGCTGCGCGCCGCGTGACGACAGCTTCGTCATCGCCTGGGCGCCCTGCACGCCGAGCTTGTCGAGCACCTTCCGCGACGCGATCGCGGCGCCCTTGGCCGCGGCCGCGCCGCCCCGGGCGATCCCCCGGCCGGCGGCCGAGCCGGTCTTGTGGGCCGCGGTGGCGACCCCCTTGCCGAGCGCGCTCAGCCAGCTTGCCTGGGCGGGTCGCGGCGCCACAACGGCCACGATCGCCAAGGCTACAATGGGTAGTGTCGCGTTGGTCATGGTTACTCTCCCTGGTGGTGAAGCAGCTGTTTGTTGCGGGTGGCGATGTGCCAGTCCGTGACGCGCCGCAGGGCGGTGAGGATCCCGTCGTCGCCAGTCAGCAGTTCGCGCTCGGCGCGTTTGAACTCAGGCTCGAGCTGCTCCGCGAAGAGGCGGCCGGGGTCGGTCAGCTCGGTCGCCGCGTCGGACATCGCGAAGTCGGCGACTAGGCGGCCCAGGAAGCCGGTCCAAGTGTGGTCGTCCTCGGGCGGGAGGAGCTGCTTGGCGAGCTGGTGGCTGCCGTACCAGATCACGCCCGTGCGGAGGCAGTCGACTTGGCTGAGAGTGCCCGCCTTCCGGAGCAGCGGTCCAAACGCCCCTGACGGGGGCGCGTACTTGAAGCGGTAGTAGGCGAATAGGTTCACGGTTGACTTGCGGTCGAGGCCTGCGGCGACGTACAGGCGCACCGATTCCGCAATCAGCTCTTCTTGGAACGCGTGGAACTCCGCGAGCATGTCGCGCTGAAGCACCTGGTCGTCGACCACGAGCTGGGCCAGCAGTTGGTCCAGCCGCGACCGGCCGCCGGAGGGACCGGCCAGCAGCTCCATGCCCTGCGTGAGTTTTTCTTGCTCCGACGCGATCGCCGAGCCGAACGCCGTGAGGTTGGCGGTCGACCCGTGGCTCGCCAGGCGGCGGCGCCACGCGGCCGAACGCTCTTCGAGTCGCGCGCCGCTCGCCTTGTTCGCCGCGGCGACCTTGGCAGGCAGCGTCGCCGCCGTCTGCTGCGCGTGGGCCGTCGCCCCCGCGGTCGCGGCGGTGAGCATCACCGCCGCGACGAGCTTCCAGTTGTTACCGAACCGATTCATGATCTTGCTCCCGTGGAGTTGGCGGACGCCGAAGAGCCGGCGTCCTGTTACCGTCCGCACGTCCCAGCGACGCGCGGGTGTTGCAAACGCAGCGGCGAGTTCCGGCCGGCGGCGGAGAGGAGGCGACGCCCTGCCGGTAGATGGCGGAGCGGGGTGGTCGTTGCCCAGCCGCGGAGACACGAGGTCCAACCACCCAGAGGCCAAGGGTAGTGCGGTCCCATGGGGACGCGGGCCGGGGGCCACGTCGGGGGCCTGCATCCTGCAGGCTCCCTGTTTCGTGGAACCGCTGGTCGATCGCTTCCAGCGGACAGGCTTCGAGTCCTCGGCTACTTGTCGCGCGCCCGGCAAGGTTGTTCTTGGCACGAGTCGTGGATCCCGAGAGCAATCCTTGCGCGGCGTACCTGCGAGCGGAGGGTCGACTCGCGGGTTCCTTCGTCGGCCGCGATCGCTCGGCTGGTCTCGCCGTGGCGGAGGCGGCGGGTCAGGCGGCGCTGGCGATCGGGGCAGGTCGTGTGCTCGTTGAGCAGCGCCTCGAACAAGCTGCGTCGACGCTCCGTACTTTCGGCCTGAGCCACGGCGTCTGCCGGATCGACGCCGCGGGCCGGCAGGTCGATCGGAACCTCGGCGAGGACGCCCCGCTTCCCCTGGCGGCGGAGTCCGAAGCGGCTCCGCTGCTCGCGCTGACGGCGGAGCTGCTGGTGCTTCTTGGCGGCCGCGAGCGTCTTGATGATTGGTAATGACATGGTTGGGATCTCCGTGGGGTTAGAAAAAGGCAGGGCGAGGCCCGGCAAGACAGTTCTGAGGCACGCCGGCGTGTTGCAGACGCCGTGACAGGAAGCCCATCGCGCTACAGCCACTCGCGGACGCTGCGGAAACCCGCGGGCGCATGATCCGGACCGAGCGACTCGCGGATGGCCAGCAGCGTGGGGAAGTGGGTCCAAGTGTCGAGCAGCAGTCGGGCCGCGGTGGGGGCGTGCTCGGGGGCCGGGTCGAAGACCTCGCGGTCGAGCCCGTCGATGCCGGCGTTCGCCGAGCGGGCGATCGCCGTCAGGATCGTCGCGTCGGCGTCGTCCAGCAGCTGGTTGGCCGGCAGCTCCTCGATCCGACGCCCGAACCATTCGAAGTAGGCGGCTGAGTTGAAGACGGCCTCGAGCATCAGGGCGGCCTGCAGCGGGATCCCCTTGGCGGAACGTCCCGCCGGGCCACTGGCGTTCCCCAGAGCCGTCTTGGCGAGCACTTCTGCCGGGCGGCGGAGGCTGGACGCCCAGCACAACGCGTCGCCTGGGGGAGGTGGCAGCGGGCAGTCGCCCCGCCGCAGCAGCACCTTCAGGAACGGGGGGCCGCTCAGCAGCTCGACCGCGTTGCGGTCGTCGCGCCACTTCCGGGCCCGAGACACGCTAACCCCCAGGTCGTCGGCGAGCGTGTAGTTGCACTCGGACAAGCCCGCGGTGGGTTTGCAGCGGTGATGAAACACCTGGTAGTAACCGACCGAGACCGCCTTCTGGCAGGTCTCCTCAGGGGGCTGAGCGGCGGCAGCCAACGCGAGTTGTTGCCTCAGGGTTTGAGCGAAATAGACTTGGCGGCTGGGGGCGTTGATGTCCATAAATGAGCCTCCTCCGGGGCGTGTCGGTGAAAAAATCCGCAACATGCTACGCCGACGCGAGGCACCCCCTGGCAGTGGGGTCGGAGGCTGTTTTTTTCGACGATTTCTGGTCTTCCCCCTCGGATCCCCGCCGCTCCCTCGCCGTTCCCCAGCCCTTGCCAGCCGCTTTCAAGGGGTTCCCCCAGCGATCCCGACGGCTCCCGCTACTGGACAGCTAGGAAATGGGAATGCCTCCGTTGCCGGCCAACCGAACTGCCTGCCAATGCAAAGCGAAGGGGCGGATCCGCTGCTGCTGCCGTTGGCGACTCGCCCGCGTGTTCGGCGACAGAGAAGGCGACCGGAGCTCTCTCGGCGATGAGCTCTCGCGGGTGAGTCGCCGCCGGTAGCCGGCGGGCGCGGAGCGGCTGATAGAAGCGGTTAAACCCGCTTAGACGCGGAGTTGCGGAGGGCCGTTGGCGCGGCGGTAGATATTGCTATCATCTCGGTCCCCCACCAGGTTGATGGGAGGCGATTTTCAGACGACCCCTGGGCGAGTGCGATGGCCGGACGTGAGGATGCGCGAACCGCGTCGAAGGGCGTGGTTGGCGGGGCGGCGAGGAACGCCAGGCGAGAAACGCGGACGACGCGGCTCCGGCAGGAGTACATCAAACTGATTGACAAGCAGGTGCTTGGGGGCTGGTACAAGAAGGCCGTCGAGAGAGGCGAAGTCTCTGAGATCAGCTTCGAGTCGCGGTACAAGGAGCTCTGCACCCTCTCGAAAGCCGGGCAGCAGACGAGCAATTTCAAGGAGTTTGTCGATGTCGTGGCCGCCTGGCTGCACGCCTGCTACCCGAGCGACAGAAACCCCCTGCAGGGCAAGACCTACGGCGACCTGGCCGAAGACCCCTCGGCCCTCAGCGAGCTGGTGCGTCAGATGCCGATCTACCGACCCGCCGAACGGCGGATCGACAGCAGCCACGTCGCCCCGACGGCGCTGACGCTCCCGGCCGCGTCGCCTGGGATCGAAGTACCTGGCCAGCCGGTCTTGCCGCCGGCTAGCTGGAGGAGCATTGGCTTTCAACGGAACATCGCTCTCGGTGCGTGCGCGCTGCTGATCGTGGTGACGGCGGTGCAGACCTTCGCGCGGTGGACGGCGCCGCTGCCACCGACGCCGTCGAGCGACATCACCGTGGCCGCCGAGCAACTCGATTCGCACGTGTTCTACCCTTACGGCGAGAACTCGAGCTACGAGCACGCCCGCGTCATCCCCAACACCAATGCGCTGTACGACACGACGAGCTTCAAGGTCGACATGGGGCACGCCACCCAGACGTTCGACATGATCGCTACCAACGCCGGCAACGTCCGGCACCGCTGGGGGGAGCTACTGCTCGACGGTCTCCGCCGGGGCGTGCATTACCGCTTGTTGATCGCCGACTACCGTGAGGGCAACCAGGGGTACACAATGTTCCACGACCACACCAACCACAAACGCCTGGACGAGCCCCGCAGCGTCTCCAGGACGGTGCACGAGGGCTTTGACGAACTGCTCCAGCGACTCCGCGCCGACAAGGTCGCCAACCGGTCGAACCCCGAATTCCCGGGGTCCCTGGAGGTCCGCTGGAACTCGCGCCTGCCGCTCTACTCGCTGTGGCTGATCGACAGCAAGGGGCCCGCCGCGTTTGGGCACGTTGGGCTGCACCTCTACCGCGACAAGGAGCACTGGTCCTACTTCCGCCTCTCGAACCGCACCGCCCCGGAGTCGTTCGCGAACCTGGTGGGCGAATTCGAGTACGCGTGGCAGAACTCGCTCCCCTACCAGACCCAGCCGCTGCCCGACGACACGACGGCGCAAGACTAACGCTGGTTTCGCGGCGGCGGGTGCCGCTGCACCCACCACCGTCGCGGGTCAGAGACGCGCTGACAACAACAGGAGATCGGAGCCGGCGTACATCCGCAGCAGTAGCGTCGAGAGCGTGTCGCAGGAGACCTCGTCCGGCGTGCGGCTGAAGACGCCGTGCTCCGTGCCGATCCGCGCGAGCTCTGCCAGCCGCCGCTCGGCCTGACGCGCTGTGAGGAAGAACCCGCTGGTGATCGGGGCGGGTGCGGCCCCGAGGCACAGCTTGCTGGCGACCCGCTCGGCGTAGTAGTAGGGCCGGCCGGCTGCACGCGGGTTCTCATCGGCCGCGCTCGTGCCCTCGTGGAGGTCGACCCCAAGGCCGAAGTAGCGGACGCCCCGTCGGCGGGGGGGCGCGCCGATCCGCCACGAGAAGTACCGCGTGTCGCCGCCCCTAAGTCCGTGCTCGACGGCGCGGAGCTCTGGCGTGTCGTCAATCGAACTACGAGCGATGGCGGGCAACGGCTCGCTCGTTAGCGGCGTTCCCGTCAACGGCAGTCGGCAACCGTCGAGGCAGGTCAGCCGAGCGGAGACGTCTTGGCAGCCGCCGTCTTTCAGCACTAACACGTACCGCACGTGGTCGCCCTCACGCTGGCCGACGAAGCCCGCGTCGCACAGCGTGAGGCTGCTGGCGTCGCGGCCAACCACAACCCCTTCTTCTGTTGTTTCTCGTGTCGCTGCATGCATGGCTCTCTCCCGATTGAGGTTCTCAAACGCCTTGGTGGCGTCATTATTGTGTCAGGAGAGATCCGCTGGCGGCGTGACACGCCGCCTCTGCACGGCGCCTCTGCACGGAGCCCCACTGAGCGTTCATCGGAGGGTGGCTGTCGCCGTCGCGATGTCGATCCGCGTGACCAGGCCCTCGCCTGCGGCCGCGAACCGCTGCTCGTGGCTCGCCTCGTTCACCTCCAGCACGCGGTGCTCGCGGAGGTACTGGCAGAGCTTCTCAAGGCCCTCTCCCTCCACGGTGACGACGACCGGCCCGAACCACAGCCGACAGCCCCGCTCGGGGTTCTCGGCCGCGAGCCGTGACAGCATCGAGTACGGATAGGCCTCGGTCTGGCCGCTGCCCTTCACGAATGCGACCATCATCTGCGCCCGGCGGCCAATTCGGCCGTAGCTAAATGCGCGGTAGTCGACGTCGGAATGGTCTCCGGTTGGTGCGGTGGCGGCCGCTTCTTGCCGGGGTTCGCCATTGGACGCCAGGAGCGACTCGATGCTAGTGCGGCTATCGGGCATAGGTCGGCTCATGGGTTGGCGTGACGACTGGCGCCAGTGACGGCGTGTGCGAGGCCTCGCGCTGCTTGCGGTGGCGGTCGTAGTGAGGGTCGGGGCCGAACATCACCTCGCTAGCGGTCGTGTTGGCGGAGGAGGCCTGCACCACATCGCGGAGCTCGGCCTTGTCGTCGGTGTAGATGCGGACCGAGCGGCGTCCGCGGGAGGCGCTGACGTAGAACTGCTCGCTGCTGGCGGCAGGGAACGACTCGGCCGACTCGGCGATCAGCACGTGATCGACCGTCCGGCCCTGGCTGGCGTGACTGGTGGTGACGTAGCCGTGCGCCAAGTGACCGAACGAGCGGTCGATGATCCAGCCGTTGGCGAGCTTCAGGTCACCGCTCGGCAGCACGCCGGCGACCTCGAAGGTCGCGCCGTTGTTGAGCCGGTGCTCGCCGTCCTTGGTGCGGCCGCCGGCGGTGAGCCGGATCTGGTCGCCGGACGCGACCGGCAGCGAACTCGCCCGGTAGACCGAGTACCGGCTCGACTGCGAGGTGATCTCAGGGTCCACGGAACCGTGTACCACGACCCGGTCGCCTTTCTGATAGCCGCGGGCGTTCTGGTGGAAAACGAGGACCGCCCCCTCCTCCAGGAACGCAGGATCCGACTTCTCGGCCTCGGTCAGGTGCAGCGGCTCCAGTTTCAGCAGCTCCCGGTCGTCGCTCTTCAAGGCTCCCTGCTCCCGCAATCTAGCTCGGATTGCAGCGGTGACGTGGGCCGCTTGGCGGTGGGTAGGCGAGACAACGAGCGCCGACTTGCCCGCTTTCGTGAGTTCGGCGTAGTCAGCGGCGATCTGCTGGTCCATCGACTTTGGGTCCAGCTCGCGAACCCAGCCAAGCTTGTCGAGTTGATCGAACCCACTGGCCAGATCCCCAGCTGACATGGCGGCGATCGCCGCCTTGTAGGCGCCCTCTTGCCGGCGGATGGTGCGGACCTCGATCGGTGTGACGCCCGCGTAGCGGTCCAACAGCGGCAGCACGCCGCCCCGCTCGACGCTGCCGTGCTGCCGCTTCCAGTCGCCCGACAGGATCACGCGGCAGTCGAGCCCGTCCGCCAGGTCGAACAGCCGCTTGAGCTGCCGGCTGCCGAGCAGTCCTGCCTCGTCGACCCACAGCACCTGGCCGCGGACTTGGTCGTGGAGTTTCTCATTGAGGAGCAGCTCGGCGACGGTCGTCGCTGTCTCGAAACCCTCGCTGCGGAGCACGCCCCGGCTCGCCTCGGCCGACGGCGCGAACGTGAACACCTGGCGCCCGCCGTCGTTGATCGCCCGCACTGCCTCGGTCATGAGCGTGGTCTTGCCGACGCCGGCGCCCCCCAACAGCAGCTGCACGCGGTCGGGGCTGTGGGCCAACTGGCGGATCGCCGACCGCTGCTCGTCGCTAAGCCACGCGTTCTCTTCGGAAACCTGCCAGGCGTCGTTCAGCGGCCTTACCGCGCCGCGGCAGCGGCGGGCGTAGTCGATGACCGCCTGCTCCTCGGCCAGCACCTCGGCGGTGGTCGCCATCCGGCGGCCGTCGATCTCGCGGGCCAGCACGTGCTGCCGGAACGCCTCCTGCTCGACGTCGTCGGCGTCGATCTGCCCCACGCCGACGCGCAACGCCTCCGCGAGTAATTTCCGCTCCGGCACGACCGCGTCGCGTTCGAAGCAATGATGGATCGCCTGCCGCACCGCGGCGGCCGTGTTCGCAGGGCCCGCGTCGACGGCGCTGCCGCCGTCTGGCTGCAGCGTCGACGGCAGGGCGTCGATGAGCTGCGCCTCCTCGTCGGTGAGCCGGGCCCGCCACGACTGCCGGAGCTCGTCGACTGTCTGGTGCTTGGTCTTGCTCTCGCGCGTCACCGCGGCCAGCTCCGACTTCTGGTCGGCGGAGGTGATCCCCCGCTCCTGGGCCAGGTCCTCGATCTGTGCCGTGCGGCGGGAGAATTTCTTGGCGAGCTCGGCGGGGATGGCGGCGATGTCCCACTGCCGGCCCGTACGGCGGAGGTCGTAGCCGAGCTCATCCTTGACCCGCCGGGCGAGCCGGGCGTGGAATCGGGCCTCGAAGTAGCCGGCGTCCCGCTTCAGGTCGCGGAACTGGGCCGCCTTGAACCGGTTCTCGACTGGGTCCAATGTCGCGTTGAACACGAAACAGTGGGCGTGCAGGTGCGGGTCGGGCTCCCCCTCGATCGGGCGGGCCGTCTTGTGAACAAAGGTCCCCCAGACGAGGTTGCCGGTGACGCGGTCCTCCTGCTTGCCGCTGGTCCGGACGCGGGTCTTGGATTCTTGCTCGATCTCCCGCATGGTCGCTTCGACCGACTCCTCGAAGACGCGGCCGATCCGCTCGTCGCCGAAGGCGTACGCCAGGCTCAGACCCTTGGGCACATGAAAATTAAAGTCGTAGCCGACCGTGCGGTCGTGGTTGGTGCGGGCCGTGAGCGGGTCTCCCGTCCGCGGGTCCAGGTTGTCGCACAGCATGTCAAAGCTCGGCTGGTCGACGGTCCCCTCCAGCCCGAGCAGCTTGGCGGCCTTGCCGCCCCAGCGGCCGGGCATCTCTTGGCTCTCGCCGTAGTACTCGGCGTGGCTGTAGTACGACTTGGCACTGGCCGCCGACCGGTTCTGCACGATCCTCAGCATCGCTTCTCGCTCCCGACTCCGTCGCTAATCCCCGCTGTCTACTCACGCGCGGGGGCCGGCGGGTGTGGCGCCGGGCGACATTGATTTCCGGGTAGCGCGAATCGGGGCGACTGTCAACGAAAAACGGACGGTCCTTGCGACTGCGATGGTTTGTCGAAGTGCTTGCTCGCTGGGGTCTGTGGATGACGGACGTGCTGCCGCGTCGGGATCACGTGGGACGTGAGGGCTTGCTGCCTGGGGCATGGCCCCCTTCTTGCATTGGGCCGTGCGGACGCCCCTAGCGGGCCAGTTGATGCTGTTGCTTAGCCCCGTCGCCGTGCCCGGCAAGCCGAAAAAATCGGCGCCCCCTGAAGGTCTCCCCCAATTTTTTGGCTGGCCTTGCCCGGCTGTGTGCGGGTCTTGGGCGCGGGCATCAGGCCGCGAGGGTCGCAGCCGACAACCCACTAGAAGGAGTAACTACCATGACCAACCAGAACCCCAAGAACGCCCCCGTCGATCGCATCCGCCTCGGACGCATCTCGGCCGCCATCTGGAAACAGACCGCTGGCGACGGCAAGACGTTCTACAACTTCACCATCGAGCGGAGCTACAAGGACGACACCGGCAACTACCAGTCGGCCGCCAGCTTCTCGCTCGGGGACGCCCTGGTCGTCGCCAAGCTGGCCAACCTGGTCGACACCCGCATCCGCCGACTACTGGATGCGGAGTACGCGGCGACGCGGAGCGAGGAAGAGTACGGCGACGCCGAGTAAGGATCGCCGACGAACCGGCCGGCCGGGCATCGCCCGGCCGGCTTTTTTATGTACTGGCGTGGAGCACGAATTGAATTGACTTTGGGGGACGGCAGTGGCAGTCTTGACCTAGAATCTATGGAGACAGGCATGACCTACTGCATCCCGCCCGAGTACGAACACGTGCTGAGCGACTCAGTCGCCCGGGGCGGCTTCGCCTCGCCCGACGAGGCGCTGCGGCATGCCCTCGAGCTGCTGGCCGCCGAGCAGGGCCGACCGACCCCTGTCGGTAACCACCGCCCCGACGCCTGGGCGGCCAGCTTCCGCCGCTGGGCCGAAGGACACCCCAGCGGCGACCACCACGTCGACGCCGATCGGCAATCGATCTACGACGACCGCGGCGTGTGAGGCTGCTGGTCGACACCAACATTTTGCTCCGGGCGTCGCAGCCCGACTCGCCGCTGTTTGAGACCTGCGTCCGGGCCGTCGAGGCGTTGCCCGCCGCCGGCTACACCGGCTTCTTGGTCCCGCAGGTGGTCTACGAGTACTGGGTCGTGGCCACGCGGCCGGCCGACGTGAACGGCCTGGCCTTCTCGGTCGAGCAGACGACGCTCGAGGTCGCCCGGCTGGCGACGCTGCTGCCCCTGCTCCCGGACGACCGGGGCGTGTTTGAGCAGTGGCAGGCCTTGGTGACCAGGTACGGCGTCGCGGGCAAGAACGCCCACGACGCACGACTCGTGGCGGCGATGCAGCGGCATCGCCTGACGCACCTGCTGACGCTCAACGCGGACGATTTTGCCCGCTACGACGAGGTGCGGGTGCTGTCGCCAGCGGAGCTGGCGGCGGGCTAATCGCCTAGCGGCGGATGACAACAAACGTGGTCGCCTGCGGCGTCACTTACATGAGGGGGGCTGTCCCCCCAAGCCGTCAAGGATCGGGGCCACGCGACCGGCGGCTTCCTCCCCCCTTCCGCGCTGCGCTTGTGCAGCGGGGCCCCTCCGCCGCCGGTCGTCCTTGACTGCTCTCCCCCCGCACTTTCGGCCTTCGTCCCCCTTGCCCAAAAGCAGTTGCTTTTTTGCAAGGGGTTTTTCTTGCAGTGTCTTAATCACAAGGAGTATTGACGATGGCTACCAAGTCCAAGAACCGCACCGACATCTACGCCAAGGTTACGAACCAGATCATTGCCGAACTAGAGCGGGGCGTCCGGCCCTGGCACAAACCCTGGAACGCCGAGCACGCGGCGGGCAGGATCTGCCGGCCGCTCAGGCACAACGGCACCCCCTACCACGGGATCAATATCCTGATGCTATGGGCCTCGGCAGAGGAAGCCGGCTTCCACTGCCCGCACTGGCTGACGTTCAAGCAAGCTAAAGAGTTAGGCGGCTCGGTCCGCAAGGGCGAGAAGGGTTCGCCGGTGGTGTACGCGAGCACGTTCACCCGGAGCGAGACAACCGACGACGGGGCCGAGGTGGCGGAGCAGGTGCCGTTCCTGAAGCAGTACACAGTATTCAATGCCTGCCAGGTCGACGGGCTGCCGGACCGCTACTACGAGTTGGCGGCGGCGCCGCGTGAGACCGTAGAGCGGATCGAGCAGGCGGACCGGTTTTTTGTGGCTACCGGTGCCGAGATCCGCACCGGCGGGAACCGGGCCTACTACACGATTGAGGGCGACTATATCCAGCTGCCGCCGATCGAGTGCTTTGTCGACTCGGAGTCGCACGCGTCCACGCTGGCGCACGAGGCGACGCACTGGACGCGGCACCCATCGCGGTTGGACCGTGATTTGGGTCGGAAGCGGTGGGGTGACGCTGGCTACGCCATGGAAGAACTGGTCGCCGAGCTGGGGTCGGCTTTTCTGTGTGCCGATCTGGAAATCACGCCGGAGGTCCGCGAGGACCACGCTAGCTACCTGGCCAGCTGGCTCGAGGTGCTGAAGGACGACAAGCGGGCCATCTTTACGGCCGCCTCGCTGGCGTCCAAGGCGGTGGACTACCTGCACGGGCTGCAGCCGGGCGAGGACTGATCCTGGCTGCGGTGCCGGGCGGCCGACAGCGGCCGCCCGGCGGGAGGACGTGCAGAATCTGATTTACATCGCTTGGCGCCTGCGCTACGCTCGCTCGCATGATGACCACGTTCGACCACCAGGCCTTTGATGCCCGCCTCGGCGAGCAGCTTCGGCTTGCCCGCAAAAAACGCGGCATCACGAAGAGTGGACTGGCCGCCGGGCTGCAGCTTCCGCTGACGGCGCGGCAGCTAGAACAGATCGAACGCGGCGATGCGAGTCTCTCCGCCGTGCACCTGGTGCAGATCGTCCAGCGGCTGGACCTGCCGCTGGCGTTGCTGCTGGGTCGGGTCCTGCTCGACGCCCGCCTGGATGAGTCCGAGCTAGCGGAAGCCTGGCAGCGGCTCGACGGGCCGGCACGCAGTCGCCTGCGGCGGCTTGTGTGCCACGTCGCCGATGGGGACGCGATCGAGAGCGCGTAGCTTCTGCCTCGCGTGGGCCTGGCATCCATCTCCTGCCGTGACGCAGCCGCCACGCCGGTGTTGTCCGAACCGTTTCAGTCGATGTCGGAGCTGCTCGCTTTGGAGTTGGTGACCGGGGTGATCCTGCCAGCCGCGTGCTGACTGTCAACGGTCGCAAAAAAATCTCCTCCCGCTTTGCTGGAGATTTTTTGGTCGAGCTGCAGGCAGCAAACCGTTGACAGCCCGCCCTATCCGTCTGGCGTTAGGACACCCTGTTCACACTAACCCAAAGGAGACTACTCATGTGCAAACACCCTTCCCCGGCCCCCTGGAGCTACGACTACAGCCCTTATCGAGCCATGGACGGACAAGAGATCCCTGCGTTCGAGGTCTTCGACGTAAACGGCGACAAGATCTTTGATACCAACGAAAACACCCCCGCAGAATTGCAGGAAATGAACGCGAGACTTGCCGCCGCCACGCCTGTCTTGTGTTCTGCCCTTGCCGAGTGTGTTCGGCTATTGGCCGACTATAGTGAGAGTGACGGCGAAGAGGGCATGGCATATCGCAGCGGGCGAGCCGCCCTTGATGAGGCGTGGGGGAGCATCACATGATCGATGGCTCTGGCCCCTCTCAATAGGGCGATCCTCGCCGTTCCACCCACTTACGGCAAAACCCGAGGAACGCCGCGTCGGGACGCCGCGGGCGTTCGGTAAGCCAGGCCCGCCACTCTTGTTCGATCACGTAGACGTCCCACCCCGGCGCCAGCATCCTCGCCTCGTCGTAGATCTCTGCCGCCAGCAGGATGCTGCCGTCCCGCTCGGTCGCCTGCTCGCTACGCTGCAGGCGATTGGTGAAGATTACCAGGTCGTTCTGACCGAGCCGGATGTCGTAGTCGGGGATGTGCCGGTGCACGGCGTGCTCGCGGGTGATCCGCGTCACCAGCCGCCGGAACTCCTTCAGGGTGGACGTCGAGCCGCACTTCTTCCGCAGCAGTTCGAGCGAGATCTTCCACGACGCCTGGCGGCCGCAGAACTTGCGGCCGATCTCGTAGAGACGCCGCTCCAGCGGCTTGCGGAGCCGGAAGTAGTCCTTGTTGAGGGTCAGCACCTCGTTGTGCCGGATCGCGGCGAACACCCAGTCGGCCAGCTTGACCTCGATCTCCTGCATCCGGCCGTCCCGGGTCTGGCGGACGATCTTGGCCCGCTCGATCAGCCCGAACGTCTCAAAAATCTCCTGGCCGCCGGTGACGATGTTGGTGCTGATCCGCGTGCCCGAGAGCCGCTCCAGCGCCGCCTTCAAGGCCTCGTAGCCCTGGCCGTTGGTCATCCGGTTGGTGGCGGTCAGCAGGTCGTACGCCTTGAACCGCACGACGGGCGAGACCGCGTGGCCTGCATTACGGGCGGCCATCAGCTGGCTGATGCAGTAGATCAGCACGTCGCGGTCGTGCACCGTCGCCAGCCCATCGGATGAGGGTTTGACTTCGATGAAGCAGTCGCCGTGCTCGTACCGGCGGACGCGGTAGTCGGGCTTTGACGAGAGCGAGAACACCGGGTGCTCCATGGACGCCAGGTCCCCCTTGGGGGCGGCGTCGAGCACGTCGCAGACAAAGAAGTCGGCGGTCGGGTGCCGGTCGGGCAGCAGCGGCGAGCGGTCGCCTAAAGGGGGGTCGAGCAGCGTGTCGGTCATCGACGCCGATACTTCGATATTCCGCCCACCTTGTCAAGCACTTTCGATGGTTCACCCACCGCACGAGTCTTCGATAGTTTACCCACCGAGTATCGATGGTCTGCCCACCCGCTTTCGATATTCTACCCACCGCACGGTCTGAGAACGCTTTTCGATTCAAGGGCTTGGCGATGGCTATCCACAGCGTAACTCTTATTTAACTCTATTCTTAACTCTCCCTTGAGCGATCGAGCCTGTGGATAAGTCGCCAATCGAACCCAAGGGAGAGTCGAAAATGCGTGGGCTGACGCCCACAACCTGCTCGCCTACCCTTCGGCGCTCCGCGCCTCGCCCCATGCTCCGCATGGCCTGTTGGCGGATGCGGCCAGGCCGCGGAGCCTGACAGCGGACCGAGCGCTGGGAGAGGTCCGATTGCTTAGCAGAGTGAGATCGGTGGTGGCTGCCAGGGAATACCCCTCAATCGGCTTCTCGCCGTGCCGAGAGGGCCACCTCGAGGACCGGTACCCCCTCTGCCTCTGGCGGGCGGTGGGGCCTCTACGGCGAAAAAATCGCGTGACAACGCCTGATTGCTGGCTATGCTCGCCCGATGCCCCGCCGCTCACCTCCGCAGGACTCCCAGGAGAAGTCCCCGTACACGGCTCAACCACGGTTGATCTCCGCCGGCGAGTTGCGGTTCTATCACACCGTGCTCGAGCCCAGCTTCGGCAATCGTTTCTACATCGGCGTTCAGGTCCCGATGACCGCCGTGCTGCGCGTCAACGACGAGCAGTGGGACCGGGCCGCCGGACGCCGGATCCGGCAGAAGCGGCTCGACTTCGTGCTCGCCTACGCCAAGACGTTCCGCGTGGCCGCGGTGGTCGAGTTGGATGACCTCAGCCATCGCGACTCCGAGCGACGACGACGAGATCGGTTCGTCGGGCGGGCGTTGCAGGAGGCCGGCGTGCTCCTGATCCGGATCCCGGTGTACCGGAAGTACGACGCGAAGCGGATCCGGGCGATCGTTAACCGTCGGCTCCGCGAGCAACGAATGCGTGACAGGGCGGGGGGAGTCTGACCTGCAGGGGGGCGCCACGCGTGAGGCCCGATCGATGGCAAGCTGAAACCGCCGCCGGTCGCCGCCAGCAGAAAACCGGTTCCTCCCCGCGTTCGCTCCCGCTCCGCCGGGGTCCCTCCCGTTTTCGACTGGCCCCGAGCGCTCCGCTCCGGCTGCCGCGGTTTCTCGAGCCTGCCACCGGGCCCCAGCAAGCGTGGCCCTCTAACCCAACAGGAGACTCACCATGGCCCACCTCGTATCGACCCTTTTTCACCGCAGCTTCCCCGGGCCGTTTGACTACTTCCCGAGCCACGACGGCGTTGACGAAACCTTCGAGTTGACCTGTTTGACCACGGACGACTTTGTGATCGCGACCCACTTCTGGGACGAGCGTGAGTGGGCGGAAACCCGGATCGCGGTCGTGGCGGCGGTGCTAAACGACTCCCTGGGCGGCGAAGACGAGGACTTCTTGGCGGCCCTCAATCCCCAAACGCTCGCCCATTTCCGGGATCAATTGCCGGGCCCCTACTTCGTCAAGGTTGAGTACTGCGATTACATGGGGATCCAGTTCTGCGTGAACTGCCGCACGTCCGGCGAAACGGTGATCCACACTACGCAGCGATACTCCGCGTTGACGGCCTGCACGGTCGCCCGAAACATCGCCGCCGTCCTCAATTCGGCGTTCCTGGACGACTTAATTCCAGCGGCCATCGCCAATGCCGAGGCTCGCTCGCCAGCGTAGTACTCCCAATATTCTTCATCAGCCGTAAGCCCCGCGGCAAGCGGCGTCCGACTGGCCATGTGGCGCCAACTGGGACCATCGTCTTGCTCGTAAGGGCATCGTTCTGACAAGCCCAACGACAACCGGTTCCCGGTATGCCTCAGCTGCCTCAATCAAATGGTTGAGGTTAACGAAAGTTGATCGAGAACGAAGCAAGCCATGAAGGTGAAGTTTTGTTAAGAAACGAAATCCCCCACCAATGAATTCTTACAGACGTCTTCCCTTAAGCCTGCTTAAGGAGAGTTTTACCGTAAAACATGCCGGGCGGCCGGTTGGGCCGACGGCCTGCGGGCGTGTTTGCATGATGGCTGGCCAGCATGAAAGCATGCTTACACGGTTATAATCTCGACAGCTTTTCGGATGGCTGGTTGGCCTCTTTGCTGGCTGGCACGATGGGGGAAGTTTTTGCTTGCCAGCTGGATGGCTTTGCGCTACGGTCGCCGCATGACAGTAATCACCATCGCAAACTCCAAAGGGGGCGTCGGAAAGTCGACCGTCGCGGTCCACCTCGCCGCCTGGCTCCACGAGCAAGGCCACCGGGTCACACTCGCCGACTGCGACACGCAGCAGAGCTCCTCGGAATGGATCCGTGAGGCCGCGCCCGAGGTCCGGGCCGTCCGTCTCAACAACCCCGACCATATTCTGAACGAGCTGCCGGCGCTCGCGGCCGAGACCGACTACGCGATCGCCGACGGCCCCGGCAGTCAGACCGAGACCAGCCGGGCGCTCTTGCTGCGAGCAGACCTCGCCATCGTGCCGTGCAAGGCGTCGATGCTGGAGGTCCGGGCGCTGGCGAAGGCGACCGAGGTGCTCAGGCAGGCCCAGGACATCCGCGGCGGCGTTCCTGAGGCAGTGATTGTGCTCTGCATGGTCGGCAAGCGTTACCGCTTAACCAAAGACATGCAGGACGCCGCGGCGGCATTGCAGCTTCCGCTGGCGGATACGGCGATGACACTGCGCCAGATTTACGCCGACGCCCCCGGTCAGGGAGCGGTCGTCTGGCAGATGGGCGCCCGCGCCCGAACGGCGGCCGACGAGGTGCACCGCCTGTTCGCCGAGCTCCTGCCCGAGGCCCAGCGCCGTAAAATGAAATCAGCGTAGAGGGAGGAGATATGGTAGAGCGACGTCCATTGGTGGAGGGGATTTCGGGGGCGAAGCCGGAGGAGGAGAAGGAATTCGTGTATGGAGGTCAGCAGCAGGCTGCCAAGAGCACGGAGGCGAACCGTGCCGCTACGGTAAATGATCAACCACCATCAAGAATCCTGCCGCAGATGGCGAGCCGCGTGCCGATCACCACGCGGGCCCGGCCGGAGATTGCCTCGGCGCTCAAGCGGGCGTCGCTCCAGCGGCAGCTCAGCGGCGAGCAGCCGTTCTACGTGCAGGAGATTCTTGAAGAAGCCTTAATGGCTTGGCTGAAGAGCCATGGTTACCTCTAGAACTAGGCAAGGGCTAGCTGCGCTGCCCACCCAACTTCCTGCGAACGTTCCGAGTATGCATCTTCTCATGAGCAGCCCAAGCAAACGCGAGTACTCGCAGTAGCGATCGATAGCGTTTAGTGGATTAGGTCAGATGAGTCTGCAATCGCTTTACCGCCAGTCAACGCTGCGAGTGCTTCGGCCTATTCGATATCGCAAGTCGACGCGGGCGGCGCCCCGCCGCGGCGGCCCGACCGACCGGCGGTCTGCGCGGGGTGCGTCTTCGGCGAGCCTCGCGTCTACCAATTCGACGCCGAGACCCAAGAGGCCCGCCGGCCGGTGCGTATCCGAGTGCAACTAGTAGAAACCTGCGTCGGTACCGACACGCCGCGGATCGGCAAGACGCCTTGCCAGGCAGGCCGGTGCATCTGAGCTGAACTGCGGGCGGTGTAGACGACCTCGGCGGATTCGAGCTTGCCCTTCGGCGCGTCGGCTGAGGCAACCGCTGGAGGTTTCACGAATGGCAAAAGGCCGGTGGTGAGGAGGCTTCGACAGGCTCCTTGCAGTTCAGCCCTTGGCGCCAGCGGATGGTAAGCTACCTGTGGCAAGCAATTCGCCCAGCATTATGAGGCATGTCCGCTTCGATAGTGGCGAGCCATTCCTCTACCGTGGTTCAAGGTCCACGTAGGTTGGATCGTTGCGTTCGGCAACGATCCGGTCGTCTCTTAGCTTCAGTTCGACGACCTGGATCGATGACCGTCGTTGCTCGTAACCATCCTTCTTCAGGCCTTCGCCGACTCGGCCGGGATGCGTGAAGTAGAAAAGATAGGCCCTATTCTTAGAGACGATCACATCGCCATGGCGGGCGGTCGTGGTGTCGTCGGTCCCAACGCCGCTGCCGTGGGGCATCAGTGGGCCGCCCGACTGCTGGATCCAATCGATGCCGTCGTTGGATCGAAAGGTCTTGAAACCCCGACCGTCACAGAGAATCATCCAATCCGCGCCCTTCCAGTGAAATATGGCGGGGCCCTCGCCTTGGGTCGACAGCACTCTTTGAGGCTCAGACCACCGCTTCAGGTCCTCGCTACCGAGGAAGTAGAAGGTCGAGGCGTGGTTGGATGGGTCCTTGTAGTAGAGCCGCCACGCGCCCTGTGGCGTACGAATAGCTTCCGCGTCGTAGCTGCCAACAGGCAAGTCGAAGGTGTGGTCGACTTGCCAATTGCGGAGGTCATCGCTAGATAGCTGAACGATGTAGCCAGGAACCTTGCCCCAGCTCTCGGCCACGCCAGCCTGGATGCTTAGGAACAGGCGCCAGGCGCCGTCGTCACCGCGGACGATGTCTGGCGCCCACAACGTGGCGTTGCCGCCGCCGAGTTCTTCCGGCAAGCGGGGAATGTTCGCTGTACCGACGTAGGACCAATGGGCGCCGTCCTCTGACTCCGCGATACCTATCTTGGTCTTAAAGACCCAGCTGACGCCCGGCAGCTCGGTCTCGGTGGAGCGGCGATTGGTGTAGAACATCCACCACTTCTTTACGATCGGATTCCACACGATGCAGGGGTCGGCCGCTCCATCGTAAACCGGGTCGCGGAAGAGGGGCTTAGCCGCGAGGACGCCGGATTGGTAGTGGAAATTATCGAAGCGGGTTGTCCCGGTCCCCGTGGCCACTAGCCCAGCACGTAAGGCGTAGAAGCTGCGATGGTTGTTGTGGTGCATGCCAGAGACGTCGAGGTGATCGACGAGGGTCACCCACTCGCTGCCGTCCTTGCTGACCTGCAGGGTGCAGAGATCTTTTTGGTTGATGATCTTGAGGATGAAGTTCTTACCGAGCTTGTTCTCGAACGTCTCACTTTCGAAGGCGTCCCTGTGAACGGTAAAGCTCGACTCGTCTGCGGTAATTCCCGCAAACACGCTCTTTCGGTAGAAGAGAATCAGACCGCCCGCTCCCGCTTCCCTCAAGTCGACCTCTACCTGAACCTCGTAGTGGTGGTCGGGAATGGTGACGAGCATCTTGCGGCCGTTGGCGGGGGACTCTCCCCTGCCGCGTAGAAAAAGGCTTCCCTCCTTGAGGTCGATGGCGTTGTGAGGGTAGCGGCCCCAGAACGACCACAGCAGGCCGAGCTTGTCATCTGAGAAATCATCAGACGGGTCGACCGGCAAGACGTTGGAGCTCGACGGCAACGGCGCTCGGTCCTCGTCAAGCGTAAACCAGCCGTCGTCAGTCCACTTGATCGGGTCGATGAGGGTGTGGCGGCCGAGCGTGTGAGCGGCCCGCTTGTAGCCGTGATAGACGATCCACCAATCGTTCTGAGAATCGCACACAAGGGTCCCGTGGCCTTTCGACCACCATGGCTCGTCCGCTGAGTGCGTGCGGACAATCGGGTTGTAAGGCGAATTCTCCCACGGGCCGTCTATGTTTTTTGAGCGGGCCGAGACGACCATATGGCTAGTCGGTGGTCCGGCCGTTCCGCCCTGGGCGCTGGTCAGGTAGTAGTAACCGTCCTTGTAGTTGAGCTTGGGCGATTCGAGGTAGAAGCCCTCGGTCTTCCACTCGCGTGGGTAACGCCACCCCTTGTACACGGTCGTCAGTTTGCCGGTGGTAGAGAGCCCGTCGTCTGCGAGTGGGATCATCGTCCCAGCGCTGAGGTGGAGGTAGCGTTTGCCGTCCTGGTCAACCACGTGGCCGGGGTCGATACGCTGCGTCTTGAGGTCGATGGGCGGGCTCCAGGGGCCACGGATGTCGTCGGCCCAGATGACCCAGTTGGTGCCGGAGGCGGGGTAATAGATGTAGTAGCGGCCATCGTGCTTTACCAAGTCCGGCGCGTAAGCCGAGCCCCGGATCTCGGTGTGGGTGCGGGCGAGAGGCTCCCAGTTGACGAGATCGGTAGAACGCCAGATGAGAAAACCAGGAGAATAGACGAAGGGCGAGTGAGTCATATAGAACTCCTCGCCATCCCGGATGATGGTGGGGTCCGGAAAATCACCGGGGAGGATCGCCCTGGGGTAATCCGCCGCGACCAACGACGAGGAGGCGAGCAACAGGAGCACGAATATTAGCATCGGTTTCATTTCTGTAGTTCGTCTCACGAGAAGAGTTGTAAGAGGGGGCTGCCATTGAGGATCAGTCAAAGCTCAGCGTGAATCCCCAGTGTCTCGATAGCGTCTCGGCCTCGCGACGAGTGAGGCGGACGACCGATCCGTGCTTGGGACGCTCAAAGTTGCTGGCCTTCATCGGACCCTCATTGAAACGCCCCAGGTCGGTAAAGGTCTTGAAGTCGGTCGTCTCACGGAAGCCGAAGTTGGGCGGCTTGAGGCCATAGATGTCGTACATGAGCACCCATCTGTCTTCGCCGATCCGTTTCCAGACGTTCGGAGCCTCGCATTTGAGCTGCTCCGAATCGTACCACGCCGGGTCGTATGCGTACCCTTCGGTCAAGCGGTCTGAGACCGCTTGCTTGACGCCTGGCGTGCCATCGTGGGGCACGTAGAACAGGTGGAATTCGTTGCCGACTTGGGTGATGTCGCCGTCGATATAACTGCAATCGATCGGGTAGTCGAACAGCAGCTTTGGCGGTTCCGACATCTCTGTGAATTCGTCGTTTAGGTAGGAATAGTAGAGGCGGTCTTGCGCTTTCCCAAACCGCATCGAGAAGTAGAGCATGACCTTCTTCTTGCCATGGTCGTAGATCAGCTCGGGCGCCCAGGCGCTGCCGATCCCTTCGAAACCGGGGAAGGCTTGATCGATTCGGACCACCTTGTGCGTCCAGGTAATCAAGTCGGTAGACTTCATCAACACCACCGCCCGGTTATTGCCCCAACCAAACTGGTTGGCGTCGCGCTGCCAACGGGACGATCGATGGCCCGCGGCCTGCCCGTAGATGTGGAGGTCAGTGGCCGCCATGTAGAAGGTGCCATCTGGCCCGCGCATGAGGTGCGGGTCTCGCACCCCCTTCTGCTCAGCAATTTCGGCCCCGTCGATGACCGGTCGCCCCTCGTTCACGTCACTAAAACGATAGCCATCCGGACTAAGGGCGAAGTGGATACTGTGCGTCTCATCCTTGAAGTAGACTAGCAGATATGCTGCCAGATCGCTTTCGGCCGGCGCTGTAGCGCTGGAGAGATTTGCGGCAAGACCGGCGAGCAACATGGCCCGCCCAACGGTCGAGAGTCCGATGTGCATGGGATGGGAAAAGTCTTGCGGGAGACGTAAGAGATCGGCACCTTCGACATCAATAGGCAGCCACCAGTATCGCCTGCGGATCCTGTGAGTGCCAGGGCTCCGTCTTCACGCTGAACCTCCTGCACGCGGGTGGCACGGACAGTCGGCCGCGTGAGGTGTTCAGCCTAACCTACCGGCAGACGGAGGGCTTCGGCCGCTCGCTGGTGCGGCTGATGGACGCCAGGGTGGAGATCCCCGATTACACGTCGCTGCAGAAGCGGGCGGCCAAGATGGAGATCGCCTTGAACGCCACGCCGAAACACGGTCCGATTGACGTGGTGGTCGACAGCACGGGCCTGAAGGTCTTTGGCGAGGGCGAGTGGAAGGCCCGCAAGCACGGCGTGAGCAAGCGTCGCACGTGGCGGAAGCTGCACCTCGCGATCGCCCCGGAGACGGGCGAGATCGTGGCCGAGGAGTCGACCGACAACGACAAGCACGACGCCGATCTGGTGGAGCCCTTGATCGATCAGGTCGAGCCGCCGATCGAGAAGTTCTACGGCGACGGCGCCTACGACCAGCGGAAAGTGTATGACGCCTTGGAATGCGAGGCGGCTCAGCCGATCATCCCGCCCCGCAAGAACGCCAAGATCTGGCGGCACGCGAACTCGAACGACTACCGTCTGCCACGCGACGAGGCGCTCCGCCAGATCCGACGCACAAGCCGCAAGGCTTGGAAGATCGACGTCGGCTACCACGTGCGGAGCCTGGTCGAGACCACCATGCACCGCGTCAAGACAACCTTCGGCGACAAGCTCCGGAGCCGAAAACCGCCCAACCAGAAAACCGAAGCCCGGCTACGCTGTGCGATACTCAACCGCTTCACCCAACTCGGCATGCCTCAGTTCGTGTGGAGTTAGTCGACAAGGCCGCATGCAACTAGCAAATCGATTATACTGTTCGCTCCGCCGGCGTGCGGCGGCTCGTGGATATCATCCATTCTCTTCCTCAAGACTATTTAGAGGTATCGCATTGTGATTACTATCCGCACTGTTATGGGATTGCTTGGATGCATCGCATGGAGTCTCGCAGGTATTGCCAACGGCCAGTCGGACCCGCTCTACAAAGACTCGTCGCAACCGGTCGCGCGGCGGGTTGACGACCTTCTGAGACGCATGAACTTGGAAGAAAAGGTCGCTCAGATGCTCTCGATATGGGATGCGAAAGGTAGCCTCCAGAACAAGGACGGCAGCTTCGATGCTTTCGCGGCCCGCGAGGCGATGCCACACGGCATCGGTCAGATCACCCGGCCGAGTGACCGCAAGGGCGAAGGGGCATTAGGTTTCGATCCCGGTCGCGATCCCCGCGAGACGGTGGAGCTGGTCAACCAGATTCAACGCTTCGCGCTCGAGGAAACGCGTTTGGGCATTCCGGTGATGTTTCACGAAGAAGGGCTGCACGGTTACAAGGCCCGCGGAGCGACTCACTTTCCCCAGGCCATCGCTCTGGCAAGCACCTGGAACCCGGAATTGGTCGAACGCGTCAATCGCGTGATCGGGCGCGAGATTGCTGCGCGTGGCGTGCGGCAAGTGCTTTCGCCGGTAGTCGACGTGGTCCGCGATCCCCGCTGGGGACGCATCGAAGAGACCTTTGGCGAAGATACTCACCTGGTGTCGGAGATGGGACTGGCTGCCGTTCGGGGCCTGCAGGGCAAATGGAACTCACGCGATGGGGAACCCCTACCTGTTGGCCACGTGTTCGCCACGCTTAAGCACATGACCGGACACGGGCAACCCGAGAATGGCACCAACATTGGGCCGGCGAACATCTCGGAGCGTGTGCTCCGCGAGGTGTTCTTTCCTCCGTTTCGACTCGCAGTCCGCGAAGCCGACGTGATGGCGGTGATGGCGTCGTACAACGAGATCGACGGCGTGCCGTCGCACGCCAACGCCTGGCTGCTGGGCGATGTATTGCGGGACGAGTGGCGCTTTGCCGGATACGTCGTGGGCGACTACTCAGCGGTGAGCGAACTGCAAACGCGTCACGCCGTTGCCGAATCTCCGCAGGCGGCGGCGAGTCTAGCCATCGAGGCAGGAGTCGACATCGAACTTCCAAATCCCGAGACGTTTCCGGAACTGGTCGGGCTGGTGAAACGGGGCCAAGTGAGCGAAGAACTGGTCGATCGAGCTGTGCGGAGACTGCTACGGGCCAAGTTCCTGGCCGGGCTGTTCGACGAACCCTACGCCGACTCCGAATTGGCCGAGGCGATAACCTGTAACGAGGAAGCCCGCGGTCTGGCGATTGAATCGGCCAACCAGGCCATCACCTTGCTCAAGAACGATGGCATTCTGCCGCTCGATGCGACACAACTCACCCGAGTCGCGGTGATCGGGCCGAACGCGGCCGAAACGCTTCTGGGTGGGTACAGCGACGAGCCTCCCTACACGGTGAGCCTGCTCGAGGGCATTCGACGCCGGCTCGGCTCGTCGGTGCAGGTCGACTACGCCGAGGGGTGTCGGATTACCGAGGGGCGCAATCTGTACTCGCACGCGGTGACGCCTGCCGATGCGACGGAGAATCGCCAGCGAATTGCCGAGGCAGTTGCGCTGGCCAAGGGGGCTGACGTCGTGATTCTTGCCGTTGGTGGCAATGAGCACACGAGTCGCGAAGGTTACTCCGAAGAGCACCTGGGTGATCGATCGAGCCTCGAGTTGTTTGGCCAGCAACCGGAGTTGTGCGAGGCGATTCTCGCTACCGGCGTACCGACCGTGGTGACGCTGATCCACGGCAGACCGCTTGCAATCAACCAGCTTGCTGCCGAAGCCTCGGCAATTCTCGACTGTTGGTACCTGGGGCAAGAGACGGGCACCGCTATCGCCGCAGCGCTGCTCGGCGATATCAACCCCGGGGGAAAGCTGCCGGTGAGCGTAGCCCGCTCGGTTGGCCAGCTACCGATATTCTATAATTACAAACCGACCGCGCGACGGAGGTACCTGTTCAGCGACACGAAGCCATTGTATCCATTTGGTTGGGGGCTGAGCTACACGAGCTTCGACATCTCGACACCAAGTTTGAGTGCCGACGAGATCAAGGCCTCGGGACAGGTTACGCTCAGCGTCGAGGTAACCAACACGGGCAAGCGTGCGGGTGACGAAGTGGTGCAGATCTACATCCGCGACAAGGTTAGCAGCGTGACTCGACCAGTCAAGGAGCTCAAGGCATTCCGTCGCGTAACGCTCGCGCCGGGCGAGTCGAAGACCGTGCAGTTCACGCTGGGAACCGACCAGCTAGCCTTTTACGATCGCAGTATGAAGTGGACCGTCGAGCCCGGGGAGTTCGACCTGCTGGTGGGCGCGAACTCAGTCGATCTCGAAGCCGCCGTGCTAACCGTGGTCGAGTAGGTTGGACAGCGATCACGCCTGTAGCGAGCCGCGTTGCTACCGCTATGCGAGCGAGTCGGTGGTGAGCCGGCCATCAACCAACCTCGCGATACCTGTGGGGTTGGCGTCTTGCAATTCGGGCGGCAACGCCGGGTTGGGGAAATCCTGGAAGCAGCTCGGCTTAGCGAAACGAAAGATCGAAGCCTGGCCAATCGACGTGTAGCCGCTGTGCGTGCTGGCCGGGTAAGGGCCGCCATGGTGCATCGCCGCGCATACCTCGATGCCGGTCGGAAAGCCGTTGAACACCAGCCGGCCTACTTTCCGCTGTAGCACCTGCACCAGCTCGGCATGTTCTTGCAGGTCTTGCTCGGTGCCATGGATCGTAGCGGTCAAGCTGCCTTCCATGCCGCGGGCGTATTGCAGCATGTCGTCGCTGCTTTGGCAGCGATACACCACCGATACCGGACCGAAGACTTCGTCGGTCAGGCCGGGCGTGCTGGCGATGGCTGTGACCGGCGCGGTGAAGATCGCGCAGGCGGCCTGGCAGCCCTCCGCCGGTTGCTGGATGGAATTGAGCGGTTCGACTCTGATGGAGCTTGCCACTCGTTCAACTCCTTTGACGTAGGCGGCGTGGATGCCGGGGTGGAGCATGGTTGCCGGCGGGGTGACCGCCGATTTCTCACCGGCCGTGCTCAGAAAGCTTTGCAGTTGCTCGCCTTCGATGCCGAAGACCATGCCGGGGCTGGTACAAAACTGCCCGACGCCCATGTTGACCGATTGCAAGTAGCCCTCGGCGATTTGTTTCGACCGTGTGGCCATCGCGTCGGGCAGCAAGAATACGGGATTCGTACTGCCCATCTCGGCGTATATGGGAATCGGCTCGGCGCGTGCCGCCACGGCATCGGCCAGGGACCGGCCGCCGCGAAGCGAGCCGGTAAAGGCCACTGCGGCGGTCAGTGTGTGCTCGACCAGCGCGAGCCCAACCTCGTGACCGGCGGATTGCACCATCGAGAATGCCCCGGCGGGCAAGTTGTGCTCGGCCAGCGCCGCAGAAATAACCTGTGCGATCAGCTCGCACGTGCCGGGGTGGCCAGGATGGGCCTTTACCACCACGGGGCACCGTGCCGCCAGGGCCGAGATCGTGTCGGTGCCGGCTACCGAGATGGCGTACGGAAAGTTGCTTGCCCCAAACACCACGACGGGTCCCACGGCGGCGAGCAACGTACGCACGTCGGGCTTGGGCATCGGCTCGCGGGCCGCATCGCCTTGATCGATGCGGGCCTGTCGCCATGATCCATCCCGAACCAGGTCGGCAAATTTGCGAGTCTGGCCGGTGGTCCGCGCCCGCTCACCCTGCAAGCGGGCAATGGGTAGCGCTGTCTCGGCATGCGTGCGATCAAGCAACTCGTCGCTCAGCGTTTCGAGCCCGCTGGCAATCGATTCGAGCAGGCCGGCGATCTGCTCGATCGAGGCGGTTTGCAACGCATAAAACGCGGCATCCGCCTGCTCGAGGCACTGACCGACTTCTTCAAGCGTTGCCTCGAAGAACTCGCACGGCAGCGACTCGCCGGTCGCGGGATTAGTGGCGGCGAATCGGTTTGTGCCAGCGGCGACCGCGTTACCTGCGATCAGTTGCTTTCCGGTTATTAGAGTCATGTTTCAAAAACGGGGAGTTACTGCATTGGGTTGCTAAGAGTACCGATGCCGTCGATGGTGATGTCCACCACGTCGTCGGGCTCCAAAGTAAAGTCGTCGGGCGGCACGATGCCGGTTCCGGTCATCAATAGCACGCCGTAGGGATGGGCATTTTCACGGAACAGGAACTCGACTAGTTCCTCGTGTCTCCGCTTCATTTGATTGAGCGTGGTCTCGCCCTCGAAAGCTATGCCGCCTGCACGACGAATCAGCACGTGTACTTTCGATTCGGGCGAAATCGGTTCGCCCGGCACAAACACGCCCGGCCCGACGGCGGCGCAGCGATCGAATGTCTTGGCCTGGGGTAGGTAGAGGGGATTCTCGCCTTCGAGGTCGCGACAGCTCAGGTCGTTCCCCACAGTGTAGCCGACAATGTTGCCTTCGCGGGTGACTACGAGCACCAGCTCAGGTTCAGGGACCATCCATTTTGAGTCGCTCCGCAGCCGCATTGCATCGCCCGGTCCCACGGTGCGGTGGGGAGTTGCCTTGAAGAAAATCTCGGGGCGTTCGGCGGCGTACACGCGGTCGTAAAAATCGCCACCTCCAGCACTCTCCGATTCTTCCATGCGGGCGGTCCGGCTCCGGAAGTATGTAACTCCTGAAGCCCAAATCTCCTGGCGATCGCCTAGTGGTGGGAGCGCGGGGGCAATGGCGTTTGCCAGCGTCGGATCAGGGTGACCGGAAGACGCGAGCTGCTGTAGTAGTTGCGCCAGTGAGCTGTCGTTGACCAGCGTTTCCCACTCGTAGTCGAGCTGGTAAAGCTGGTCGTCGACGCTCAGCACGGGGCCTGCGATCGTTCGATAGAGCAACATGAGTCGTAATCCTGATTCCTATAGAGAAGTGTGGCAGTCGCGATGAATTTGATGTCGGCGCGGGCCCGGATAGTACAGCGGCCAGATGCGTGGCAGGCAAGCTAGACCGGTGTCAATGGTTCTAGCAGATCAGGCCAACTAATTCACCCGTCCATCCTCCGCTGAGTAACAGTTAAGAAGGTGTGGTGGCAGGGCCAGCGCGCACTCTAGCCAATTATTGGTTCATGCGCGAGCAAGTTCCCTTATCGCAGCTCGAGTCCCGCCCAGCGGAAGTGGCTTCGCGGGAGTCGTTGGCTGTGAGCCTGTCGCGTGAGTTCGCCCTCGACGTCGCCGTGGAGCTGATCGAGGTCGTCCGGCGGCGCGCCGGCCAGCGGGCCCCACTTGCTGGTCGACCAGACGTGCTCGACCGGGTTGAGCTCGGGGGCGTAGGGGGGCAGGCGGTGGAACCGGACCCAGGAACACCCCAACGCGGCGAGGCAGTTCTCCGCGTGGCGGTGGCGCCCAGGTTGTCCCACACCACGTGCAGCTCGCGTCCCAGTTCGAACCGCAGGTCGATGAGGAACCACAGGAAGTCTTCCGCCTTGGCGTTGTGGTCCAGCAGCTTGAAGAACATCCGCACGCGGCGACGCCTCGGCGAGAGCGCCAACGCCCCAACAACGCTGAGGCGGTCGCGGCGGTCCCACTGTTCCAGCAGGGGTGTCTCGCCAATCGGCGCCCAGGTACGGCGCAGCAGCGGCTGGAGCATGAAGCCCGATTCGTCGAGAAACACCACGCTAGCTTGCTCGTGTTCGCCCCTTTTTTATCGCCGGCCACTCCTCTTCCCGCCACGCCTTCACCGCGGCGGGGTCCTGCTCCTTGCTCCGCCGTTTGGGCTTCTGGCAGGAAAACCCCAAGTCGTGCAGCAGCCGGCCGAGGTGGCTGGGGTGGTACGACACGCCAAACTCTCGCTCGACCAGTTCCGCCACCCGGGGCAGCGTCCACAGGTCGGTCTGGAAGCCCGCCCTGCGGGGACCTGCGCGCAGCTGACGCTTCAGCTTGGCCTGCTGTGGCTTCGACAGCCGACACTCGGGCACGTGCTGCGGCTTGGCGGCAAGCGTCTTGGCGCTCTCGCCACGGGAGCCAGCAAGCTGCTTCCACTTGCTCACCGACTGTCGGCTTGCGCCGACCGCCTCGGCCACGTCTTTCACCAACCAGCCCTCCCCGAGCAGCTTCACCGCTCGCCGCCGACGGGCTTCCAGGTCGGCGGAGGTTCCTTGAGGTCGCATGCGCCCAGTTGAAACCAAACTCGAACTCATGTCAATTTCCTCGCGCATGACTCAATAGAGCGAGGTAGCGCGAGTTGATTCGTGCTTGCAGGATGTCGGTTTTTCTTGGAGGAGGACCGAATGGCCGCCGCTTCGCTGTGCTCACTTGCCGAGCGTCTGGATTCTTTGCCCGATCCCCGCAGTGAGGTGAACCGCCTTCACCTCTTGGGGGAAGTGGTCGTGATTGCAGTCCGCGGGGTGATTGTGGGCGCCGACGGACCGACAGCGATCCGCCGGTGGGCCGGCGCGAAGCGGGATTGGCTTGGCGGCTTCCTCACGCTCCCCAAGGGGCTGCCGTCGAAGGACTGCATCCAGCGTGTGCTGTCGCTGCTGAAGCCCGAGGCGTTCACCCGCTGCTTCGGTGAGTGGGTCGCCGAGCACCTGTCGAGCGACGCGGCGGGCCGTCTGATCGCGATCGACGGCAAGACGCTGCGACGCAGCCACGACAAGAAGAAGGCGCTCGGGGCGCTGCACGTGGTGAGCGCGTGGGCCAGCGAAGAGGGGCTCTCGCTGGGGCAGGTGGCGACCGACGAGAAGAGCAACGAGATCACGGCGATCCCCGAATTGCTCGAGAATATTGACGTCAAGAACGCCGTGGTGACGATCGACGCGATGGGCTGCAGAAGGAGATCGCAAAGAAGATCGTCGACTCTGGCGGCGACTACGTGCTGGCCCTTAAGGGGAACCACGAGAAGCTGCGCGCGGCGGTCGCCGAGCACTTCGAGCAGCTCCACAAGGACGACTTCGAGCACGGGGACTGCCGCCGCCGTCAGACTAAGGGGAACGGCCACGGCCGAGTCGAAAAGCGTTACTACTACCACGCCCCGCTGCCCGAGGGCATCAAGCCGCTGGCGAAGGACTGGAAGGGGCTCACCACGATCGGCCAGGTCGTCTCGATCACCGAGCGGGACGGCAAGGAAACCACCGACGTGCGGTACTACCTCACCAGCCTGAAACTGGGCGTGAAGCGGTTCGCCAGGGCGGTGCGTGGCCACAGGGGCATCGAGAACTCGCTCCACTGGGTGCTCGACGTCACCTGGGGCGAGGACCAAAGTCGCGCTCGCGACCGCCGACTGGCAGACAACCTGGCCGCCTTCGACGCTTCGCCATCGGACTGCTTAAGCGACACCCCTCCAAGCACAGCCTCAAAGGAAAACAGCAGATCGCTGGATGGAACGACCAATTCCTAACCCAAGTCCTTGAGCTACAAACGAGTTAGTGTGCGCTGGCCCTGGGTGTGTGATGATTGTTTTGTATGGCCGGCCCGCTGCGCGACATGATCGCCAGGAGCGCGACAAGGCGCCTGATGGCAAGCCAGGCGGTCTGCGCGGCCGCGGCAAAGGCCCCTTCCTTCTGCAGGCCCGTCGGCGTGCCGCATCTTCCATTCGCAGAACGTGACGGAAGTCGCCTGCTGGGCCCATGCGCGGCGGAAGTTCTACGACGCGCAGGATTCCGACGAGCAGCGTACTGCGAAGATGCTCTCCATGATCGCGGAGCTGTGCGCCGTCGGGCGTGAAGCGAAGGACGCGGATGGCCGTCATCCAGGACGCCTGGAGAACCTTGCCATGGCCATCATCTGCTACCCCATCGCAAGCGAGGCACAGACCATTGGGTGATTTCTTAACTTGCGTTTCGCCAGAGCTTCTTAAGCAAATCCACTCACCTTAGGATGCTGTGAGTTATCGCCAAAAAACCGGAAGAACAGCAGGATTCTACGTGTAAAGTGAGGTAGGAATCAGGACAGAGCACCTGCAGTGTTCGCACTACATTCGCAGAGCTGCCAAGAAGAGAAATCGCAGCTGGGATTTGCAGAGAGTCGGGCTGGCGTTTGACACGACTCGCCCCGCTTGATCATTTCGACAAGAGCTACGTCGCTGTGCGTGCCGAGGCGTCCTTTCGTAAACCTACCGAATGAGCCAACATACAAGGGAACAGCCATGTCTAGAGCAATTGTTTTCCCCGTTCTTCTTAGCTGCCTGGCGGCTGAAGTCGCTGCAACACAGGCGGTTGGACTTAAGCCCGAGGCCTCGAAACCGCGCATCGTCGTTACGACGGACCTCGGCGCCGACCCCGATGACGAGCAATCACTGGTGCGGCTGTTGGTTTCTGCTAACGAGTTCGACATCGAGGGATTGGTGGTCTCGACTGGCTGCTGGAAGAAGTCGCAAAGCAACACCAGGATGCTCGACAAGATCGTGGCCGCCTATGGTAAGGTGCTACCGAACTTGCAGGTTCACGCCAAGGGCTTTCCCTCGCTGGAGTATTTGAAGTCGATTTCGGTCGTGGGCCAAACCGGCTACGGCATGGATGACGTTGGCGACGGCAAAGACACCAAGGGATCCGACCTGATCATCGCCTCGGTAGACAAGGACGACACGCGGCCGGTGTGGGTGGGCTGCTGGGGCGGCGCCAACAACGTCGCGCAAGCGATTTGGAAGGTCCAGAAAACTCGCTCGGAAGCCGAACTCAAGAAGTTCCTGGCCAAGCTGCGTGTGTTCGACATTCTAGGGCAGGACGACGCTGGCGCTTGGATTGCCAAGAACTTCCCTGACGTGCTGTACATTCGCGCCACCGGGGTTTACGGATGGGCGCCGTCCGATGAGTATCTAGACGAACACATCCAAAGCCATGGCCCATTGGGCGCCGTATACCCGGATCGCAAATGGGCGACCGAAGGCGACACCCCAGCTTTTATGCACGTGTATCCCAATGGGTTGAACGATCCCGACAAGATTGACCAAGGTGGCTGGGGCGGTCGTTTTGGACTAACGAAGAAGACCGGCATCAAGAGCATGTCAGGGGTCAAGGGCGAGGAACGGAAATTCGACCCCTACGACATGTATGGCAACACGTCTGAAGGCGCCGGCGCGATCAAGCGTTGGAAAACCGGATACAACAACAACTTTCAGGCCCGCATGGACTGGAGCATCACTGACGAATACTCCAAAGCGAATCACCACCCGATTGCCGTTGTCAATGGCGACAAGACCCGGGATGTCCTGGAGGTTCGGGCTTCCGCCGGTTCCACGGTCAAGCTTAGCGCGGCTGGCTCGAGCGATCCCGACGACGATTCACTGAGCTATTCCTGGAAATTCTACAAGGAGCCCAGTTCCTACGACGGCAATGTTTCGATCAAAGGCGACTCTTCCGCTGAAGCAGAGGTGTCGATTCCTGCCAATGCAGCCGACCAAGACATCCACGTGATCTTGGAGTTGCACGACGACGGTTTACCGAATCTCTACGCTTACCGTCGCGTGGTGGTCAGCGTCGGCGCACTGCAGGCGAATAAGGCCGATAAGGCAGGCGTACCGCGTGCGGTGGAAGGCGAGGAAAGCGTTGGGCAGTCCTTCAACACCTGGTTGAAGAGCTACATTCCGACTAAATACGCCGATGCCAAAATTGATGATCACGGCGGATGGACTCAGGCGCATCTTTCGAACTTGATAGCAAGTTGGGCGCCCTGGAACGAGTCCGGCATGACCCTGAAGGGCGTCCACGACATCGAAGAAGGTGAAGCACTGTTCGTATCCAAGGCCAAGAACTCAGACTGGCCCGAGAGCAATTCCGTCACCTACTGGGAAGGAGCGGGCTACTACATTTCTAGCTACCAGGCCGAGTCGATGGCGGATTGGAACGTCGAAGGCAGCACGGTCGTGCAATTTGACGGCGACCCGAAGCAGTTTGCATCCGAAGTCGCCAAGGCGTTCAGCGCGTCAAGGCAATCATCCGTTTATCGGGCGGATGCGACTCTCCTGGTATCTACCGCGACCGCCGCACCCGAGCGGTTGCGGGTGATTATGACGTCTGATTTCCCACCCATTGGCGTCGTGAAGTCGGGCAATGTGCCCAACAATCAGAAGAGCGATCCGGACGATATGCAGTCGATGGTCCGGTTTCTCCTCTATAGCAACGAGTTCGATGTCGAAGGACTCATCGCTTCCGCGGGAACTTTCGCCATGGAAGCTCACAAGAAGAATATTCTGGACGTGATCGATCGATACGAAATGGTCTATGACAACCTGAAGAAACACGACGCCAACTATCCGACGCCGGACGCCCTGCGTGCGGTCACGTTCGAGGGCAAGGGCAACAATCACGGACTGAAGATTAAGTGGGGCCGCGGCAAGCAGCCCTACACGGATATCGTCGGCGAAGGTCTCGACAGCGAGGCATCGCGGGCCATCATCGCCGCGGCGGACAAGCCGGATCCCCGACCGATCTGGATTGGCGTCTGGGGCGGTCCGCGCGAGGTCGCTCAGGCAATCTGGGATGTGAAAAACACACGAAGCGAAGCGGAGCTCAAGGCGTTCATCAGCAAGCTTCGCGTCTTCTTGATCGCCTATCAGGATGCCTCGCACGGGTGGCTAATGGAGGAATTTCCCGACCTGTTCATTATCGACTCGCGAAAGACCTACCAGGGAATGTTCGGCGGTCGCGATGCCCTGTCGGACCTAGCCTGGGTCAACAAGCACGTCCGTAACGACCACGGGCCGCTTGCCGAGATCTATCCGCACGAGGGCATGGGGTGCACCGGCGTGTGCGAAGGCGATTCGCCGACGTTCATGTATCTGGTCAGCGCCAATCGGGGGATCAACGACCCGGAAGACCCCACCCAGCCAAGTTGGGGCGGGCAATATCGGCGCAAGCCCAATACGAGTCATTATGTGGATGGTCCGGGCGGTTCCAGCATTGCGAAGTGGCGAGAGCAGTATCAAAGGGAGTTTGCAGTACGAGTTGATTGGTGCCTCGGTCCGTAATTGCGCGAGACTGACCAAGCTGTAGGTCAGAATGCGCCAGGCGTATGCGTAAACTTTCTCTTGGGAACTTCATTCGGACAATCCTATGAGCAATGAATGACAGGGTTCACATTGGCTGACTTGCGCGTGGCGATCGCCATCACTGAAGTCTTGTTGCCGTTGCTAGTGCCGCCGATCCAGTCGGCGCGGAAATCGTTTCGTTGCACGAATTGTACGATCACTCTGCGGTACTTGGGCTTGGCAACATTCTTGCATCACGAGTCCCAAGGCCGATCCCTCGGCGTTGGCTGGGGATATACCTTAGTCGGCCTCCTCGGTCGGTACCCTGGGGGTTCACACGCTAACCTCCTTCATCTACTGAACAGTCGGCATTGCACACTCTCGATGCCGGGATTTCCTACGCAGACACGATCACGGCGAGCGTTATTTGAGTAGCAGCTACATCACTCTCTTTGACTGTTCATCGAGGAACCGTGCAGGAGCCAGTCGAAGCTATCAAGGAGCTGACATGAGGGCTCTGGTCAAGTCGCGATGGCAAGTCGCACCGACTACGTAGGGCACGGCGGAGACAAGTTCGCGTTGTACAGAGCGGACCCGCATTCGCAGGAAGACGGCTTCAGTTGGTCGAACACGTATAGTTGCATATGCGCAGCTGGCTAGATATGGAGCAGATCGAAGGCGAGGGCAGCCACACGTACCTTGCTGGGAAGAAACATATTGCATCAGTCCCCATAACGGTAGAAATGACCACGAGGGCAACGAGAGCTTAAACAGCGGCGATAGCTATGATGTCGCAAGTTGGGCGGCAGTCCAGCTGCCGACGACACTCCTTGTCTAGTGCAGCACACCGCATTTCGCAATGCCCATACTTCGAGACTGTGTACGAACTATTGCGATGGGCTATCGCACATCTATAAAGGTTTGAGGTATTACTTGCAACTCACACAAACACTGGGATTCTGTGCGACGACGCGGTCCAAGAACAGCCCTAGAGCAGTACGAGCGTTTAGCGACACTAATCGTACGAACGCTTGGCGCATTGGCGTCGGTGCTTCGAGATGCTCACATTGCCTAGGCAAGCAGATTTTCATTGGACCTACTGCGGGACAGCGATCCCTGCCGAACTGATCTTGGTGCTTGTGGCTCTCAATTTGCCCAATGCGGATCATGCGGCTTTGCACCGGAGCACTCAAAGATCACCTAAGGTAAGATAAAGATGGCAACAACGCTCGGCGTCATTTACGGGAATCGGGATTTTTTCCCCGATCATTTGATAACTGCAGCGCGGCAAGAGTGCACGGAGCTCTTCCAGCGATTCAGTATCAATATGGTCGCGTTACAGGAGTCCGACTCTAAACTTGGCGGAGTTGAGACTCATTCCGACGCCCGTAAGTGCGCAGACCTTTTCAGGAAGTATCGTGAGGCCATCGACGGCGTGTTGATCGTGTTGCCGAACTTCGGCGACGAGAAGGGCGTTGCCGACACGCTGAAATTGGCGAACTTGAACGTGCCCGTCTTGGTTCAGGCGTATCCTGACGAGCTCGACAAGCTCAGCCCGGACTTGCGGCGTGACGCGTTCTGCGGCAAGATTTCCGTTTGCAACAATCTGTATCAAGCGGGCATCAGATACTCTCTCACCAACCAGCACACGGTGCGGCCCTCGAGCGATTCATTCCGCAAAGACCTATCGAAGTTCTTGGCAGTTTGCCGGGTTGTCAATGGCTTACGTGGAGCGAGGCTTGGTGCTGTGGGGGCTCGCCCAGGGGCGTTCAACACGGTTCGCTACAGCGAAAAACTGCTGGAGCGACATGGCGTCAGCGTAACGACCGTCGACCTGTCGGAGTTCCTCGCCCAGGTGGAGAAGATGAAGTCCGACGACGCCGAGGTGCAACGGAAGGTTGGTGAAATCACCTCCTACGCGTCGGCTCGAAACGTACCGCCAGAGCCATTGATCCAAATGGCCAAGCTGGCGTTAGTCCTCGGCCGCTGGATGGACGACAACGCTCTAGACGCCACGGCAATCCAATGCTGGACCTCGATGCAGCAGAATTTTGGCTGCAACATATGCACTGTCATGAGCATGATGAGCCAGAAATTCATGCCCAGCGCCTGCGAAGTTGACGTCACAGGCGTTCTGACCATGTACGCCATGCAGTTGGCAGGTGACTCGCCCAGCGCCCTGGTGGACTGGAACAACAATTATGCCGACGACCCTGACAAGTGCGTGCTGTTTCACTGTGGCAACTGGGCCAAATCCTTTTTGCACGACATTGAGATCTCGACGGCCCCTATCCTGGGCACGATTGTCGGCGTCGAGAACACCTACGGCGCCCTCGCCGGGCGCACCCCAGCGGGGCCGCTGACCTACGGACGGCTAACGACCGATGACGCCGCGGGCAAGATTCGTGCCTACGTCGGGAACGGCGCATTGACCGCCGATGAATTGACGACGTTCGGCAATCGCGCCGTTGCGCGAGTGCCGAATCTGAAGGAGCTTCTTCGGCATGTCTGTTCCCAGGGTTATGAACATCACGTGGTAATGAATCAATCTCACTCGGCGGATGCGCTCGAAGAAGCGTTCTCCAACTACATGGGCTGGGAAGTCTACCATCACGGAAGAATGATCGATGCTTAGCGAACTATCCTTAGAATTGAAATCGTGGCAATATCGCCGGCGAATCCTTGAGATTATTAAGACTGCCGGGGCGGGGCACACGGCCGGAAGCCTTTCCTGCGTCGACATTCTCAACGTACTGTACAACTGCGTGTTGAATGTCTCCCCCGCTAACATTAACGATCCGAACCGAGACCGCTACTTGCAGAGCAAAGGTCACTCGGTAGAAGCGTTGTTCGTCGTGCTAGCCGAACAGGGGTTCTATGATAACAATGAACTCGAGACGCTCTGTCGCTATCAGTCTCACTTTGTGGGACACCCAACCCGTAAGATCCCTGGAATCGAGCAAAACACCGGCGCATTGGGGCACGGACTGCCAATCGCCGTCGGCATGGCGAAAGCCGCACAGCTCGACGGGGCCAACTACCGCGTCTTTACCCTGCTGGGAGACGGCGAACTCGCGGAAGGATCCAATTGGGAAGCGGCAATGCTGGCCGCGCACTATCGTCTCGACAGCCTCACGGCGATAGTCGACTATAACACATTGCAGATTACTGGCCGTACGTCGGAGGTTTGCGACAATTCACCGATCGACGAGAAGTTTACGGCCTTCGGGTGGAATGTCAAAGTCATGGACGGCCACGCCTTTGGGGAGATGCGGGAGACCTTGGCAGAAGCTCCCGTGCTCGGAAAGCCAACCGCTGTGATTGCGAAAACCCTGAAAGGCAAAGGCGTGAGTTTTATGGAAGACGCGGTCAAGTGGCACCATGGCGTACCCAACGACGATGAATATGCAAAGGCCCTTGCCGAAATCGATTCAGCAATTACTTCGCTGGAGGTCGTGGTATGAGCGCATCCGCTCCTGAACTATTCAGCCCTGCCGCGACAGATTTGATCGAACAGCACGGATACAGCATAGGCCAACCCAACCTTGTTGCGTTTGCCGAAACGCTGCTAGAGTTGGCTCGCGCGAACTCAAACATTCTAGCAGTGACTAGCGATTCGCGTGGTTCTGGCAAGATCTCAGGCCTCGGCGTCGAACTTCCGAATCAGATTGTCGAAGTCGGCATCGCAGAGCAGAATTTAGTCGGCGTGTCGGCCGGGTTGGCGTCTTGCGGCAAAGTTGTGTACGCGGTTTCGCCAAGCTGCTTTCTAACGGCGCGGGCCCTTGAACAGATCAAGAACGACGTTTGCTATTCGGACAACCCGGTAAAACTGATCGGCATCAGCGCCGGGGTCAGCTATGGCGCCCTCGGCACGACGCACCATTCGCTGCATGACCTGTCCGCATTGCGAGCCATCAACAACATCGACATCGTTGTGCCTGCCGACAACTTTGAGACGCAGCAAGTCATTCGTCAGGCGGCGGAGCGGACATCGCCGATCTACATTCGATTTGGCAAGGCGCCCATGGTGACGCTGCCCCGCGTTCAACCAGGGTTTCAGATTGGCGAAGCGTCGGTCATTCGCGATGGCGGCGATGTGGCGTTCATCGCTACTGGCGAGACCGTCGTGCATTGCCTGTTGGCCGCCGATAAGTTGGTGGATCAGGGGCTGAACTGCCGAGTCATCAGCATGCACACCGTCAAACCGCTTGACAAAGACGCGTTGTTCGAAGCAGCAGACCGCTGCCAGGCGATCGTGACGGTTGAAGAGCACATGGTCAACGGGGGCCTGGGTGAAGCGTGTGCTAGGATGCTGCTGGAGTCTGGGCGACATACTCCTTTCCGTGCGGTTGGCATTCCTGACGAGTACACGGTAACCGGCAGTCAGTCGGACATTTTTCGACACTACGGCATCTCGATGGAAGGGCTTGTGCAAACGGCTACGCAACTTTTGGAGCGGGTTCACTAGAGCTTCCCTCGAGATACGACTCCCCAATGTTGCTCAGTATCGACCAAAGCACGTCCGCCACGAAGGCGATTATCTTCAGCCAGCGAGGCGAGCTGCTCGCCAAGGCTTCGCGTGCACACGAACAGATTTACCCCCAGCCAGGCTGGGTCGAACACAACGCCAACGAGATCTGGGTAAACACACTGCGTGTCATTGCCGAGTTGGCTAAAGAACAACCCCATCTCGTTGGCGAAGTGCAGTTTCTCAGTATTTCCGATCAGCGAGAAACCGCTGTCGTTTTCGATCGACTTACCGGTCAACCACTTCTCAATGCAATCGTCTGGCAATGCCGCCGCGGTGCCGAGATTTGCGAACGCTTGGCCAGCGCCGGACACGGCGACTACGTCAAACGCACGACTGGCCTAAAGCTCGACCCTTATTTCTCTGCCTCGAAGTGGAATTGGGCTATCGAGAATCTACCCCGCATCGCCGAACAATTGCAGGACGGTTCGGCAGTGGTTGGCACCGTCGACACCTACCTTATTCATCGGTTGACCCAGGGAGACGTCTTCGCAACCGACGTGACAAACGCGTCTCGCACGCTGCTGTTCGACATCCACAAAATGCAATGGGATCCCAACCTGTGCGAGCTGTTCTGCGTGCCGATGCGGGCTTTGCCAAAGGTACTCGATTCCTCAGCGGAATTTGGGCAGACAGACGCAGCCGGTGCTTGGCCCAGTAGAATCCCCATCCGCGGGGTCATGGGAGACTCCCAGGCGTCGCTTTTCGCACTAGGGTGCCACCAGGTCGGCGACGCCAAAGTGACGTTCGGCACAGGCTCGAGCCTGCTGTTGAACACTGGCAGCGAATGCCGAGCCGAGACCCAGGGAACAGTGATTACTCTGGCATGGTCGCATAAGGGGCAGCCGACCTACTGCCTCGAAGGAATTGTGAACTACTCGGCCGCGACGCTGGAGTGGCTTAAGAACCAACTGCGGCTTATCGAGACGGTGGGCGAGTCGGCTGAGCTGGCTAAATCCGTCCCCGACAACGGCGGCGTCTACCTAGTGCCGGCGTTTGCCGGGTTGAGCGCACCATACTGGAAGCCGGACGCCCGCGCCGCTCTGGTGGGCATGTCGGCCCATACCACCAAAGCTCACGTCGTGCGGGCCGCATTAGAAGCGATTGCCTATCAGATTCGTGACGCACTGGACATGATGCGCCAGGAAGCTGGCGTCGCGCCGAAGCTGATCCGGGCCGATGGCGGAGGTGTAAGCAACGAATTCCTGATGCAGTTCACTGCGGACATACTGCAGGTGCCATTGCAGACCTGCGAGGTCAACGAGTCCTCTCCCCTGGGAGCTGCGTTATGCGGCGCACTGGGAGGCGGCGTGCTAGCCGACATTGACGCCGTGAGCGCGTGCGTTAAACCATCCACCACCTTTCAGCCACAGATGGAACCTGCCACGTCCGACGCGCTCTACAAGGGCTGGAAGGACGCGGTGCGCCGAGCACTGTGATTCGAACTGGACAAAATAAGATGCAAACGAATAGGCAGAGTTACGGGGCGTTCATCGCGTTGATCGTCGTCGCAGTCCTGGGCTGCGGTACGCCCAAGGAAAAACCCGCGGAGCCGGCCGCGCAACCGTCCTCGACCGCTGGCACTAGGGCTAAGAAGATCGCGGTCATTGTCTCAACCCAGAACAATCCGTGGTTCGTTGTCCTCGGCAACACGGCCAGCGAGCGCGCGAAGGAGTTGGGCTACGAGACCACCGTCTTGGACTCGCAGAACGATACGGCCAAGGAAGCCGACCACATCGACAACGTCATCGCCGCTGATTATGCCGCGATTCTGTTGAATCCCACGGACGCCAAGGGATCGATCGCCGCCGTTCGACGGGCCACGGAGGCTGGCATTCCCGTATTTTGCATCGACCGCGAGATCGACGCCACCGACGCGGCCACCGCCCAGTTGATCTCGGATAATTACAGTGGCTGCACCGAGCTCGGCAGGTATTTTGTCGAGCAGGTTGGCGATACCGGCAAATACGTCGAACTGTTAGGGCAGGTGGGCGACAATAACACCTGGAATCGATCCAAGGGATTCCACAGCGTTGTAGACCGCTACGACGGATTGGTAATGGTCGCTCAGCAGACCGCCGAGTTCGATCGCACCAAGGCCCTAGAGGTCATGGAGACTATCCTCCAGTCGGAAGATGAAATCGACGCGGTCTTCTGTGGCAACGATGCGATGGCCATGGGCGCCTACCAGGCGCTGCTGTCCGCCGGCAAGGCCGAAGAGGTGAAAGTCTTCGGCTACGACGGTTCAGAGGACGTGGTCAAGTCGATCCGCGACGGCAAGATCACGGCCACGGTTATGCAATATCCCAAGCTCATTGCTCGGACGGCGGCGGAATTCGCAATCGAGTATTTAGCCAACGGGAAGCGTGACTTTGAACAAAAAATCCCAGTAAACGTCGACTTGGTAACTCAAGAGAATATTTCCGATTTCACTGGCTACGGGAAGAAAAACTAGTGGTGTCACGCAGGCGACTAATAGGATTCATTGTTGCGCTGGTGGTGGGCTGCGTCGGATGCTGGTACTTTCCGCTGTTTCACGTACAACACATCGGCGTAATGGCCAAGATCGACAAAGCCGCCAAGGTCTCGTCAGGCGAGTCAGGGCCGCTCGACGCCGCGGACTACGTGGACGCGATTTGGAACAGTCCCCTCCGCAGCGGGGGCGCGGGCGCCGAGATCATCGGGCTGTGGGAAGGCTACCAATCCAACGCGGCGGCGGCACAAAAGGAGTTTGGCCGACAGGTAGGGATCGGCGGCCCCTGGTATTTTTGCGTACGCGGTCAGGGTACCGTTGAGTCCGTCGAAGGCGACCGGGTGTTGGTTCGCGTCAGAGACAGCCCGCGGCGAGCGTGTCTCGAATTGGGGACTCTCGTCGGTAGCACGGTTCGCGACGCCGTGGGTGCGAAGGCGAGTGACTTCACCAACTCCCAGGACTTCAACGCGATTGCGGCGGCATTGAATCGGCGCGTTGAAGAAGAGGTTATCGCACCAAATCGCGAAGCCCTGCAGCCGGGCGTCACGCTCGACTTCGTAGGCTGTGCCAAGATCAGTCGCAAATCGGATCTGGACCCGTTGTGCCTCATTCCAATTCGTCTGAGAATTCGCGATAGCGGGGGGACCAGCGTCAATGCGCCGGACGCTGTGGATGGGCTGGCGCCACTATGACGCACGAACACGCAGAATCCCCTATCGTGCTGGCAGGGGAGGCCATCACCAAGAAGTATCCCGGCGTACTCGCGCTGGACCAAGTCGACTTCGCGGTACGAAGAGGCGAGGTCCATGGCCTGATCGGCGAGAACGGTGCCGGCAAGTCCACGCTGATGCAGATCCTCGCGGGAGCTCAGAGTCCGGACGGCGGGGTCATCCGGATCAACGGGAAGCCGATTTCCTTCGCAAACCCTCGGAAGGCACTAGACCACGGCATCGCCCTGGTCTATCAAGAGTTGAATCTAGTACCCCATATGACCGTTGCCGAGAACATCTTTCTCGGGCGAGAGCTCGTCTCGCACAGCGGCTTCGTGCGGTCGGCGGATCAAATCCGCCAATGCAAAGAGTTGCTGGCCGCTCTAGACGAGACGATCGATCCCTGTATTGAGGTGGGACGTCTTCGCGTTGGCCAGCAGCAGGTCGTGGAGATCGCCAAAGCGATCATCTCCGACGCTCGCGTGATCTTCATGGACGAGCCAACTTCAGCGCTCAGCGATCACGAGGCCGAGACCCTGTTCAAGATGATTCGGTCGCTCCGCCAGTCAGGCGTTTCGATCGTTTACGTATCCCACAAGCTCAACGAACTGCTCGACATCTGCGAGCGGATCACCGTCCTGCGAGACGGCAAGTACGTCGACACGCTAGACGCCGCGACCGCGGACCGCGACACCATCGTGCGGCTGATGGTGGGCCGCCAGTTGGACGCGCAGTACGTCCACTCGCCCATTGCCGCCGACGCCGGCGTATATCTGAAGGTGGAATCACTTACATTGCTCGACGGCAAGGCCCGACGGCGCGTTGTGGACGACGTGTCGTTCTCGGTCCGCATCGGCGAGGTCTTTGGCGTCTTCGGCTTGATGGGCGCGGGCCGAACCGAAATGCTGGAGGCGCTGTTCGGGCTGCATCCCGCCCGCACATCTGGAACGCTTACGATCGATGGCGTCCGTTGCGCGATCAAGTCGCCGGCACACGCAATCCGCAACGGGCTTGGACTCGTGCCCGAAGATCGCAAGCATCAAGGTCTGGTGCTAGGGATGAGTGTCGAGCATAACATCAGCCTGTCGGTCTTGCCGACAATGGAAACGACTCTGCTACTCCGCAAAGGCCGCGAGAGCAACCTCGCTCAAGGGTTTGTCAGTCGGTTTTCGATTCGCACTCCAACCATCGCGCAGCGTGTCGGTTCCCTGAGCGGCGGCAATCAACAGAAGGTCGTTCTATCGAAGGTGCTGTCGACTCGCCCCCAAGTGCTTATGCTCGACGAGCCGACCCGCGGCATCGACGTCAACGCCAAGCGTGAGATTTACGCCCTGATAGATCAAGCCAAACGTGGGGGGATGGCGGTCTTAGTCGTTTCCTCGGAGTTGCCAGAATTGCTCGGCATTGCAGATCGCATCATGGTGCTGTGCGAAGGGCGAAAGACAGGTCAGTTCGACCGTGACGAAGCGAATGAAGTGGATCTGCTGCGCGCGGCGGTGCCTTGCGAGGCCCAAACCGCTGCGTTGCTGTGATGGGCCCTAGTCGGCCGACGGCCTTTAGATTCGTAAACCTTTAAAATTGTTGTAACATGCTGGAAACGGCAAGTACCTGCACTGCCGACCATGAATATGCGCGAAGAATCGAAATTATGGTCCATTGCCAGCCGCTTTCAATCGCTGCTCGTCTTGGTCTTAATGATTGTGGCTATGAGCCTCTTGTCCGACCGGTTCCTAACCGCCGCAAACGGATGGAACATCATGCGGCAGATTTCGGTGAACGTCTGCCTATCGATCGGTATGACGTTAGTGATACTGTCCGGCGGCATCGATCTCTCAGTGGGGTCAATCCTTGGCTTGTCCGGCGCGATCACCGCGGGGCTGATCAAGTACCCAGTTCCTTTCCAGGCGTTGGGCGTCGAACTTCAGTTCACAACCTTCGGCGCCGTCGTGGCCGGGATGGTCGTTGGGTTGGCGCTCGGCTGCTTCAATGGCCAGATGATCACGCGGCTCAAGATCCCGCCCTTCGTAGCAACGCTGGGCATGCTTAGTATTGCCCGTGGGCTGACCATGCTGTGGACCAAAGGCTTCCCCATTACAAGCCTGGGCAATGGCCTGTCACGCATCGGCACAGGGTACGTGATGGGAGTGCCGACCCCCGTGTGGATCGTCGGGATTCTTGTAGCGGCGTTCGCGATTATCACGAAGAAAACTCGCCTGGGTCGCTATATCTACGCTGTCGGCGGGAATGAAAAAACCGCACAACTCTCGGGCCTAAACGTCAATCGTATTAAAGTTATTGTCTACACGCTAGCGGGAATCCTCTCCGCGATTGCAGGCCTGATCGTGACGTCGCGTTTGGACTCGGCCCAACCCAAGGCCGGCGAAGGATACGAGCTGGACAGTATCGCCGCGGTTGTCATCGGCGGCACGTCTCTCTCCGGCGGGCGAGGCACCATCATCGGCACCGTGATTGGCTGTCTAATCATTGGCGTACTTAATAGCGGGCTGGTCCTGTTGGGCGTGTCCCCCTTCTGGCAGCAAGTTGTCAAAGGCGGAGTAATCCTGCTCGCGGTCGCAATTGATCGGTTGCGTGATACAAGTGACTGAGGCGAATGTTGCAGAACGTGCTTGATGGGCCCATCGAGGTGAAGAGCTTGCTCCCCAAGTCGCTACCAGGCCACTATCGCGGGTCAAGACACGAACCAACGTGGCGCCATTATCTCCGTAACCCCTCACCCACCTGAAGCGACGGCGGCTGGGATTTCTGGCAATCGTCCGATCGCGGCGTAGTTCTTGACGGCTTCGGTGAGGGCGTGGAGCGGGTTGCTTCCGCGTCGCTTGAGGGTCCGCAGGACGGTCATGAGGACGGCCTGGGTGTGGGCACCGGAGGGGCTGGCGTTCTGGTAGGAGTTCTTGCGTATCTGCACGGCGGGCCGGACCTCGCGTTCGGCGTGGTTGTTGGTGGGGTCGACGTCGTCGTGCCAGAGGAAGGTGAACAGCTCGCCGGCGTGCTTGCCGATCCGCTTGGCGAGCCGCCGGGCGTCGGGCGACTCCCAGTCTTCCTGGGCCAGACGCAGCGCGCGGCCCTCCAGCCGGAAGATGCGGTCCTCGTACGCGGGCTCGTCGAGCGCGTCCCGCTCGACACGCAGCGTGCAGGCGTCCTTGAACAGCCGCCGCACGCGGCGGCCGAAGCGCTGCCAGTCGTCCTTGGTCGGCGCCTTCGGCGCGTCGAGCTCGCGCAGCAGGTGCGCCCAGCACTTCTGCTTGTCGCCCGCGTCGACCGCGTGGTAGGCCGAGAAGAAGTCGGTGATCAGCGTGCCGGTGAACTCCTCGGTAAAGAACTTCTGCAGCGCCGGCGAGCCGCGGGACTTGTCGATCTGGTAGAAGGTCAACTGGTTGTTCGTGAAGCACCACAGCCAGTGCGTCTGGCCGTTGACCCGCCAGCCGGTCTCGTCCGCGTGCAGCACGGCCGACAGCAGGGCTTCCTGCTGGAGTTGCTCGTACCACCCGAGCAGTAGTGACGCGAGCCGCTTCCACATCTCGCACAGGCCGCCCTCGGAGAGCCTGGTAGTGTCCGTCAAGATGCGCACATAGTTTTTGGCGTTCCCCTGGCTTGGTAGTGGGGGAGCGTCCCGCAACACCCCCACAGGTGTTGCGCGGACGCCTCCGTTGGTTCACTCACTCGAGGTACGGGTTGGGTCTCCGCTATTTTGCGCGCGATTTTGAGATGATTCTCGGTCGTGCTCCACCAGGCGGCTCATGTCGAGGTACTTGCGGGCGCCCCACTTGCCGCCGGCCACGTGCCGCAGCCGGGCGGCCACCAGCATCAGGGCGCTGTTGCCGTCGGGGAACGCCCCGACGACGCGGGTCCGGCGGCGGATCTCCCGCATCAGCCGCTCCAGGCCGTTGTTGGTCCGCAGACGCGTCCAGTGCTCGCGGGGGTACGCCATGTAGCTGAGCGTCTCGCCGACGCCCTCCTCGACGCAGCGGGCCGCCTTGGCGAGCCTCATCGCCCGCAGCTTCTCGTACACCGGCGTCGACGACGACGGCGCGTGCGGCGAGGCCGCCCGGGCCGCCAACGCCAGCAGCACGAACTTCACCTCGTCTCGGCTTCGGTCGAGCAGCCGCTCCGCGTCCGCCTCAGAGAACTCACCCCGACGGATCGACTCAACGACCGTCGACAACTCGCTCGGTTCGCTTTGTGAAACTGCCATCCCTATGGCATAGCCGATGGCGCCAAAGGGCGCAAGTCGAGTTCACGTGGGTGAGGCGTTACTTATCTCCTTCTTCGACGAAATGGGCTTTAGAGCTGACACACCTGTATGCAACACGGTGCGGTGCTAATGAGACCAAGCTATAGTGACCGACGCGATCCGCTGAGCGTCATCGACGCAGTTCCCTGTAGCCGACCCGCACACTCGGCGGCGGCCGCCGCACCGACGCGAGAGTAGAAAAGTCTGTTTAGGCGGCTCCTGCGCATCGAGGCAAGACTTTCTCGGCAAAGCTAAGCCGAGGTTAGCATACCGTGAGTTGGGCTCGCAATGCCGGGAGAACATCGGTCAACTGACTGGTAGCTTAGACATAGCACCAACATTGGCCTGCCTTCTGTCTTTCCCGCAGTCAGCCTAACGCACAAGTGCCGAAGCCGGCACTAAATCTTATGACCGCAGCCAACCGCAGATTGTCGTGCCCTTCGTCACGGCTTACAGCCAGAGTCTGCAATAATGGAGGCCTAGGCATGAGCGGATTCCTACTTACGATACCCATGGTGTTGATACTCATGGGAGCTTCCCAAACGCTCGCATCAGAGCCCGGCGCGTCCACCTATCGTGGCGACGCAGGACTGGTCAGGAATGGTGACTCCAGCAACTATCAGCTAGCCCAACAAGCTTACCGCAACGTCAGGCAGGGTGCGAACACCGGAGCGTACTGGTCAACGGCTGCGAGCCAGGGTCCGTCTGTCAGCCACAGTGATGTGACAGGAGTGCAGCCGGCAATCGCCGTGTCGGCCACGCAAAGGTCAAGCGGCAAAGGAAGAGCTAACGGCCGGCCGCGCATTGTCGTTACGACAGATGGCGAGATCGATGATGAGTGCTCCATGGTCCGCTTCTTGTTGTACGCCAACGAGTGGGACATAGAAGCCATCGTGACGTCGAGTTCGCAGTACCATTGGCAAGGCCACGAGTGGGCAGGAGATAACTGGCTGGATCCGTACTTAGAAGGGTACGCGGAGGTCTATTCGAATCTTGTGAAGCATGACCCGGCGTATCCCACGCCAGCCTACCTGCTGGAACGCACTAAGATGGGGAACGTCAAAGCCGAAGGCGAGATGGAGGAAGTCACGGAGGGGTCAAAGCTGATCGTCAAGATCTTGCTAGATGATTCTGATGATAGGCCTGTCTGGTTGCAGGCGTGGGGCGGCACCAACACGATTGCGCGGTCTCTCAAGACTATCGAAGACGAGCACCCGGAGCGGATGGCCGAAGTCGCCGCCAAGATCAGGCTCTACTGCATCTTCGAGCAGGACTCGACATTCCAGGATTACATTCTGCCTCACTGGGGCAAGCATAACATCACGGCAATTATTTCCGATCAGTTCGAAGCGATTGCATATCGATGGAAGAAGATCCAACCCAAGGAGCACCACAAGTACTTCGCCGCTCCCTGGATGAAGGAAAACATCCTGAACAGCCATGGGCCTCTCTGTGCATTGTACAAGTCGCACGCAACGGACGACGACGGGTTCGACAAGGGTGACTTTCGCTCCGAAGGCGACTCGCCTGCGTTCTTGCACAATGTTATGACAGGGCTACGCGGCATGGAGTCGCCCGACTGGGGCGGCTGGGGAGGTCGATTTGTTCGGGTTCGTGACAACACTTGGATGGATCCGGCGCCGTACGATGGCTACGAGCATCCGAAGGGGCGATACTTCCGCGAAACGTGCTGGGGCAGGCTGAGCATCAACAGCGGGATCACTTCGCACAATGACCCGCGCATGCTGAAGTTCTTCAAGCCCGCTTGGCGATGGTCGGTAGCTCAGCAGAACGACTGGGCCGGCCGAGCCGATTGGTGTGTTAAGCCATACGCAGAAGCAAATCATCCTCCCGTGGTGAAACTCAAGCACAGCGTCGATCTGAAGGCTAGCCCAGGCTCCAAGGTTCAGTTGAGCGCACAAGGAACTAGTGATCCTGACGGCGATAAGCTGGCGTATCACTGGTGGCAGTACGAAGAAGCTGACACGTACGGCGGGGTGGTTGAGATTCTCGCCGCGAAAGAACGCGATGCGTCGTTTGTAGTGCCAGAAGATGCGAAGGGAAGCACCATACACGCTGTTTGCGAGGTGACGGACGCAGGGTCCCCGCCGCTAACCAGGTACCAACGAGTTGTAGTCGAAACCGGGCAGTAAGTGTCAATCGGGCAAGTGGGGTGTAATTGAATCCACCCAAAGACCATTTCCACCTACGAGACCAAGAATGAAGAGCAATTCACTCCAGTTGCAACTCCACACCAGGTGGCTTGTTGTTGTCCTGATTGCGTTTGCGACATCCAACCACCTGTTTGCCCAAACGCTGAAGCCTCGAATGCTCGTCCTTACGGACGTGTCCACCTGGGAAACGGATGACCACGAATCATTGATTCGCCTGATGGCTCATGCTGATCTCTTCGAAATCGAAGGCATCGTTGTTTCGACCGGTTATAGCATCAGTACGCTCAACAAAAATCCTGAAAGAGGGTTTATTGGCATCGCGCGTGGGGTCGTCGATGCTTACGAGAACGACCTGCCCAACCTAATGAAACGATCTGGCCAAACCGGCCACGCTCACGATAACGACAAGCAAGAGATCGGGTACTGGCCAAGTGCGGAATACCTTCGAGAACGCATCATGTTTGGCAGCATGAATCGCGGCAAGAAATTTATCGGCGACGACAATGGCTCACCGGGCAGTGAGTTGATCGCCAGGCTCGCTGACGAACCGGACGATCGTCCCTTGTGGATCGGAATATGGGGCGGCGGGAATACACTCGCGCAGGCAATTTATCAAATAAAGAAGGATCGAACTCCCCTGGAGTACGAGAAGTTACTGAACAAGCTACGCGTCTACGCTATCACGGATCAGGATCGCAGCTATCGCGGAGAAGGCCTCGAAATCAGCTCACACGGTTGGATCTACGAGCAGGCCGGCGATAACCTGATGTTTCTCTGGGACGAAGCGGCCTGGATCGAGCACAACAATATCGGCAAGAGCAATTGGGATCATTACGCTGAGCATATTCAGGGCCATGGTCACCTGGGAAGCCAATACCCAAAATTCAAGTACGGCGTGGAAGGCGATACACCTGCATTCCTCTACCTGATGCCAAACGGTTTGAACGATCCGGAAGACCCAACGCAGGTCAGTTGGGGAGGCACCTTCAAGGAGAACGAGGACAACCTTTGGCGGGAAGCAAGCTCTAGCAGGAGCAGCTTTAGGCGATTCTATCCCGCTGCCTTCAACAATTTCGCGGCCCGCATGGATTGGGCGAAAGATGGAAAGGGAAACCGCAATCCGGACCTTGTCCTTAATGGTGACGGCGGTATCCATGTGCTTACGAGGAGTGTCACGCCCGGCGAATCACTAACGCTTGACGCTTCCGGGACGACCGATCCGGACGGTGACCAACTCACATTCAAATGGTTCGTTCAGGGCGACGCAGGTAGCTATCAAGGCAAAGTTGCAATTGCTGGAAGCGAATCGAGTAAAGCAACGGTGAGCGTCCCCAGCGATGCGGCAGGCAAGAGTCTTCACTTGATCTGCCAAGTCACGGACGACGGCGCCCATAATTTAAGCAGTTACCGGCGAATCGTGCTTGAAGCGCCAAGCGAGTCGACGGGCGCGCCCAACGCTCTGCCAGCCTCAACTGCTGGCCAGTCAGTCGCGAGTTGGTTAAAGGACTATATCGCGGCCAAGTATCCAAGCGCCGAGCTCATTACGCATGGTGGTGGTGCGTGGTATCAAGCGAAACTTAGCGAACCTAGCTTGGTTGTTAGCTGGGCGGACTGGCAAGAGGAAAAGCTGACGCTCAAGTATCTTGAGGCCCATGCTCTCAGCGATGGCCGCGCGATCTTTCTGGCTCAGCCTGAAAAAATACCTGAATGGGCGGACCACCCAAACGTTTCTTACTATAACGGCGCCGGCTATTTTGTGAACGCGTATGACTCAACAGCGATGTCCGGCTGGGACGTCTCGGGACTGACCATCCTTCAATTCGACGGAGACGCCACCGCGTTCTCGAAAGAGATGTCGGTCGGCTTGGCCAAGGCCAACAAAGTCGCTGCAGTAACAGTGCCAGCCGCGAAGGCCGGTTCGTCTGCTACCGCATCGCAATTCACGTTGGCGAAGTGGCTGCAGGAGTATATTCCGGAAACTTACGCTGGAGCCGACGTTGTCGCTCACGGCGGTGGCGCATGGTTTCAGTCGAAGCTCTCGAAGCCAAAGCTCATCGTTAGCTGGGCAGACTGGAAGGAGACTACGTTATCGCTGAAAGATATCGAGGCTCATGGTCTGACAGAGGGCGAAGACATCTTCGTCAGCAAGACTAAGAAGACGGGCTGGGACCGCCATCCGAACGTCACGTTCTACGAAGGAGTGGGCCATTATATTAGCGGATACGAAGCTGCTAGTATGGCTGACTGGGACGTCGCGGAAACGACAATGCTCCAATTTACAGGTGACGCGGACCCGTTTGTTGCAGCATTGGCTAAGGCGAGAGCATCCAATGCTACATTTAGCGAGCATCTCGACGAGGCAGCGCCGTCAGGATCCGCCAACAGCGACGAACCGGCGGCCGGAGCACCCTACTTACCATTTCCGTCGAACGTCGTCGTAACCAAAGTAAGACACTTCGACAATATGTGCTGGAAGATTGCGGCAGCGGGCGGGACCTGGTACTTCGAGAACGGCGAGACTGGCGGAAAAACGGGCTTCAGCAGCGCGTTCGACCAGGCCGGCAACGATTGGATTGGGAATGACGCCGATCGAGGTTACAACAAGTCTCCCTCACGCGGCGGCAGGCACGAATATCGCGGTTGGCCGAACTTTGGCGAAGGAAACTTTAATCACCCGCAGCGTGGCAGTGGTGCCAAGTCGTGGTGGGTCGACTCTAATGGTAACGAGATCGCCGTAAACGATAAGCTCGAAGGCGACCACCTTATCATGCGGTCTGCGAATTCGGACTACGAAGTGGAGTACCACTTCTTTTCGACGCACGCCAGTATCAAGGTCCTGAAAGCCAACAAGAAGTACGCTTTCCTGTATGAGGGCCCGATCGGTGGCGAGCAAGATGCGTCCGTCGACAAGGACTTCTATGTGCTCAAGGATGGCAAGCATCGGGAATGTAAATCGGGTGGTCTTGGGTTTCTCGAGCCAGCATTCGGCAATAAGTTTCCATCACCGTTCTTTTACCTTGAGGACAGCGACCCGAACGATCCGCAAGTGTGGTACGCCGGAGTAATAAACACGGGCCCCGAATCGGCCGGCGATGAAGGCTGGCGACAGGGCAATAACATGGTCATCTTCAGCTTTGGGCGCGATCAAGACAAACGATCTTACACGGGCTTGGATGCCGCATGCGTGTTCGGATTCCACAAGAAGGCGCCGCACAGCCGGATCGCGAACTTTATTGAATCCCGTTTACGTGCGCCATTCGAGCAAGCTAAGCCTACTCAGACCAGTTCAACAAAGCCCGCGGCAAATAGTATATCGAAGCCACGCGTCATAGTGACTTCGGACTTCCCGCCAATTGGAGTCGTGAAGGGTGGCAACGTTCCCAACACGATGAAGAGCGACCCAGACGACATGCAGTCGATGGTTCGCTTTCTTCTTTACTCAAACGAACTGGAAGTCGAAGGGCTCGTGGCGTCAGCGGGCACCTTCGCCATGGAAGCGCACAAGAAGAACATTCTGGGTGTGCTCGACCAGTATGAAAAGGTCTACGACAACCTCAGATCGCATGATTCGAGGTATCCATCGCCGGACTATCTGCGTTCGGTCACATTCGAGGGTAAGGGTAACAACCACGGCGTGCCGGTGAAGTTTGGCGCCGGCAAGCAGCCCCACACGGACATCATTGGCAAGGGGAAAGACAGTGAAGCCTCGAACGCAATCATTGCCGCCGTCGACAAGCCTGATCCACGCCCTATCTGGATTAGCGTGTGGGGCGGACCTCGCGAGGTCGCTCAGGCAATCTGGGATGTGCAGAACACGCGTACTGATGCCGAGCTGAAAAGGTTTATCAGCAAGCTTCGCATCTTCTTGATCGCTCATCAGGATGCGACGCACAGCTGGTTGATGAAGGAGTTTCCGGACTTGTTTATCATCGAGTCACGCAAGACCTACCAAGGGATGTTCGGCGGGCGCGATCCGAATTCTGACCTGGCGTGGGTGAACGAACACATTCGAAAAGGTCATGGCCCGCTGTGCGATATCTATCCACATGAGGGCATGGGCTGTAGCGGAGTCTGCGAAGGAGACACCCCTGCGTACCTCCACCTTGTCAGTGCCGTTCGAGGAATCAATAACCCGGACGATCCCACACAGCCGAGTTGGGGCGGGCAGTACAAACGCAAGCAAGGCACGAAGCATTTCGTCGATGGCCCTGGTAGGTCATCTATTTCGAAGTGGCGGAAAGAGTATCAAAATGAGTTTCAGGAACGCGCAGACTGGTGTGTGCAACCAGCCAACTAGTGCTTTGCAGGGGCCTTGTCGAACAATCCTTTTTCCCGCCGCGTAGAGTCGACTTGAATGGATTGTCTCTTCAACGCGACGGAGCGGATCATGGCGGAATCAGGAGCCTCCTGCCGTACGGCGGGGAAGCAGTACAAGTTAACGAACTGGAGCGCGTACAACGAGGCGTTGGTGCAGCGTGGCGACGTGACTCTGTGGCTTGAAGAGGACGTGATCCTCGGGTGGGAGCACGAGAACGCCGAGAAGAAGGTCGGTCGTCCCTTCACCTACAGCGACGAGGCGGTGCGTTGCCTGCTGTCGCTGCGTGAGGTGTTCAGCCTAACCTACCCGGCAGACGGAGGGCTTCGTTTGCTCGCTGGTGCGGCTGATGGACGCCAGGGTGGAGATCCCCGATTACACGTCGCTGCAGAAGCGGGCGGCCAAGATGGAGATCGCCTTGAACGCCACGCCGAAACACGGTCCGATTGACGTGGTGGTCGACAGCACGGGCCTGAAGGTCTTTGGCGAGGGCGAGTGGAAGGCCCGCAAGCACGGCGTGAGCAAGCGTCGCACGTGGCGGAAGCTGCACCTCGCGATCGCCCCGGAGACGGGCGAGATCGTGGCCGAGGAGTCGACCGACAACGACAAGCACGACGCCGATCTGGTGGAGCCCTTGATCGATCAGGTCGAGCCGCCGATCGAGAAGTTCTACGGCGACGGCGCCTACGACCAGCGGAAAGTGTATGACGCCTTGGAATGCGAGGCGGCTCAGCCGATCATCCCGCCCCGCAAGAACGCCAAGATCTGGCGGCACGCGAACTCGAACGACTACCGTCTGCCACGCGACGAGGCGCTCCGCCAGATCCGACGCACAAGCCGCAAGGCTTGGAAGATCGACGTCGGCTACCACGTGCGGAGCCTGGTCGAGACCACCATGCACCGCGTCAAGACAACCTTCGGCGACAAGCTCCGGAGCCGAAAACCGCCCAACCAGAAAACCGAAGCCCGGCTACGCTGTGCGATACTCAACCGCTTCACCCAACTCGGCATGCCTCAGTTCGTGTGGAGTTAGTCGACAAGGCCATCTGGATCCGTTAAAGCAATCCGAGGAGCTGGAAAGCAATCACTCGGCGCGCCTCCAAACTCTGCAAGCAAAGACTGGGTTGCTGTCGTTCGTCGAATCCGAGAGTCGACCGTCGATGGCGAGGCGTCGGGCGTATCGACTCGACGTTAGAATCGTTCTGCGACTTCGACGGCGTACGACTCCTGTAACCGTGCGAAGGGCGGCTGATGGCGCCTGGGCGAGTGTCAGACGGTGTGAAAGCGCGTTCTTGATTACCGACCCACGTGCAGGTGGGCTCTTGCGTCGACGTTGCAGTCCATGGGCATTGTCCTGCGTCGTCGAAAGAACACAAATAGCGAGAGTGTGAGAGTGGTCGAAGAGAATGCTTGTGGTAGAGCGGCGAGCACGGGTGCGCTGGTTGTCCACGTTGGGGCGACGTGACGGCGATTCTATTCGTGCAAATTCGGCTAGTCGACAAGAGTGGGATGCACAAGAGTGTCCGCGATGCGGTTTATGGACTGAAGTAGTAAAGAGCATCAGCATTATGAGTAAACACAATCAAAAGCCTTTCCTGCTGGTAGTCGGCATCTGCTGCTGTGCCGTGTCCAGTTCGGCAGTTGCTCAGATCAAAGCGCTGCCGAGCTCAGAAAAGCATCGCATAGTTCTACTAACCGACATCGGAGGTGACCGAGACGACGAGCAATCCCTCACGCGGTTTCTAATGTACGCGGACCAGTATGACATCGAAGGGTTGATCGCGACGTCCATTCGTATCTTCCCCAGGGAAGAGCACCGTCCGATTGACGGCGATCCACAGCCGGCGCTACTCGTCAAATGGATCAAGGCCTATGGCGAAGTACGCGATAACCTGTTGAGGCACAGCGGTGGCTGGCCAGAAGCGAGCCATCTGCTTACGCTGATTCGCAATGGCGTGAAGACGGGGCGTGACGCTCCGTTTAACATTCGCACAGGGATAGCGGGTAAAGACAGCGGCCACTACCCACTCGAGCAGCTGATTGGTGCGGACAAAGACACAGACGCTACGAAACTAATCATCGAAGCTGTCGATCGCGATGATCCTCGACCTGTTTGGATGCCGATCTGGGGAGGCTCAGTCGAGTTGGCTCAGGCGTTATGGCGAGTCCGCAACGACCGCAGTCCTGAGGAAGTGCAAGAGTTCGTCTCTAAGCTCCGAGTCTACGCGTGGGGACACCAAGACGCGACCGGCGTGTGGATTCTGGAGAACTTCCCCGAGCTGCATTACATCGTTTCCACGGGTGGGGTAATCTATTCCGCGCCGCCGGAGCTGCATAGTGCAGAATGGCTAAACGAACACGTTCGCTTTGACCACGGAGCACTCGGTGCCCTGTGCCCGCTGCGTCACGGCAAGCTAGGAGGAGCCGATTCAGAAACGTTCCTCGGACTGGTCCCTAACGGGTTGAGCGACATGGAGCACCCCGACTGGGGTGGTTGGGGCGGTCGGCTCCAGAAAGCAGAGGGAGCAGAGAATCAATGGATTGACGTCCCATCAAACATTCTCCCTAGTCGTATGGGCCATACGATCAGCCGTTGGGCGCCGCACTTCCAAAACGACTATCAAGCTCGGATGGATTGGTGCGTGAGAAAGTTCGACGAGGTTAATCACCCGCCAAGCCCAGCACTTAATGGCGACAACTCAAGACGCGCGATTATAGTCACGACAAAGCCGGGCGAACACGTCCAGCTTGACGCCACCGGCACTATGGACATCGACGGAGATTCGCTTACGTATCGCTGGCAGTTCTATCCGGAAGCCGGCAGCTACAAGGGGCAGATCGACGTGGTGGACGCAGATCAGATAAAGGCACAATTGGTGGTTCCCAAGGACGCGGCGGGCGAGACAGCGCACGTGCTACTCGTGGTTTCCGACGACGGAAATCCGGCATTGACTCGATACCGTCGCCTCATCGTCACTTGCCGATAGATGTCACATGTTACTGCCAATCGGTAGATAGCGATCCGCGACTCATCCGATGAATGCGACCACGAAAACTTTCTGGTGAAGCGAGTCCGTCCCCGTCTCTTACGCGATCGCTCCCGCGCAGGCAATTATGCCTCGAATACATTATCGGCAGGCAAACTAAAAGGCGAACCATGACAACGTTACTTCCATCGTCACTCCGCGCACTCGCATTGCTCGCAGTCTTTATCCCACCCAGCTTCACCGACAAGGCCAGTGCCAAGGAAACAACATCGGTTGAGCAATGGGACACCTACGAGCTCACTTTCCAGGGCTCGCCAAGAGGAAATCCCTATCTCGACACATCACTTACTGCCAAATTCTCCAACACTTCGACAACCGTCACCGTTCCTGGATTCTACGACGGCAATGGCGTCTACAAGGTCCGCTTTTCACCTCATCAAGAGGGTGCATGGCACTTTGTTACCAAGAGCAATCGCGACGCGCTAAGCGGACAAAAGGGTTCCTTCCTTTGTGTGGAACCGACAGGGAGTAACCATGGCCCGGTGCGCGTCGTCAACACGCATTACCTCGAGTACGCCGACGGGTCGCCTTTCTATTCGGTGGGTACAACCGCCTATCAATGGACGAGCGTCAAACAAAGCATCCAGGAGAAGACCGTCGAGACACTAGCCAAGTCGCCGTTCAACAAGATGCGTATGTGCGTGTTCCCCAAGGCTTATTCTTATGGGAACAACACTGAACCGTGGCAGTATGCGTTCGAGTCCAAGAATAACTTCGCAAAACCGAACTTTGAGTTTTTTAGAAACTGCGATAGCCCACGACTTTCGGACAGCGGCGGGGCATGTTTCTACGCCGCTACAGCCGGGGCGTTTTCGGCTTCGTATTGCTCGGGGGTTTTGTAGCCAAGCGACTGGTGGAGCCGCTGGCGATTGTAGAAGACGTCGATGTACTTGAACACGCTCAGGCGTGTTTCTTCAAGGTTGGCGAAGCTCTCGTGTTTGGTCCACTCGTGTTTCAGCGACCAGAAGAACCGCTCGGCGACGGCGTTGTCGTAGCAGTCGCCGCGGCGGCTCATCGAGCATTCGACGCCCAGCGTCTTTAGGGTCCTCTGGTAGTCTTCGCTCGTGTACTGGCTGCCTCGGTCGCTGTGGTGTAACAGTTCACCCCGACCTGGTTGCCGCGACTCGATCGCCCTCCGGAGGGCCTCGCTCACCAGCGGCGTCGCCAATGAATCGCTCATCGCCCAACCGACCACCTTGCGGCTGAACAGGTCGACCACCACGGCCAGGTAAACCCAGCCCGCCAGGGTCGGCAGGTAGGTGATGTCCGTCACCCACTTTTGGTTGGGCCGCTCGGCCGTGAAGTCGCGGGCCAGCGTGTTGGGGGCCGGACGCTTCGACGGGTCGGCCTGGGTCGTGGTCGGCGTGAACGCCCTGCGGACCCGGCTTTTCAGGCCCATTTCTTGCATCGCCCTGGCGACCGTGTTGCGGCAAGCGGTCTCCAGCTGCTCGCTCTCCTTGAGCGCCTCGGCGATCTTCGCCGGGCCGTAGATCGCGTGGTTCTCCTCGAAGACCTGCTCGACTGCGGCATGGATCTTCGCGGTCCGCTGCGCCCGAGCGCTGACAGGCCGGTCGATGGAGTCGTAATAGCCCGAGCGGCTCACGCCCAGCAGCCCGCACATCAGCGCGACCGGGAAGGAGCCGCGGTGCTCGGTGATCCAGGCGTGCTTCACGTCGACTCCTTCGCGAAGTACGCCGTGGCTTTTTTTAGGATCTCTCGCTCCAGCTACCAGCCGCACCGCGTCACGCTTGAAATCATCGCTGTACGTCGGCCGCTTCCGCTTCGTTTGATCGTCCATCCGGACCTCCTTCGGGAACCATTATTCCGGCTCCCGCCGCTGTCCGAAAGTGATGGGCTACCGCAAACTTCGACAATCGCGTCCGCCAACTTAGAGATCTCGGTGTCCAGTCCGACGTTATTCTTTTCCATCCTTATGATCGATGGGGCTATCAAAACATGGGGAAGGAAAACAACGAGAGGTACGTGCGATATCTCATCGCAAGACTATCCGCGTATCGCAACGTTTGGTGGTCGTTGGCAAATGAATGGGACGTGCCGCGAATCAAGAACGAAGTTGATTGGAATGGAATCGGCACTCTGCTTCAGATGGAGGATCCGCACCAACGGCTTCGTGGCATCCACAACTGGTATTATGCCGACAGTCACTTTTTCGATCACTCACGCCCGTGGGTAACGCACGTCAGCGCCCAGACCTTTTTCTTCTTTAACGCTATCGAATGGCGTGGAAAGTACAACAAGCCACTGCTGTTCGACGAGATGCGTTACGAGGGTGATGTCTCGAGCAGTTGGGGAAATATGAACGCCAAAGACATGACCAGCTATTTTTGGAAGGCCGGCTTGAGCGGCGGCTACGGGACACACGGCGATACATTTAGAAACGATTCTGACGACGAGACCGAAGTCCGCTGGTGGGCAAAAGGCGGAACATTGCCGGGAAAGAGCCCCGAAAGGATTGCTTACTTCAAGAAGGTCATGGAAGAGGCTCCTGTTACTGAAATGAAACCACGGCTCGTAAAGCTGAGTTCGCGCTCCGTCCCAGCTGACATCTCTGACAAGATCGACCGTAAAATCATTGACGAGCTGAACAATAACATCTACGTGTTTAGTAAAGAAGCGGAACACTACTTGGCTTATACCGAAGACGCGGGACGAACCATCGAGGTAGACCTTCCTGGCGGCAAGCAATACCAGTTGGAAGTCATGGATACCTGGAACATGAATGTGTTAAGGGAAGAGACCGTCCCACCTGGAAAATTCTCTCTCGAAACAAGCCGACCCTACACAGCAATTCGACTGGTCGCCCAACCGGCCCCAGCATCATCTCAGTAAAGCCAGCCTGTTCTTATGCCGCATGGTAGCAAGAGATTGCCAAGGTCGTTGAGGGTGACTATTGATCTCGCCGTCGGCGTCCGCGCTCTGGTAGAGGCTGTTGGGCCTCGTGCACGGAAGAGTTGATCGGCATACTGGAAGATCATCGCGATGGTGACCAGCGTCACTTTCCTGTCTCAGCCGTATTGCAGGCATGGTTTGGTTGAGGTATGCCCCTCCGCATTGCAACGGAGCCCGCAGAGGGTAGCCGAAGCAACCTCTGGAGCGGAGTGAGGGCTGCTCGCCGTTAGCTGGGTGAGGCGACGCACGCGAGTTGGCTCTTTGGTAGACGTAGATGAACTCCGAATCGCGGTCGAGATACAGCGACCGCTTTGAACGCCAATTCATTGAATCGGGCCCAAAGCGGCGGTGCGTTCGGATCGGTTATCGCCAGCAAGTTGGCGACGGATGGCTTCGAGGTCGTACACGCACCCACCCCAAGTGCCTCCGCTGGCCGACTGCAGTAGCGCCCACAGTCGCGTGTCGTCGGGCAGGCCCTTGGCCTCAACCAAGTCGTCGCGAATCGGACGGCGGCTCAGCTCTACGGCGCCCCAGTTGCTACCCTTGTTTTCTCCCGCCGTGCCTACCAAGTCTAACGTGCCGCAGGCCTCGAGTGGGCGAATCGTGATTTGTACCATGTCGCCATTTTGTATCTTACCGAGCGGCCCGCCTGCCAGCGCCTCGGGCCCAATGTGCCCGATGCAGGGTCCGGTCGAGACACCCGAAAAGCGGGCATCAGTGACCAGTGGAATCTGATTGCCCCATTTCAGGTGCTTGAGCGCCGCAGTGAGTTGATACGTTTCTTCCATACCTGTGCCCGAAGGCCCACACCCGGCAAGCACTATAACTTCGCCCGCAACAGGCTGGGTGCCGCCCTGGCCTTTGATCGCCGCGATCGCGGAGCGTTCACTGGTGAACACCCGTGCCGGGCCAACGTGGTGATACTCGTCGCCGGTTATTACCGAAGGGTCGATCGCCGTGGCCTTCACCACGGCTCCATCGGGCGCAAGATTGCCACGCAGGAAGGCGAGCGTGCCGGTAAGCCCTTGCTCGCGGGCACGCGCCGGCGAGTAGATCACTTCGTCAGGGTCGACATTGTCGCAGCTGAGTAATCGCTCGCGGAGCCGCTCTCGGCGCTCGCAAGTTAGCCAGGCATCAAGCACGGCGTCTAGCGTTTCGCCCCAGGCGGTCAGAACCGACGTGTCGAGCAAACTCAGCTCACGGAGGTGGCACATCACCTCGGGCACGCCCCCGGCAAGAAACACTCGCACTGTGGGATGATCGACCGGACCGTTGGGCAGCACGCTCACCAGTCGCGGTGTGGTGCAATTAACATCGATCCACTCACTGAGGGTGGGGCGCGGTACGCCTGCCGCGTGCGCCACTGCCGGAATGTGCAGCAGCAGATTGGTCGAACCGCCAAACGCGGCATGCACGACCATCGCGTTGCGGATCGCAGCGGGAGTAACGATGTCTGATACCTTGATCCGCCGCTTACTCTGCGCCATGACGGCTTGTGCCGACCGCACCGCCGCCTCGCGCCATACCAGTTGGCCACTGGGCGCGAGGGCCGAGTGTGGCAGCGATAGTCCGAGCGCTTCGCCCACCACTTGCGAAGTGGCCGCTGTGCCCAAGAATTGGCATCCCCCGCCCGGCGTGGCGCATGCCCGGCAACCAAGCGCCGCGGCTTCTTCGAGGCTAATCAGACCGTGCGAGTAGCGGGCGCCCAGGCTTTGCACCTTGGCCGCGTCTTCGCCGCTGGTAGGTGGCAGGGTGACCCCGCCCGGCACGACGATGGCCGGCAGGTCCCGCACGCCGACCAACGCCATCATCATCGCTGGGTGGCCTTTATCGCAGGTCGCGACTCCGATCACTCCTTTGCGGGTGGGGAGCGATCGGATGAGTCGCCGCAATACTACCGCTGCGTCGTTGCGGTAGGCGAGGCTGTCGAACATTCCACTGGTTCCCTGGGAGCGCCCATCGCATGGATCGCTGCAGAACCCGGCGAAAGGCAAGCCGCCGCCGCTACGAATCTCTTTGGCGGCTTGTTCGACTAGCAGGCCTACTTCCCAGTGACCGGTGTGGTAGCCAAGCGCCACCGGCGTGCCATCCGGCGCGCGGACGCCTCCCATGGTGCTGAGAATCAAGTACTCATCGCGGCCCAGGTCAGCCGGGTTCCACCCCATGGCGGCGTCCTGGGTCCAGCCAAACAAGTCTCCGCTGGGGCTAGTGCGGAGCAGCTCGTCGGTCAAGGGGAGCGCGCCGGCCGGACCTGCGGCCGAGGTCTCGACGTCGTACACGCTACGATCGTCGGTACTAAACCACTCTTTTGACATCGAATGCTCCTGGGCTTGTGGACATGTATCACCTGCTGTACTTACCAAACCGGTAGACTAAGGTATCGCCGGCGGAGCCATAGGCATCGCCGTAGCCAACAGCAGGGTCATGATCATAGCTACTACGCCCAGAATCGCTAGCAAGGGCGTCCATGTGCGGAGGGTTTGCAATTCGGTAAGGCCACCCATTTTGGCGAAAATCCAGAATCCGCTGTCGTTCATCCACGAACCAACCAGCGACCCGGCGCCGATTGAGGTGCATAGGTACACCGGGTGGTAGCCGAGCGAGGTTCCCTGGATCATCGCCGCGACCATGCCCGAGGTGACGATCATCGCTGCGGTGCTCGACCCTTGAGCGAACTTGATGAGTGAAGCCATTGCAAACGCCAACAGCAACAATCCAATGCCGCTGGCCGCAGTTTCGCCAAACGCCGTCTTAATAGCAGGAGCGAGCTGCGCCTCGCGGAGCATGCCGCCGAATGCTCCCCCCGCAGCCGTGATCAGTACGATGACGCCACCACTCATCAATGCATGTTCCACCGAATTGGCGATGGTGGCCAGCGATTGCTGGCGATACATCTGTTGCGTGACCAGCGCCAGAATGGCTGCAAGCAACAGCGCAAGGTTGGGCGTGCCGAGCACGGCCAGGGCGTTGGCAGCGGGCTCAGGCAAATCGAGTTGCACCGCATTGGCGACAGTATTGGCAGTGATCAGACACACTGGCAGCACGATCGGCGCCAGCGACCAGGCCAGACTCGGTAATTCGTCGTCGCCGGCGATCTCGGCATAAACTGCATCATCCGCGGCGTGTCGCCCCGTGGATTCAGTCTCTGCGGGGGGCGCCACGGTCATTCGTTTGTCCGACCAGCTGCCAAACATCAGACCTACTATCGAGGCGGGAATTGCAACGGCAATGCCCACAAGCATCATCAACCCGATATCGACTCCCAGCTCGTTCGCCACCAGTAGCGGCCCGGGGGTAGGCGGCACGAGGGCGTGAGCCGAAGCACTCGCCGCGGCGGCAATCAGGTACTTTACGTAACACCCACCGGTGCGGCGGTGCATAGAACGCGCCAGCGGCACGAGCAGGTAGAAAACTGTGTCAAAAAACACCGGAATCGCGATTGCAAACCCGCTTGCCATCAACGCCGTGCCACCACGTCGCTCGCCGAACAGATCGATAAACATCCGCACCACACGGTCGGCCGCGCCGCTGGCGGTCATGGCGCCGCCGATGATGGCCGCCAGGGCAATCACCACGCCGACTCCTGCGGCGGTCGAGCCAAACGCCTCGGCCACCCGGGGTATCTTGTCAACCCACTCACCGGGGGCCATCAAGCTCACCACCACCGCTGCGGTGATCAATGCCAAGAAAGCGTGGACACGCAGCGCAACGATGCCGCCAATTACTACGGCTAGTCCCACGAACAGAATCAGAAAAGCATACCATTCGGGCACGAGAGTGACCTTGGGTGAAAAGGAAAAGCCTGAGCGTAGCTCAAATGGACTTTGTTCGCCAATCGAATCACACAATTGCGCCTATTGTTCTGCCACCACCCCCAGGGCCAGCGCACACTAACTCGTTTGTAGCTCAAGGACTTGGGCTAGCAGCCCGTTGAACAACCCGGCTCACGCCGCGAGCGCAAGCGGTCGTGACCCAGCCCCTTCAAATAAGTCCACGCCGTTTGGGATAATCCCGGGCGTCGAGGACATGACCTTTGAGGAGGTAGAAGGATGCCGAAGGGTAAGAAGCACGGTCCAGAAGAGGTGATCCCGAAGC
>NZ_SIHJ01000001.1:3979155-4163359 GCF_007859765.1 Posidoniimonas corsicana
ACGTCGCCGTGGATCAGCTCGCAATCTTTGCCGAGGTGCGACAGGTTCGCCTCGAATCCGGAGCAGAGGTTGTCCAGCACGCGGACCTTGCCGCCCCGCTGCACCAGGCCGGTGGAGATGTGTGAGCCGATGAACCCGGCGCCGCCGGTGACGAGAAAGGTTGCCATGTTGTCGTTCCGTGCGTGGGGCGAGTCGAGAAAGTGGGGACGCGGCTAGGCGGCGTCGAGCCACAAGCACTCGCACCGGCTCACGCCCTGGTCGCGGAGCCGCCGCAGCCGCCCGTGGGCCAACTGGAGCGAACGGGCGCCCGCCCTGCTCACGACAACCGTGCGGTCTGCCAGCGAGGCGAGGCGTTGCTGCAGCTCAACGCTCGCGCCGAGGCCCGCCACCGCGGTGCTATTGTACACGGAGCGGCACTCCTGCAGGAGGATGATCCAGTCCCGCAGACGACCGCCGCTGGCCGCCACCCCGGTCCGCCACACGCGGGCGGTGGAAATCTTGGTGAGCAGACCGGCGGGCTGGTCGGGGCCGTCGGCGTATTCGTCCGAGACCTCCACCAGCAGGCGGTCGCCTTGCGTCGCTCCGCCCTTGAGCAGCGCCGCGAGCGCGGCCCGGGCGGCAAGGCCCGCCGTCTCGTCGGCGTCGAGAAACAGCGTCACGAGCCCCGCCGGCGGTTCACCCGATCGCAGCGGCGGTGGCCCCGCCGGGCGGAACGCCGCCCGCGGCCGACCCGCGTCTGCTTCGTTACCCCACGCGCTTTCAGCCATGACGCAGCTTGGCGAAGAGCTGGCGGTACTCCTGCCGACGCGCCATCGGCTGCTTGACGCCCTCGACCTCGATCAGGTCGTTCTCGATGATCAGGATGTCGCTGTCGTCGGCCGTGGCGTCGGCGCGGGCGTCGATCGACAGGGTCGACAGCCGCGGGTCGTCGGCGTCATCGTCGTCGGACAGCAGCTCAAGTTCCTCCGGCTGCAGCCGCAGAGCGGGCGGCTTCTGCGCCTTTGGGGCCTCGACGTCCTGTTCCAGCAACTCGTCGAACGACTCATCGGCCGGCGCTTCGTCCGGCTCGTAGGAGTCCGAGCGGGCGAGCGTGCTGGCCATCGTGCTCAGCTTGGGGTCGAGCGTGTTGGTCACGACCGGCGTTGTGGACTGGAACACCACCTCAAGGCCCGAGAAGCGGTCGATCACAATCTCTTCTTCTTGGAACTCTTCGCCGAACGGGTCGTCGGCTTCGGCGGGCTCGGACGCGCGGATCGCCTGCTCGATAGGCGTTGTGACGCCAAGCGCCTGGTCGGCGTTCCAGACCGACTGCCGGGCGGCGGACGGCGGGCCGGCTAGATCGACCTCCACCGAGACCACCGGCGGGTGTACTTCTGGTTCGGCGTCCGTCAGATCGGCGAGTTCACCGAACTCAACTACGCCCGGCGCGTCGACAGACACGGGCGTCTGCGGCGCCGGCGCGGCCGGCTTCCGGGTTTCCCACGGAGCGGGCAGCTGGTGCAGGTCAGACCAGGCCTGCTGCACCACCTGCGCGTCAACCTGTTCGAGCGACTCGGCGACCGCCGCCCTCAGCGCGCGGTCGCAGATCTGGTTGATGAGCCGCGGCACGCCGTCGCTGGCGTGGAACACCGCGTCGAGCCCATCGGGCGTGAAGATCGCCTCCGGGTCGGCGCCAACCGCGGCCACGTGCGCCCGCACGTACTCGCGGGTCTCCTCGTAGGTCAGCGAGTTGACGTAGCAGCGAGTGCCTACGCGCTGATTGAACGCCTCAAGCTCGGGGTCGGCGAAGGTCTCCTCGAGTCCGGGGCCGCCGAGCAGAACCAGCCGAACGATCGGCTCGCCGCGGAGGGTCAGGTTCGACAGCACCCGCAGCTCTTCCAGCAGGCGCGGCGCCAGCAGCTGGGCCTCGTCGACCAGCAGCACGATGCCGTTGGGCAGCTCCTGCCGGTCCTGCAACGCCTGCATCAGCGACAGCCGCAGCTCGCCCTCGTCGCGCTCGCGGAACGGCAGGTCCAGCCCGAACAGCACCGCCTGCAGCAGCGCCCGTCGGGTGCAGACCTGCGAGCTGGTGAGCGACACCATGCCGAACCGGTCGGCGAAGCCGGCCGACAGCACCTCCAGCAGCATGGTCTTGCCCATGCCGGGCGCGCCGATCAGCAGCGCGGGCCCGTCGCCGCGGCGCACGCACTGGTCGACGCTGCGGCGGGCCTCCTCGGCCGACCTGCTAGCAAAGTAGCGGTCGGCGCAGGCGTACGCGGGGAACGCCCGCTCTTGTTCGATCGTCGACGCGGTGGGGATGGTCATCACGGGTTTCCGGGGCGCACTGAAAGATCACGGGCGGACGTCGGTTTGGATCGGCGCCGGCCCCACGGGGGCTTCACGATATGCGGGGGCCATCGCCACATTCGCCGGGGAGCCGGCGGACCGGGGCGCCGAGCGATCGCTCGGCGTCCAGAACGGTGGGCTCCGCCTCCTTCGCGCGGGCGGCCACGCTCAACGCGGCGGTCAGCGTCGCGAGCCCGAGCAGCAGTTGGATCGCGAACAACATGGGCGCGGCAGAGCGTGGGGAAGGCGGTCCGTACGGAGGTTGCTTCGGCAGCGGACGACCCTCGAAACAAGCCAACTCGGCCAGACCTGCAAGGCTTGCCTAAACCGCGTGTGCGGCCAATACTCCACCAGATGGGGGTCCCGATGCCCCCCTCGCTGCTTAAACCAAACCAGCCCTTGAGCCAAACCAGCCGACGGCCCCGATGTTCCGCGTAAAGGTGTGCGGCGTAACGACCCTGGACGACGCCGCTATGGTGGCGGACGCGGGCGCCGACGCCATCGGGCTCAACTTCTACGCCAAGAGCCCCCGCTGCGTCACGCCCGAGTTTGCCGCCCAGGTGCGCGACCGGCTGGGCGACCGCGTGCAGCGGATCGGCCTGTTCGTCAACGAGCCGCCCGAACGCATCGGCCAGCTGGCCGATGAATGCGGGTTCACCGCCATCCAGCTGCACGGCGACGAACCTCTGTCGATGGTCGCCGAGTTGCGGCCCTGGCCCGTGGTGCTAGCGAGGCGGCTCGCCGGCCCCAACACCGCGGTGTTTGCCGAAGAGCTGGCCGCCCTGCCGGCCGACGCGCTGCCCGCCGCGTTGCTGGTCGACGCGGCGGTACCCGGCCACTACGGCGGGTCGGGCCAGCAGGCCGACTGGCAGGCCCTCACCGACCACGACCAGTGGCGACGCGGCGTGCCGCTGATCCTGGCCGGCGGGCTGCGGCCCTACAACGTCGCCCAGGCGGTGGCGGCCGTCCGCCCGCACGGCGTCGACACCGCCAGCGGCGTCGAGTCTTCCCCCGGCGTTAAGGACCCGCGGTTGACCGGGCAGTTCGTGGCCGCGGCGCGGCGGGCGCTCGGCATTGGGGCCCTCTAGGCAGCCCCTGCGGGTTGTAACAGCGGCCCGTGGGACAGTAGAATCGCGGGATTGGAAGGAACCCCGCCGGGGCGGCCTGTGCGGCCCTGAATCCCGCCCTATAAACCCTCGCCGTATCTGTCAGCGAAGCATTCCAGGAGAGCATCCTCGTGTCCCAGGTTGAAATGGAAAAACTCCCGTACAAGGTCCTCGACTGCACGCCCGAAGAGTTCGAGCGTCTGGCCGCCTTCGGCCGCCAAGAGATCAACCTGGCCGAGAACGAAATGCCAGGCCTGATGTCGTTGCGGGAGAAGTACGGCCAGGACAAGCCGCTCAAGGGCGCCCGCATCGCCGGCTGCCTGCACATGACCATCCAGACGGCCGTCCTGATCGAGACCCTCGTCGAGCTCGGCGCCGAGGTCACCTGGTCGAGCTGCAACATCTACAGCACCCAGGACCACGCCGCGTGTGCGGTCGCCAAGGCCGGCATCCCCGTGTTCGCCTGGAAGGGCGAGACCAACGAGGAGTTCGACTGGTGCATCGAGCAGACGCTGTTCGCGTTCCCGTCGGGCCAGCCGCTCAACATGATCCTCGACGACGGCGGCGACCTCACCGCCATGGTGCACGACAAGTTCCCCGAGCTGCTGGCCGACATCAAGGGCCTGTCCGAGGAGACCACCGCCGGCATCCACCGGCTGGAGGTGCTCGCCAAGGCCGGCCGCCTGGCCGTGCCGGCGATCAACGTCAACGACTCGGCCACCAAGAGCAAGTTTGACAACCTGTACGGCTGCCGCGAGAGCCTGGCCGACGGCGTCAAGCGCGCCACCGACGTCATGCTCGCCGGCAAGGTCGCCGTGGTCTGCGGCTACGGCGACGTCGGCAAGGGCTGCGCCCACAGCCTCCGCTCGTACGGCTGCCGGGTGATCGTGACCGAGATCGACCCCATCAACGCCCTGCAGGCCGCGATGGAGGGCTTCGAGGTCACCACCATGGAGCACGCCTGCAAGGAAGGCAACCTGTTTGTCACCACCACCGGCAACAAGGACATCATCCTCGGCGAGCACATGGTGCAGATGCCCGAGGACGCCATCCTCTGCAACATCGGCCACTTCGACACCGAGATCGACATCGCCTGGCTCGAGTCGCAGGTGAAGGAGGGCAAGATCACCAGCGAGGTCATCAAGACCGAGAAGGAGGGCGCGGTCGACCGCTACACCTTCAAGGACTCGGGCCGCTCGATCCTCACGCTCGCCAAGGGCCGCCTGGTGAACCTGGGCTGCGCCACCGGCCACCCCAGCTTCGTGATGAGCAACTCGTTCACCAACCAGACGCTCGCCCAGATGGAGCTCTGGAACAACACCGGCGACTACGAGAACAAGATCTACCGCCTGCCCAAGCAGCTGGACGAGGAAGTCGCCCGCCTGCACCTGGAGAAGATCGGCGTCAAGCTGACCAAGCTCACCCAGGAACAGGCCGACTACATCGGCGTCCCGGTCGAGGGCCCCTACAAGCCGGACCACTACCGGTACTAAGCGGCCGCCATAAACCTGAATCTCAAGGCCCCCCGCCACGCTGTGGCGCGGGGGCTTTTTTATTGCCTCCGCGTCATCACTGCAAAGTCAATCAGCGCAGGACGATGAAGCAAGTGCAGGTTAGGTAGCCATCTTTCGGTGCTCCGGAGGGTCACTCCGTGGTACTTGCTGACGCTTGAGGCTGCTGCTCTAGTCAGTGATGGCTAAGCTTTAGACTACCTTCGACTAGGCCATGACCACGCAAATCAAAGACTCCATCTCATACGACCAATTTGAATACGGCATTGTCGGATTCTATGGCGAGGGGCTGTTCGTTCCGAGCAGCCAGAATATCGAAGTACAGACTGCTTCGTCTGATTGCTGGAGAGGTTTTCACTGTCGTTACATCATCAGGAATGACCAGCTGTTCCTATATGAGGTAACTCTTGGGTTGAGCGAACAAGACCGGAGGCTGATCCAGCAGGGGAGAGGGCCATCGGTTTTCGCCCGGCCCATCTGCCTATGCAACGGTGATGAACAATCGTGGTCAGAGGGGCAACTCCACCCCTGTCAATTCCGCGAGCAGTACGGAGTTTCTGGCCTTGAAGAGCTAACGCCCTTCACGGGCGGATTGCTGCTCGCAAGAGACTTCGTCTGGGAACGGCACGAAGACCTAAACTTCCACCCGGCATTCCAGTACCGCACAGTGATCGAAATCAGGGTTGAGAAGGGAGTCGTCATTGAGAGCACATCTCATGCGGACCCGCACGATGCCTCGCCAACGCCAGATTTTAGCCGATACAGCTATCACTCCTACTGATTCGCCAGAGAATCTCCGTTAGCCCCCCCTTATGCATTTGGAGGCGTCGTCCTGTGCGTCGAAGGGCCAGTGCAAAGACCGCTTCGGCGTGAAACACCGGCGCAACGTGAAGCACCGCGAACGATGCACGGTGCGCCGCTGACTTTTTCTCACGCTTCTGTCCGATTCGTTTTGTCCAAAAACACGCGCGAAGCGGACAAAACTCGGTGCCCATCTTTCCCTAGGCGAGTCATTTGACGCTGTAATAGCAGTGCCTTCCCCTCCTGTGAGGAACATACCGCCGATCGTTTTGTCCGATCGGGGGCCGCCAAACGACCCAAAACGGACAAAACCCTAGCGGCCCACATCGCACCAACTAACCGCGCAGCAGCGAACGCCACGGGCCACGGCAACCTCTGCGCAGCTCGAGCCGAGTATATACCCTGAATACTGCCGCCATTAGAGCACGCATGGTGGCCGGTTTCTACAAGAATCCGCGGCGTTCGGCTTTCGCTCTGACAGCCCTCCTGCATGGGGGATATCGTCAACCAGTCCATGCTCTGGCAAGCGTGGCTAATCGGTGCGAAGGAGTCTGAGCGGTCACGTTGCAGATCGCGTCCGCAGCTAGCCGCTAGTCCACCGCCCCAAACTCCAGCCCTTCCACATCCCGCGCCTCGCACCATTTGGGCGACTTGGACGACCAGACGCGGCAGTGGGGCTGCAGCCGGCCCTGGCGGCCGTGCACGGTCAGCTCCTCGAAGGTGAGCGGGCCGACCTTGCCCTGTTCGCCGATGTAGTGCCAGTGCACCGGGCGGGGCTTGGCCGCGGCGGCCGCCTTCTGCTTGGCCTCCTCCTGCTCCTGCTGCTTGCGGTCGAGGGCCGCTTTCACATCCGGCGGGAGGCTGGCCATGATGATGGTCGACGCCGACAGGTCCTCGAACAGGCCCTTCACCCGGTCCGCGCCAACCCACGCTCCGTCGGGGCCCTTGCGGACCGAGTCGTCGGGGGTGATCTGATGGCTGCGGGCCATCTCGAGGAGCTGCTTGGAGGTAAACGGCCCCATCTCCGTACCCATCAGACGGCAGTACCATTCGGTAGCCATGACAACACCCCAGCGAAGAGAGAAAAGAGAAGAGTAGCCGCTGAGCGTTTCCGCTGCCTGGATTCTACTCTGAACTCTCGGGCCAAGCCAACTGGGATTAGGCCGTCCCGCAGGTTGCCGACGGCGCGTCACTGCGCGTTAATGATCACCCGCCGGTAGGCGTACAGGCGTGGGGCGCCGTCGTCGCGGGTCTCGAGGATGATGTGGATCGACTTGCCGGCCGCGTCCTGCGGCACGCGGACGCTTGCGGAATCCGCAGCGGCGTTCTCGATGGGGACTTCCTTGCGGTAGGAGCTCGGCTCCCGGTAGACCGACCACGTGTAGCTGAGCGAGTCGCCGTCGGGGTCGCCGGTCCCTGCGGCGGTGAGTTCGACGGTCGACCCGGCGGCGGCGGCCAGCTCCAGCACCCGGTGGTTGGCGTCGCCGTTGACGACCGCCACGGGGTGGTGGTTGGCGGCGGCGTAGTCGTCCGTGACGCTCCAGTCCATGCGGGCGGCGAAGTCGTTGTTGTAGGCGTCGGCCCAGCGTTTGATGGCGGCGGCGCCCTCGGCGGTGTTGCCGTGCATCAGGTAGGGGTCGAACTCGCCCTCGTTCTTGACCGGCGACATGCTGCGGATGCCGGCCTTTTTCGCAATGTCGAAACGGCCGCCCCAGCCCCCCTGGTCGACCCGGTCCGGGTCGTTGACGCCGTTCGGGTAGACGTGCATGAAGGCGGGGGTGTCGCCCTCGGTGGCCCACTTGCGGTCCGGGTACATGGCGCCAAGCGGGCCGTGGCTCTGGATGTGCTCGCTCAGGTACTCGTCGGAGGGCTGCCAGCCGTAAACCTTGGTGGCGCGGATGTACAGCAGGTCGGGGAAGTTCCTTGCGATCCAGGCGCCGGCGTCGTCCTGGCCGAGGATGTCGAACACCCGCAGCTTGCCGAGGAACTTGGCCAGTTCGTCAGCGGTACGGGTCGCCCGGACCTTCCAGATCGCCTGGGCCGCCGTGTTGGCGCCGCCCCAGCACATCACCCACACGGGCCGCGGGTCGTCTTTATCGACCGAAGCGATGATCAGCTCGGACCCGGGGCTGTCCTTGCCGTCGCCAACATCGCCCATTCCGTAGCCACGCTGCCCCATCACCGATATCGCCCTCAGGTGCTCGACGTCGGGGAACCCCTCGGCGTGGGCCTGCAGGTTCTGCTGGACCTCGCCGTAGGCGTCGACCAGCTTATCGAGCATCTTGGCGTCGTGCTGCCGCTTCTTCCAGCAGCCCGTGGCGACCACCAGCCCTTCAAGATCAAACTCGTTCGCGCAGACTAGCTGCCTGACCATCGACTGCTCGTCGTCGGGGTCGGCGCCGAGATCGGTCGTGTTGATGACCCGCGGCTTGGTGTGCTTGCCGGTGTTGCCGCTCCCCGGTTCCGCTGGGGCCGGTGATGAAACAAAACAGGCGCTGGCCAGCACGAACAGACGTGCCACTCGAACCATGAAGAGGACTCTCAAGTTGCGGTGAGGCGTGCCGACGCAAGGGTTGGTGTGATACGCAGCAGTTTAGCGAACCGAACGACGCGGGTCCAACAACTGCAACACATCGCCAAGCCCCGGTCCTTTCGATGCAATCCGGGTATGCAATCAGTCCACCTGCCGCAGCTGCAGCGAGTCGATCACCTGGCCCTCGGCCAGCGCGTTGGTGATCACGACCAGCCACGTGCCGGCCATGCACCAGTTCTTCCGCTTGAGGTACGCCAGCGCGTCCTGGATGGTCTTCTCGGGGTTCTCGGAGAACGGCATCAGGAACGGCTCGACGCCCCACGGCAGCATGAGCTGGCGGAATATGTCCTCGTGGTCGGTGAACGCAAAGATCGGCACCCCGCGCGGCCGCAACGCGCCCAGCACGTACGCCAGGAACCCGCTGCGGGTGAACACCACGATTCCCGACTCGCCCAGGTCCTGCGCCAGCGTGGCCGCCGAGCGGAGCATCTTGGCCTTCGGCTCGCGGAGCTTGATCGTCGAGTTGAGCTTGTAGTCGACCGACGGCTCGATGCTGCGGATCACGTTCTTGAAGACCTCGATGGACTCCAGGGGGTAGGCGCCGGTGGTGGTCTCGCCGGACAGCATCACCGCGTCGGCCTGCTCGCGCACCGCGTTGGAGATGTCGGAGATCTCCGCACGGGTCGGCATCGGCGAGGTGATCATCGACTCGAGCAGGTGGGTCGCGATGATCACCGGGCGGCCCTCGGCCTGGCAGGCCTTGACCAGCTCGGTCTGCACGAGCGGCAGCTCCGGGTAGTCGATCTCGATGCCGAGGTCGCCGCGGGCGACCATGATCGCGTCGGACGCCTTGATGATCTCCACCATGTTCCGCACGCCCGCCTGCTCTTCGATCTTCGACACGATGCGGGCGGACGACCCGAGCTCGGTGAGGTGCCGACGGAGCTCCTCCACGTCGCCCGCCTGGCGGACGAACGAGAGAGCGACCAAATCGATGCCGGCCTCGACGCCGGCGGCCAGGTCCTCGTGGTCCTTCAGCGTGAGCGACGGCAGGTGCACGTGCACGCCCGGCAGGTTGATGTGCCGCCGCGAGCCGAGCACGCCGGGCGTGAGCACCTCGCAGAGGATGTGGTTGGCGCCCTTCTCCACGACGCTGAGCCGCAGCAGCCCGCTGTCGACGAGGATGAACTGGCCCTCGGTGACCTCGTTCGGCAGCCCCTTGTAGTTGACCGACACGCGGAGCACGTCGGACGGCGGGCGGTCGTCGTGCGAGGTGCACAGCTCCAGCCGGTCGCCGCGTTTCAGTTCCACCGCGCCCTCGACGTCGCCGGTGCGGATCTCGGGGCCCTTGATGTCCATCATCACCGCGACGTGGCGGTCGAGCTTGTCCGACACCGCGCGGATCCGCTGCAGGATGCCGATCACCCACTCCCGCGACGCGTGGGCCATGTTCAGCCGCAGGATGTCCACGCCCGCCGCGATGAGCTTCTCGAGCATCTCCGGCGACTCGGTGGCCGGGCCCAGGGTGGCGATGATCTTGGTGTGGCGGTAGGACCGGGTGGCGGGCATCGCTGGTTCGGCGGGGGTTGGGGAGGCCTGTGGGGAGTCCAGGGTAGCGTGCAAGTCTCGTTCCGACCATGGATGCCGGGCGGCCCGCAACCGACTCGGTCGCGACAGTTCCCCCAAAACCCCGGCGGTCAGCAGTTTCTCCGCCCTTCTGGCCGCACCGGCGGAGCCGCGCTGCGGGGCATTCGCGACCTCAGCCTGCCCAAGAACTAGTCAGCCGGACGACGCAGCGCCGAACAATTTCACCCCGACGAAGAGAAGGGGGGAGAGCCTCACCCCTGCAGGCGTCGCGCGGCCTACAGGTCAGGCGGGCAGCACGTAGTCATCCCGGCATGATCGATTTCCCTAGCGAAAGCCCGGGCGCGACTAATTGAGGGCGACTAGTTAGACCGCGCTCGGGCGCCGGCATCTACGGCATTGGAGCGCCGTGCCAAGGAGCGTGAGCAGGATCGCCGCCTGCGGCTCAGGAGCGGCCGAGCGTGAGCTGGAGGCCGCCTCGCCGAAGGCGGACCGCCAGGTGGCGTACTGCGCGGCGCCGACGGGGCCGCCGTCGGTGTCATTGGGCAGTGCGCCGGCGGGGGCGCCCAGGTTGTCGCGCCACACGGTGTAGTCGGCCGCGTCGACGACGCCGTCGGCGTTGTAGTCGCCCGGCAGCGACGCGTCAGCTTCGACAACGCGCAGCGTCTGGTCGACCGTGACGTCGTAGAGCCGCTGGACGATGCCGCTGGGCCACTCGATGGTCACCAGGTCGACCGGCTCGGCCGAAGCGCCCAGGCCGAAGTGCGCCGTGCGTTCGCTCTGACTCAAGAAGCTGCTGCCCCCGTCGATCTCCCAGACGAGCTCACGGCTTGGGTCCTCCAGGTCCGGCGTGATGGTGATCCAGGCGCCAATCCCGTCGCGGTTAGAGACGACGCCCTCGGTCTCGATGCGGAGGTAGTGGCCGTCGTTGCCGCCGTCGTTGCGGTACAGCACCGGGGCGGCGGCGTGGTTGATCACCAGCAGGTCGAGGTCGCCGTCGGCGTCGTAGTCGAGGTGGATCAGGCCCCGCCCCTGGTCCCGGTCCAGCACGCCAGAGGCCTCAGACACGTCCGCGAACACGCCGGCGGTGTTCTGCCAGAGGTAGGTGCGGTCGTCCTCCCACCCGGCACCGTTGTAGCCATTGGTGGCGGCGAGGTCGAGGTCGCCGTCGTTGTCGTAGTCGAGGAAGGTGGTCCCCCACGACCAGCGCGAGTCGCGTACGCCGGCCGCCTGGGTGACGTCGGTGAACTGGCGGTCGCCGTCGTTGCGGTACAGTCGGTTGAACCCGCCGAACGGGCCGGGGTACCGGGGGTCGTTGGTGATGTTAGTGATGAACCAGTCGAGGTCACCGTCGCCATCGTAGTCGCCGAAGGTGCTGCCCATGCCGTTGAAGTCGGTGCCCACGCCCGCGTCGATCGTGCCGTCGGAGAACGTGCCGTCGCCGTTGTTCCAGAACAGCTGGCTGGTCTGGAAGTCCGCCGCAAACGTCAGGTCGGTGTGGCCGTCGCGGTCGAGGTCGACGAACCGCGGGGCGTAGCGGAACGTGCGGTCTGCGCGGTACACGTCGATGCCGGCAGCCGCGGTAACGTCCTCGAAGCCGCCGGGCTGGGCGGCGCCCAGGTTCCGCAGCAGGCGGGAATGCGAGTCCGCGACCGTGTTGCCCCAGTCCCCGGTGGCCAGGTCGAGGTAGCCGTCGTTGTCGTAGTCGCCGAAGGTCGCCCCCTGTCCACTCCTCGACACGCCGCTGGCGAGCGCCGCCGTGTGTGCGACCCCGGCGTCGGTGAACACACCGGCGCCGTCGTTGAGGTAGAGGTAGTTGCGGGTGTAGTTGACCGTGGTCATGTAGAGGTCGAGGTCGCCGTCGTTGTCGACATCGCCGGACACGACCCCGTTGGTGTAGGTCGGCAGCGGGAAGCCGGCGGTCAATGGGCGGGCCTCGAACGTGCCGTCGCCGCGGTTGCGGTAGAGCAGGTCCGAGTCGTTCAGGCGGGTGAACACCAAGTCTACGCGCCCGTCACCGTCGAAGTCGCCGGCCGCGGCCCCGCCGGTGAAGAACGCGTCGCCGGGCAGGCCCTCGATTAACGCCGGGATCGTCTGCACGTGGTTGATCCCGGCGGCGGTCGTGACGTCGGTGAACGTGACGCCGTGGGCGCTGGCCGCGCACGCCCAGGCGGCGCCGACGAAGGCCAGCGCCAATACAGGGCGGCGGCGTGAGCTGCACGGAGGTGTCATCTATCCGCCCACGGTTCTGAGGATTGACCGGGCCGCCCCGCCCGCTGGTCAGCTGCTGCGATGACGACGCCACACGAGGCTCGCCGCGAACGCCAGCAGCGTTACGCTCGCCGGCTCCGGGACCGGCACGCCGAAGTAGGACGCGGCTCGCTCCCAAGCGGCGGCGCCCACGAGTTGCCCGATGCGGCGTCCGGTGAAGTCGTCCTGCGCCGGGTGGATGCCGCCCCACAACCGCGACTCCGCCGCCATGTCGGCGGCGTCAAAGTACGAGGCGAACTGGATCCGCAGGCTCTCGATCGGGCCGTACTCGAAGTTCAGCCCGGCGCCGATTGGGATCTCGTACTCGAACAGCCCACCCGGCACGTAGGGAGAGCCGGTTAGTTGGGTCATCAACTCTGCCCCGACACGGCTGAAGGTCGAGTGCCCCGACACGTAGCCGGGGAACGGCGGCGTCACGAAGCTGCTGAGCTGGTAGGGCAGCCACTCCTCGGCCAGGATCCAGCCAACGCCGCTGAGGTCGGCGGGGTTGTCGAACGGAGCGGTCCCCTCCACCGGCCCACGCCAGGCGCGCACCACGATCGCGCCCTCGTGCCCGGCCAGCCCCTCGTGCCGGCCGCCGGCGGCGGTGGTCTCGCCCGTCACCACCTCAATCAGCCCGGGCTCGAGCGGCAGACCGTCCGGGTGGTAGGAGGGGCCGCCGGGGTCTGACGACTGCCCGAGGCTGCCCATGTAGCGGATGAACGAGATGGGACGCGACGTGTCGTAGTGCCCCTTGTGGTTCCAGGCCGCGATCGCGGCGTCGTGCAGGCCGCCGTTGAGCGCGAACATGCTCTTCACGTCCCACTCGACGTCGGTTAGCGTCGGCCCGGCGCCGCCCATCTGCTTGGGGACGCCCAGCAGCTCCATCTGGTCGGTGATGTCGTTGCGGATCTCGTTCCAGTGCCCCGGCGGCGCGGTCGAGTGGGGGCCGTCGGCCCAGAACTCCGCCATCACGCGGCCGAAGTCGCCGCGGCGGACGAGCTGAGGCTGGTAGGGCAGGCCGGTCACCGGGTTCGCCGCGTAGCCGGCCTGGGCGTAGGACTCGGTGAGGGGCGCGTCGAATGTGTTGCCCCGCGAAGCGGGCGAGATATCAATCACCACCCCGTCGCCCGGGTCGAGCTGTGAGGAGTAGCGGATCATCGCGACGGCGTTCGCCTTAAACGCCTGGTCCCCCGCCCCGCCGAGCCGCGGCGGCGCGCCCTGGTCGAAGTATACCCCGCCCGGACCGCGGTCGGCGGGCGTCAGCGAGAAGGGCGTCACCGCCCCCCAGTAGGGCGTCAGGTTGGTCTGCGTCGACGGCAGGATCGTGTTGCCGAACTGGTCGATCCGGTCGCCGCGGAAGTTGAGCGGCTGCCAGCGGTTGGGGTCGTCCATCGCCACGCCCACGTCCTCAACCGTCAGCGGTGGGTTCACCGGCAGGTACATGCCGGCGGGGTTGGCGTAGCGGTTGGCTTCGTTCGCGCCGTCGGCGAGCCCGTGGTCGATCACCGCCTGCGCGATCCGGTTGCCAACGGCCGCGGGCGAGTCGCCCGCTTGCGACGTGAAGTCCGGGTCGTAACCGAGGGCGGTCATCTGGTCGCGGATGTTGACGACCGTGGCGGAGCGGCCAGGCCCCAGCCCGCCTGGCCCGGTGACGAACCGGTGCAGCAGGACGTTGTAGGCCGCGTAGCTGATGGCCTCGGCGCGGGCTGCCTCCGTGTCGGCCGCGGCGGCCTTCACTGCGCCGAAGTACTGATGGCCTGCCGGGTCGTACGCAGACCAAGCGTCGAACATGGCCGCCGACACGTGGAACAGGTTGCGGGCGTGCACCGTGGGGCGGGCCGTGTCGATGCTGATCGCGTGCAGCAGCTGCTCGTTCCAGATCCTCGCCACGGAGGGCGCAGCAGCGGCCGGATGACACTGCGTGAGCGCCGAGAGAGGGAGGAGGATCGCGAGGTTTCGCAGGTGTCGCATCGCGAGTAGACGGCGCCAGCCGGATTGCCCAGAACGCCGGCGAGGTTGCGGAGGAGCCCCACTCGAGGTAGCGGCGTCCTCACCCGCCCGGCGCCACACGGCTTCCGCATCGACAGGAAGCCCACAGTCGAACGACCACGTAGCCACCCGCACTCTAATTGAGCCAATCTGCCGCATCAAGCAGTTGGCGCCGCGTCGGCGGCCGGGCCGCTGCGCGCAGCGGGCGCCCGCTGGCGGCGGGCGCGGCTAGACCCGCGAGTCGAACACCCGCACCTGAGCCCAAGACTCTTTGTTGGTCTCGATGAACTTGAGGTGCCGGGGGTGCTGCTGGTAGGCGTCGTGGGCGGCGCGGTCCTTGAAGACCACGTGCAGCGCGACGTCGAATTGGTCGTCGTTTACGGGCCGGTCGAACTCCGGCGCCCTTTCGCCGGCGCTGAAGTAGACCACGCCGTCGTGCCCCGCCAGGTGCTCGTGGCACGAGGCGACCAGCGTGCCGATGGCGCTGGGCGTCCGCTCCTTGAGCGTGAAGTAGACCATGTGAGCGACGCTCTGGCTGGCGGGGTCAAGCACGGGACTCGGTCTCCGGAGTTGGGACCGGGCGGTCGGCCCGGCCGCGGTGATCAGTCGTTGTCGCGGGGCGAGGTGGTGGTGGGCGACGGGGGCGCGATCTCGATCGACGCCCCGATCGGGGCGAGGTCGCCCTGCGCGGGCGGGCCGATCAGCTCGCTGATCTCGTCCTCGTCCAGCTCCTCCTTCTCCAGCAACGCGTTGGTCAACGCGTCCAGCTTGCCGCGCTGCTCGGTGAGCAGCGTGCGGGCGCGGTCGGCGGCGTTGTGCAGGATCTTCGAGACCTCCTCGTCGATCACCTGCGCGGTGTGCTCGCTGAAGTGCCGCTGCTCCTGCACGATCTCACGGCCCAGGAACGGGTTCTCCTCGCCGGTCGAGTATGCGACCGGCCCCAGACGCTCGCTCATGCCCCAGTGGGTGACCATGCGGCGGGCGAGCGAGGTGGCGCGTTTCAGGTCGCTCTCGGCGCCGGCGCTGAACTCGTCGTAGACGATCTTCTCGGCGGCCCGGCCCGCGAGCGCCATCGCGAGCGTGGCGTGCATCCGCGACTGCGGCACGTTGTGGCGGTCCTCGTCGGGGATCATCTGCGTGACGCCCAGCGCGCGGCCGCGGGGGATGATGGTCACCTTGTGCACGCGGTCGCACTCCGGCAGCAGCCAGGCGACCAGCGTGTGCCCCGCCTCGTGGTAGGCGGTGACCTTCTTCTCCTCCTCCGACAGCAGGTCCTCACGGTTAGCGCCCATCATGATCTTGTCGCGGGCGAACTCGAAGTCCTCCATCGAAACGAACGCCTTGTTGTGCCGCGTGGCCCACAGCGCGGCCTCGTTGGCCAGGTTCTGGATGTCGGCGCCGGTCATGCCGACGGTGGCCCGCGCCAGCCGGTCGAAGTTCACGTCCTCGGACAGCGGGATGTTGCGGGTGTGCACCTCGAACAGCTGCTTGCGGCCCTCGAGCGTCGGGCGGTCGACCGTGACGTGGCGGTCGAAACGGCCCGGCCGCAGCAGCGCGGGGTCCAGCACGTCCGGCCGGTTGGTGGCGGCGATCACGATGACGGTCTCGCTGGGCGTGAAGCCGTCCATCTCGCTGAGGATCTGGTTGAGCGTCTGCTCGCGTTCGTCGTGGCCGCCACCCAGCCCGGCGCCGCGCTGGCGGCCGACGGCGTCGATCTCGTCGATGAACAGGATGGCCGGCGCGCTGCGTTTGGCGGTCTTGAACATGTCGCGGACGCGGCTGGCGCCCACGCCGACGAACAGCTGGATGAACTCGGAGCCGTTGATCGAGAAGAACGGCACGCCCGCCTCGCCCGCCACGGCCTTGGCCAGCAGCGTCTTGCCGGTGCCGGGGGGGCCGTTGAGCAGCACGCCCTTGGGCACGCGGGCGCCCAGCTTCTGGAACTTCTCGGGCTCCCGGAGGAACTCGACGATCTCTTTCAGGTCCGTCTTCACGCCCTTCAGGCCCGCGACGTCGTCGAACGTCACCTTGGGGCCGCTCTCGGCGCTGTACCGCTTGGCCGGGCTCTTGGTGACGCTGCCCAGCATGCCGCCGCCCATCATCTGCTCGCGGGCGCGACGCATGAACGAGAACATCAGCACCACCATGCCGATCAGCAGCACGAACCAGATGAAGGTCATGAGCGTGCCGATCGGGTACTCCTCCTCGTTGGTCACGACCACGCCGTTGGCGATCAACAGGTCGAACAACTCCTTCTCGACCTGGTCGTTGCCCGAGAGCACCACGTAGAAGTTCTTGCTGATCGTCTCGGGCGGCTTGCCGGCCGACCCGACATCAGGAGTGGCGGTCTGCTTGGGTGGGTCGTCGGTCGGTGCGGCGTCCTGCTCGCTGTCGGCCGCTTCGTCGGTGGTCTTGTCGTCGGAGTCGGTCGACGGCGCGTCGGCGTCCGCTTCTGTCTTGGTGTCTGCGTCGGTGCTGGTGGACTTGCTGGGCGCGCCGTCCGACGGGGCGGGCTTGTCGGCCTCTGTCTTTGCCTGCGCGTCCGGCTTGGCTGCAACCGCGGCCGGCCGGGGCGGCGGGACGACGAACTCGCCGTTCAGCCGCGACCCCACGAACGAGGCCGATTTGACGTTGCCCTGCTTCACCTGCGACAGCAGGAACGAGTAGGTCACCTGCTCGCGGGTATCGCCAAAGTTGGACGCGAAGAGCAGCCCTACCAGCAGCAGCAGCGGCAGCATGGTCCACCCGACGGGGGCCACCGGCCGCTTGCGGGGCGGCTTGCCGGACGGCTGCTTGGGATCCTCACCTCGGGCGCGGCGTTCTTCCGGCGTGGCTGCCTTTTTGTCGTTGGGCTCGGTATCAGCCATACTGGATGTCGGGAGGGTTGGGTCGCCCGCAGGGGCGCCAGCTGAGGGTGGGGGAGGCGGCGTGACCCAAGATTGTACGTCGCGTCGCCGGGCGTGACGAGGCAGCCCCCACGCCCGTCAGGCCGCTAATTGGCGGCAAAGAGGGCCGCGTGCAGCGGCCGGTTGCAGCGGATATCGCGGCGGCGCGGACCCAGGGAGCCCAGCGCTGGGGGCAGAACGCGGCGGCCGACCCGCGAACATCGCGGTGCGGGCGGAGCCCGGCGGGTCTAATTGTTGACCGGCTTGCCGTCTTCGTACTTCTGCGAGATCTCGCGTCCGTCGGCGGTCCACTGCGTGGCCACGCCGTGCCGCTTGCCGTCGCGGAAGGGCACCTCGGCCCTCTTCGAGCCGTCTTCGGCCCATTCGGTGGCGATCCCCTCGGTCTTGCCGTCCTGGTAGCTCAGCTCGCGCTGGGGCTTGCCGGACTCGTACCACCACTTCCACGTGCCGGTCGGCACGCCCTCCGCGTAGGCGTACTCGGCAAGCCGCGTCTCGCCGTCGGCGGCGAAATTTTCCCACACGCCGTCGCGTTTGCCGGCGGCGAACGAGCGGCGGGCCTCGAGCGTGCCGTCCTCGCGGTGCAGCTCAATCGTCCCGGTCGGCTTGCCCTGCTCGTAGGTCACCTTCTTGGCCAGTTGACCGTTCGGGTGCCAGTAGGACCACTCGCCGGCCGGGTCGCCGCTGTTGTACTGTCCGTCCACGAACTGCTGGCCGTTGGGGTAAAACTCGCGGTACACGCCGTTGCTGACCAGGCTGTTATCGGAGTACTTGGTCAGGCCGCGTTCGATCCGCACCTTGCCGTTGTCGTACTTGGTGGTCTGCACGTCCGAGCCCACCACGGTCGCCGGCACGGACTCGCTGCTCTCCTCCAGGTAGACCGCCGGACCCGTGTAGGGCTCGATCTTTGCGGAGGGCTTCTCTTGCGACCAGGCGACGCCGGCCGCACCAACCGATAGCAGGACGGCCAGGGCGGGCGTGGCGGGGAGCAGGACGGGCGTGGCGTGAGGGTGACGCGGCATTTCGGGACGTTTCCTGAGCATCCAGGGCAGTAGAGAAAAGCGGCCAGCCGCCAACGGAGCGGGGGCCTATCAGTCAGTATGCCGTACGGCGGCAGACCCGTCCACGTTCGCGGAAAAACCTGCGGGAGATGCGGATTCGGCCGGTTCTGCCGGCGGCCCTACAGCCGCCAGTCCGACGGCAGCGTGTGGTTCTTGGGCACCACCAGGATGCCGTCCCGAACGACGCAGTTGCGGCCCTCGCCGTAGTCGTCCTGCCCGGTGTCGTTCACGACCCTCACACCGGGGGCGATGCGGCAGTTCTTGTCGACAATCGCCTTCTCGATCACGGCGCCCGCACCGATCATCAGCGGCGGCGTGCCGGGCGGCAGCGCGGCGATCTGGTCGGCGGTCTCGTACATGTCGGCGCCCATGACGATCGAGTCCTTGATCACGGCGCCCTTGCCGATGCGGCACCGCAGGCCGATCACACTGTTCTCGATGGTCACGCCCGGCTCGATCTCGCAACCGTCGGCGATCAGGCTCTGCTTGATGGTGGCGCCGTCGCAGCGGGTCGGCGGCAGGAACCGGGGCCGGGTGTAGATGGGCCGCGCGGCGTCCGCCAGCGAGAACGGCGAGTCCTCCCGCGCCATCGCCAGGTTGCACTCGTAGAACGAGCGGATCGTGCCGATGTCCTCCCAGTAGCCGTCGAACAGGTGCACCTGCACGTGCCGCTGGTTGATAGCGTTCGGGAAGATCTCCTTGCCGAAGTCCGAAGAGTCGCTCTGCTCCAGGGCCTCGACCATCGCCTGACGGTTCCACAGGTAGATGCCCATTGAGGCCAGGCAGTCGCGGCCGTGGCTCTGGACGCCGCGGGCGTCGATCCAGGCCGGGTCCATGCGGACCTGGTCGAGCTGCTCCTGCGTCTGCGGCTTCTCCACGAACCCGATCACCCGACCGGAGTCGTCCAGCCGCATGATGCCGAGGGCGGACGCCTCGGACTGGTCGACCGGCTTGCCGGCGATCGACACGTCCGCGCCGCTCGCCTGGTGCTCGGCCAGCATCTTGGCGAAGTCCATCCGGTAGAGCTGGTCGCCCGACAGGATCAGCACGTAGTCGAACCCCGGCTGCAGCAGGTAGCGGAGGTTCTTGCGGACCGCGTCGGCTGTGCCCTGGTACCAGTCGAGGGTGGCGTCGGCGTCCATGGTCTGCTGCGCGGCCAGGATCTCGACAAAGCCGCCGCCGAACGCGTCGAACCGGTACGTGCCGCGGATGTGCTGGTGCAGGCTGGCGGTCATGAACTGCGTGAGCACGAACACGTGGTTCAGGTCGGCGTTCAGGCAGTTGCTGATCGGGATGTCGATCAGCCGGTACTTGGCGGCCAACGGCACGGCCGGCTTGCTGCGGTAAGTAGTAAGCGGCTGCAGCCGCGTCCCGCGACCGCCACCCAACACAACTGCAACGACGTTTTTCATGGATGCACCTGCCATACCGGCCAACCGGGCCGTAGTACGTTCGTACGTGAGAGAAGAGCCACGGGGACAACCCCGCGCTTATGCGACAACCTAACACAGCTAGGGTCGTCGATACAGAGATCCGATCGTGAACTTCTTACGAGGCTGTGCGACTCTGTGGCAATTCCTGCGACCGTGTGATGATTTCCGTCGGAGTCGCCCCACTCCTCCCATCGTGCGCAGGAGGCGGATTGCGCACCGTCGGCGGACGCCGCGCCGCTGCTACTTCACCACCAGGTTCACCAGCCTTCCCGGCACGTACAGCTCCTTCTTGATCTCCTTGCCGGCGATCTGGTCGGCGATCTTCTCGTCCGCCTTGGCGGCGGCCAGCGCTTCGCCCTGGGTCGCCTCTGCGGGTACGTGAACCTTTGACCGCACCTTGCCGTTCACCTGCACCGGGATCTCGATCGTGTCCTGCTTCAGGCGGCTCTCGTCGAACTCGGGCCACGGCTCGTAGGCGAGCGAAGTGTTGTGCCCCAGGGCGAGCCACATCTCCTCAGCGATGTGCGGTGCAAACGGCGACAGCAGCAGCACGAACGGCTCGATGCACGCCCGGGGCCGCGAGTCCTCTTTGGTGAAGAAGTTGGTGAATTCCATGAGCCGCGCGATGGCCGTGTTGAACGACAGCTTGTCGATGTCCTCGGTCACGGCCTTGATCGCAGCGTGCAGCGTGCGAAGCTGCTCCTCGGTCGGCTCGGCGTCGGTGATCGCGTTGCTCAGCGCCATCGCCTCGGCCCGCTCGTCGATGACGAGCCTCCAGGCTCTGCCCAGGAAATTCCGCACGCCGGCCACGCCGTCCATGTTCCACGGCTTGCTGTCGGGCAGCGGGCCCATGAACATCTCGTACAGCCTGAGCGAGTCGGCGCCGTACTCGCCGACCACGTCGTCCGGGTTGACCACGTTGCCGCGGCTCTTGGACATCTTCTCGTTGTTCTCGCCCAGGATCATGCCCTGGTTCACCAGCTTCTGGAACGGCTCGCGGGTGTGCACCACGCCGCGGTCGTACAGCACCTTGTGCCAGAACCGCGCGTAGAGCAGGTGCAGCACCGCGTGCTCGGCGCCGCCGATGTAGAGGTCGACCGGCATCCACGCCTTCTCGATTTCGGGGTCGATGGCCGCTTCGCTGTTCTTCGGGTCGAGGAACCGCAGGTAGTACCAGCAGCTGCCGGCCCACTGCGGCATGGTGTTGGTCTCGCGTTTGTATTTCACCCCGTCGATGACCGGGTAGAGCCACTCGTCTGGCGCCTTGTCGAGCGGGGGCTCGGGCCGGCCGTGCGGCTTGAAGTCGTCCAGGTGCGGCAGGTCGACCGGCAGGCCTTCCTCGGCCACGGTGTGCACGCGGCCGGTCGGCTGGCCGGCGTCGTTCAGCTCGTGCAGGATCGGGAACGGCTCGCCCCAGAACCGCTGCCGGCTGAACAGCCAGTCGCGCAGCTTGTAGTTGACCGCTTCTTGGCCCAGCCCCTTCTCCGCGAGCCAGGCGGTGATTTTCGGCTTGAACTCGGCGGTCGGCGCGCCGTCGAACTCGCCAGAGTTGATCGCAACGCCCTCGGCCGGGTAGCACATCTCGCCGGCGAGGATCTTCGCCGCGTCTTCCGGCGGGACGGCGCTCGCCGGCTGCACGACGGCTTTGATGGGGATGTTGTACTTCTGGGCAAACTCAAAGTCGCGCTCGTCGTGCGCCGGCACGGCCATGATGGCGCCGGTGCCGTAGCTGATCAGCACGTAGTCGGCGATCCAGATCGGGATCTGCTCGCCGTTAACCGGGTTGATGGCGCAGGAGCCGGTGAACACGCCGGTCTTGTCCTTGGCCAGCTCGGTGCGGTCGAGGTCGCTCTTGAACGAGGCGGCCTTCACGTACGCTTTGACCGCGTCGGCCCGCTCACCCGTGGTCAGCTTCGCGACCAGCGGATGCTCGGGCGCGATCACCATGTACGTTGCGCCGAACAGCGTGTCGGGCCGAGTGGTATAAACGCGCAGCACGTCGTCGGCGGGCTTGGCGGGAAAACCGCCGGGTTCCGCCGGTGATTGAGATTCGGCTAGGCGGAAATCCACCTCGGCGCCGACGCTCCGGCCAATCCAGTTCCGCTGCAGCGCCTTCACGCCCTCGGGCCAGTCGAGGCCCTCCAGCTCGCTTTCCAGGCGGTCGCCGTAGGCGGTGATGCGAAGCATCCACTGCCGCAGCGGGCGGCGTTCGACCGGGTGGCCGCCGCGCTCGCTCTTGCCGTCGATCACCTCCTCGTTGGCCAGCACCGTGCCGAGCGCCGGGCACCAGTTCACCGGCGCCTCGCTCTGGTAGGCGAGCCGCTGCTCGTCGACCCAGCGGGCGGCGAAGTCCTCGCCCAGCTCCTGCACATCCTCAGGAATATCGAGCTCGGCGATCGGTCGCCCCTTCTGCTGCTCCTTGTCGAACCAGGTGTCGTACAGCTGCAGGAAGATCCACTGCGTCCAGCGGAAGTAGTCAACGTCGGTCGTGGCGATCTCGCGGTCCCAGTCGTAGCTGAACCCGAGTATCTTCAGCTGCCGCCGGAACGTGGCGATGTTCTTCTCGGTCTGCACCCGCGGGTGCTCGCCGGTCTTGATGGCGTGCTCCTCGGCCGGCAGGCCGAACGCGTCGAACCCCATCGGGTGAACCACGCTGACGCCCTGCATCCGCTTCGCGCGGCAGACGATGTCCGTGGCGGTGTACCCCTCCGGGTGCCCCACGTGCAGCCCGTCGCCCGACGGGTAGGGGAACATATCGAGCGCGTAGAGCTTGCCGCCATCCCCCTCGGGCAGCTGCGGCGCGGCAAACGTCTTTTCCTTGTCCCAGTAGGCTTGCCACTTGGGCTCAATCGTCGCAGGGTTGTAGCGGGGCATGTCGTATGGCGGATTGCGGATTCGGGATTTTGGATTGCGGCCAGAGAGCGGCCCCCTCCGCGAGCGTGCGGAACGGGCGATTCTACCGCCGCGGGCCATTAGCGCAAACCGCTCCGACCATTGACCTTCGGTCGATCGGCTAACTACCATGGCGGGTCTGTTTTTGGCCACCGATGAACACGGATGCGCACCGACTGGCCGGTCCTAGGACCAATCTGCGTTCACCCGTGTTCATCCGTGGCTAATTCTTTCCGACAGCCGAGCGAAATCACCGTGGAAAAGACCAAAGTTGGCATCATCGGCCTGGGAACCGTCGGCAGCGGCGTCGCGAAGATCCTGCTGGACCACGGCGACCGCACCGCCCGGCACGCCGGCCGCGTGCTGTGGCTCGAGAAGGCCGCCGTGCGGGACCTCAAAAAGCCCCGCGACTGCGACCTGCCCGCGGGCGTGCTGACCGATGACATGGACGAGGTCATCAACCACCCGGAAATCAAGGTGGTGGCCCAGCTGATGGGCGGGATCGAACCGGCCCGCACGGTGATGATCAAGCTGCTCGAAGCGGGCAAGGACGTCGTCACGGCGAACAAGGCGTTGCTAGCAGAACACGGCCCGGAACTGTTTGACCGGGCCCGCGAGCTGGGCCGCTCGATCGCGTTCGAGGCGTCGGTGGCGGGCGGGATCCCGATCATCGCCAACCTCAGTCAGTGCCTGACCGCCAACCAGGTCACCTCGCTGCACGGCATCCTCAACGGCACCAGCAACTTCATCCTCGACAAGATGCACACCGAGGGCGCGTCGTACTCCGACGTGGTCGCCGAGGCGCAGCGGCTGGGCTACGCCGAGGCCGACCCGTCAATGGACGTCGACGGCACCGACGCGGCGCAGAAGCTGGCGATCCTGTCCCAGCTCGCCTTCGGCGCGCGGCTCAAGTGGCAGGAGATCCCCCGCTCGGGTATCGACACGGTCGACCTGCTGGACGTGAGCTACGCGGAGGAGATGGGCTACAAGATCAAGCTGCTGGCGATCGCCGACCTGAAGGAGCACGGCCTGGACTGCGAGGTGAACCCCGCGCTGGTCCGCGCCGGCAGCCCGCTGGGCGAGGTCGGCGGCCCGTTCAACGCGGTGCTGGTCAAGGGCGACGCCGTCGGCCCGCTGTTTTACCACGGCCAGGGCGCCGGCCAGATGCCGACCGCGTCGGCCGTAGTGGCCGACCTGATCGACACGGCCGTCGGCCGCACCGCGCTCACGTTCCACACGCTCGGCCTGTGGTCCGACGCCGTGAAGGGAGTCGACCAGGCCGACTTCGCCACCTCGACCGGCAAACGCTACGTGCGGGCGATGGTGGAGGACCACCCGGGCGTGCTGGCCAAGGTGACCAACGCGTTCGGCGCCGAGGGGATCTCGATCGCCTCGATCCTGCAGAAGGAGCCCCTGGAGGGCGACACCGCCGTGCCGCTGGTGATCATGACCCACCGCGCCAGCGAGGCCGCCACCGACCGCGCCTGCGCCACCATCGCCGCCCTCGACGCCTGCCGCGGCGAGCCGGTCAAGATGTGGGTGCGGGACTGACGATTGCGAAGTGCGGATTTCGGATTGCGGAATGATCAGATGGCCAGCGACTCACACAATCCGCAATACGATGACGATGAGGCGCTTTGTCAGTACGTTTTTGGCAATTACTTCCACCTGCTTACGTTCGACGAGAGAGTCGCCGAGAAGTTGCGACAAGCCCGTCTTAAAGCAGAGCACGGGGGCGGGAAGCCTGCCAGAATGCTTGAAAGTAGACTCGCGACGGAGAGCCCGGATGCCCATGCTCTCTTGGAGCAAGGATCCGACGGTTTCAGAATATCAGTTGCCCTGCGGGTTCTGGCAGAGCATGCAACAGAAAATGAGATCAACCTATGCGCGGCATGCAATCGTGTGGTGCGCACTCCACAAGCAAAACAATGCCTGTGGTGCGGCCACGACTGGCACTAGTTGATTGCACACAATCCGCATTCCGAAATCACCAATCCGAAATCGCATGAAATACCTTGTCATCATCCCTGACGGCGCAGCGGACCAGCCGCAAGGGTCGCTCGGCGGCCGCACGCCGCTCGAGGCGGCCGCTACGCCGCACATGGACGCGGTCGTCGCCCAGGGAGTGATCGCCAGCGCTTGCCACACGCCCGATCAGTTGCCGGCCGGGTCGGAGATCGGCAACCTGAGCCTGCTGGGCTACGACCCGTTCGAGCACTTCACCGGCCGCGCGCCGATGGAGGCCGCCGCCCAGGGCATCGCGCTCGGCGAGGGCGACTGGGCCGTCCGCTGCAACCTGGTCACGATCGACCAGGTCGACGGCGAGCGGGTGATGAAGGACTTCACGGCCGACCATATCACGACAGAGGAGTCGACGGCGCTACTCAAGACCGTGCAGGAGCAGGTCGCGAGCGACCCGAAGTGGAACGGGGCTCTGGAGTTCGTGCCCGGAGTCAGCTACCGGAATCTCCTGATCTGGCGGGGCGACAAGCTGGCCGCGCCGTTTGACGGTTCGACCCGCAGCGAAGCGCCGCACGACTGGACCGACCTGCCGGTGGCCAACGCCCACCCCCGCGGGCCGGGCGCGGACGTGCTGGTCGAGCTGATGGACGCCACCTGCGAGCTGTTCGCCGATCACCCCGTGAACAAGCAGCGGGCGGCCGAGGGCAAGGGCGCGGCGACCAACGTCTGGCTGTGGGGCCAGGGCGGAGCGCCGACGCTCGAACCGTTCGCTCAGAAGTTCGGTCCTAAGGGGGCGATGATCACCGCGGTCGACCTGCTGCGGGGCATCGCCGCGCTGGTCGGCTGGGACCGCATCGAGGTGGAGGGCGCGACCGGCTACCTGGACACCGACTACGCCGCCAAGGGCCGCGCGGCCATCGACGTGCTCGACAAGTACGACATCGTCTGCGTCCACGTCGAGGCGCCCGACGAGGCCAGCCACGAGGGCCGGACCGACGAGAAGGTCAAGGCGATCGAGCAGATCGATCAGCACATCGTCGGCCCGCTGCTCGAAGCGCTCAAGTCGCACGGCGAATGGCGGGTGATGATCAGCCCCGACCACCCCACCTTCCTCAGCACCAAGAAGCACACCCACGGCAACGTGCCGGTCACGATGGCCGGCGCCGGCATCGCCCCCGACGCGTGCTCCGCGTACGGCGACGCCAACGCGGCGGCCAGTGAGCTGCGGTTCGACCAGGGCTGGGACGCGATGCGGTGGTTCATTCAATAGCACGACCGTCCGCCTAGCCCAGGGCGCCAGCCCCGGGACGAATAACATACCTTCCAAGACCTCAGTCCATGGGCTGGCGCCCATGGCTACTCTTACCCAAACCGCTAGTCGCTCGAGCAACTCGGCGGCTCCCATTCAAAAGCCATGTCCCTAATCGTTCAGAAGTTTGGCGGCACCAGCGTGGCCGACGCCGAGAAGATCCGCGCCGCGGCCCGCCGCGCGCTCCGCGCCCAGCAGCAGGGCAACCAGGTGGTCATGGTGGTCAGCGCCATGGGCAAGAACACGGACATCCTGGTCGACCTGGCCGGGCAGGTGTGCGAAGACCCCTCGCCCCGCGAGATGGACATGCTGCTGTCGACCGGCGAGCAGGTCTCCGTGGCGCTGGTGGCGATGGCCATCCACGACCTGGGCGGCAAGGCGGTCAGCCTGACGGGCGGGCAGATCGGCGTGCGGACCGACAGCTCGCACACGCGGGCGCGGATCCAGTCGATCGACACCAGCCGGATGCGGACGCTGCTGGACGAGGGCAACATCGTCATCGCGGCCGGCTTCCAGGGCGTGGATCAGGACCTCAATATCACCACGCTGGGCCGCGGCGGCAGCGACACCTCGGCCGTGGCGCTCGCCGCGGTGCTCGGCGCCGAGATGTGCGAGATCTACACCGACGTGGACGGCGTGTTTACGACCGACCCGCGGCTGGTCGCCAGCGCGCGCAAGATGAGCCACGTCAGCCACGACGAGATGCTGGAGCTGGCCAGCCTGGGCGCCGGTGTGATGCACAGCCGCTCGATCGAGTTCGGCAAGAAGTTTCACGTGCCGATCCACGTCCGCAACTCGGGCGTTTTCACCGACGCTCCCGGCACCGTGATCGGCCCGATCGCGGAATCCGAGGACCGCCCCGTAAGCGGCTGTGCGCTGACCAAGGAAGAGGCCCGCATCACCATCGAGGGCGTGCCAGACGAGCCGGGCGCCAGCCTCAGCATCTTCCGCCGACTGGCCGACCTGAACATCACGGTCGACATGATCCTGCAGACGCCAGGCAGCGAGGGCAAGGCGAGCATCTCGTTCACGGTGATCCAGGGCGACCTTAGCCGCGCCCTGGCCGCTGCCCGCGACGCGTCCAGCGAGTTGGGCGCGGGGCCCATCTCGCACGACGACACCGTCTGCAAGGTGTCGGTCGTGGGCCTCGGCATGGCGACCCAGGCCGGCGTCGCCGACCGCATGTTCCGGGCGCTCGCCGAGTCGGACATCAACATCCAGGCGATCACCACCAGCGAGATCAAGGTGAGCTGCCTGGTGAAACGCGAACAGGGCCTCGAGGCGCTACGGGCCGTGCACGCCGAGTTCGAGCTGGACCGGCCGCCGGCCAAGGTCGCGCCATTCGAGGCGTCTCAGGAGGTCGCGCAGGCAGCCGACCTGGCCGCCGTGGTCAGCGGACTGCAGGCGATGGAGGACCTCACCGTGCAAGGCTGCGAGCTCGACGAGAGCCAGGCCCTGATCACCATGGCCAACGTGCCCGACCAGCCCGGCATCTCGGCCGACATCTTTGAGGGCGTGGCGGCGGAGTCGATCATCGTCGACATGATCGTGCAGGGCGTCGGCGGCGACGGCAAAACCACGCTCAGCTTCACCGTGCCCGCCAAGGACGCAGACCGTGCTCGGAAGGTGGTCGAAGCAATCGCCGACCGCCTGGGCGGCGACGTCACGTCGCTGGCGTCGGTAGCCATCCTGTCGGTTAACGGCGTGGGGATCCGCAGCCACACCGGGGTGAGCACTCGCATGTTCCGGGCCCTGAGCGCGGCCGGCATCAACGTGGAGCTGATCTCGACCAGCGAGGTGCGGGTCAACGTAGTCGTCGCACGCGAGCAGGGCGATGCCGGCCTAGCGGCCCTCGCTGCCGCCTTCGAGGACGTGGTGAAGTAGCGTCCGCCCCCCACTCTTGGCGGGAAATCCACCCGGCTCGCGTCGCGGCCCGGTTCTGCTGGCGGCAATGATAGGAGTGCGAAGTCACTCGGCAGGGGCGCCGCGTGAATCCCGCACAAAACCTTTGCCCCTCCTTCGCATTCTGCCTATACTGACGGTTCGCCGCCGCAGTTCTCGCCCGGTCGAGGGCGGCACTGCTGGTCGCTACCCACCCTGATAAGCCTGCCGAGAAGCGAAGAATGCGCACGACCCGATTCCTGGCCGTACTAGCCACTGCTTGCCTGATTGGAGCGCCAAGCGCTCGGGCGGACCTGGTGCCTTTCTCTACGTCGTCGGGTGGTACGATCACCGGCTTCGCTTACACCAAGACGCAGACCGGCCTTAACGCCGACGGGGTCTCGTTCGACGCCACGCTGGTGGTGCTGGGGACCGGGTTAATCAACCAGACCCCGGCCGGGCTAGGGATCTGGGGCGGCGGCTCGAACAAGGTTTCCAACGGCCAGCGACTGTTCTTCGGCATGTCGGTGTCGAACGTCAGCGGCGGCACGGTGTCCTTCGACGGGTTCACCGCCGTCGACTTCAACCGGTTCGGCCCGAACGACACTGGCGTCTTGAGCACCGACCCGTTTCTGGTCACTACCGCCAACAACTTCTTCACTTCGACGACCGGCGGGAACATCGTCGACATTTCCGCGGAGTCGCCCACCAGCTTCTTCGCGATTGCAGGGCCGGCCAATCCGCCGGGCGACCCCCTGAACGACTTCCGCATCGGCGGCGTGCTGGCCAGCTTCACCGGCATGGCCGCGGTGCCCGAACCGACCGCGTTCTTGTTCGGCAGTCTGGTCGCCGGCAGCGTCGGGATGGTCGCACTTCGCCGCCGCCCGGCCCGTGGCTAGCGGAAAACGCGGCCAAGACGGTTGCTCAATCGCTCAATCAACAGCCCGCCCGGCGCCGCCGCGGCGGGCTGTTGCGTTTGCGGCCTGCCTGCGTGCCGGCCCATCTACTCGGCGCCCTCGAGCGCCGCTTCGGGGCCTTCTAGGGGGAGTTCGATGGCGTTGCGCCCGCCTCCCCACCGGTACAGGGTGTGGAACACCAGATTGAGCGACGCCACCCCGGCCAGCGACACGGCGAGTGTCGGGCCGCTGACCTGCTCGCTGACCACGGTCCATAGGAACTGTCCGATGCACAGCAGCGACACCACGACAAGCGTCGGCGTGCGGGAGATCAGGTTCACAATCACCGCCCCGAACGGCGCGCCCAGGGCGACAACCGGCGCGGCCGCCAGCCAGTTGGCGAACACCTCGGGGTCGACCCGGTAGAACGATGGGTTTAGCCGAGCGAGCAGCACGTTCGTGGAGATCCCAACGACGCTGGTGAACGCCATCAGCACCACCGAGGTGGGGATGGCGATCTTCAGGTCGCACCGGAACAGCAGCACCAGCGTCGCGTAGATCAGCATGTCGATCCCCACACCGGTGACCGACGCCACCACGCCCCCCAGCAAGCCCACCGCGAGGCCGATGGCCGGCTCCCAGGCGCGCCAGCGGTCGCTGACGCCGTGCATCGCGACCAGCTCGCGCAGCTTGACCAGGTGCATCAGGCCGAAGCTGCACCACACCACGGCGAACGTGAGCTTAACCCACAGGTCGGGCACGAACGGGGCGACCCAGGCGGCGCCGAGCGGCGTGCCAATCAGCGCGCCCAGCAAAGCCGGACGCAGCAGGCCCCAGTGCACGGGCCGGCCGGCGGACAACAGGTAGATCGACGCCGAGACCATCCCTACCGATTGCACCGCGAGCCCGAAGTCGCGGCCCAACGAACCCGGCATGTGGAACAGCAGCACGAGCACCGGGAACCCGACAGTGCCGCCCCCCATTGGCGTCGACCCCGCCACGTAGGAGCCGAGCGCCATCGCCAGCGCGATCGGCCAGTGGGAGGTCACGGTCTGCCACCGCGGCGCCGCGATCGCAAACCAGACAGAATAGAACAGTAGCAGCCATAGCAGGAACGGCGCCAAGCGGGGCGGCTTCATCGGCTGCTCGTAAGGGAGGGAGGGGACGCCGCGGGGAGACCATTGGGGAGGGCGGCGGCGCCGCTGTGCGTGAGGCGCCGACGGAACTCATCATAGTGTCTGCGCGCCGCCCGGGAAGAAGCCGACACGACCGAATGCCGCCCGCGCCGGCCGGCTTCGGGCGCCAGCAACCTCCCGCTGCGCATTGCGGACCGGTTTGCGCAAGTTGGTTGCCCCGTCCACCCGGGGTGGTGTATCACAGACTCGGCCCTGCCGACGGGGCCGTTCAGGCGTCCGCTTCACGACTCACCCCAGGTCCGGCATGCGCAGACCTCTTGGCGCCGTTGCTTTCGTTTCGCTCTCCATCGCTTCGCTCTGCCTGCAAGCCGCCGAGGCGCCGCAGGCGACGCTGATCATCGTCGGTGGCGCCGTGTGGACGGGCAACCCAGAGCAGCCGCTCGCCGAGGCGGTCGCCGTCAAAGAGTCCACGATCCTAGCCGTCGGCCGGCGGTCAGAAGTCGAAGCGCTCCGATCGGATGGCGCCCGGGTGATCGACGCCGGGGGCGGGCTGGTGATGCCCGGCGGGATCGATTCGCACATCCACCTGTTCGACGGGGGGCGAAACCTCAGCGGCGTGCAGCTCCGCGACGCGGACTCGCGAGAGATATTCGCCAGCCGGATCGCCGAGCACGCCGCCACGCTCGCCCCGGGCGAGTGGATCATCGGCGGCGACTGGGACCACACCCTGTGGGGCGGCGAGCTCCCCACGCGGGACTGGATCGACGAGGCCGCCGGCGACCACCCCGTGTGGATCAATCGCCTGGACGGGCACATGGGGCTCGCCAGCTCGAAGGCGTTGCGGATGGCGGGCATCGACGACGCCACACTGGCGCCCGACGGCGGCGCCATCGAGCACGACCCGTCCGGCCGCGTCACCGGCCTGCTGCGCGACAACGCGATGGGCCTGATCGGCAAGGTGCTCCCGGATCCGTCCGCGCAGACGATGCTGGGGCACCTCGACGCGGCCACCGACTACCTGCTGGCGCGCGGAGTGACCTCGGTCTGTCACATGGGGTCGATGCGGCAGCTCCAGGCGTTGCGCGCCGCGCGGGCGAGCGGCAGGCTGCGGATCCGTGTGCGCGCCTACACGCCGCTGGGCCGGTGGGAGCTGCTGCGGGACGACATCGCCGAGCACGGCGCCGGCGACGACTGGCTGAGGGCGAACGGTCTGAAGGGTTTTGTCGACGGCTCGCTGGGGTCGCACACCGCGGCGATGCTCGAGCCGTTCGACGACAAGCCGAGCGACCGCGGCCTGTTGGTCAACCGCCCCGAGGACCTGCTGGCCTGGACCCGCGGCGCCGACCAGGCGGGCCTGCAGGTCGCGGTCCACGCGATCGGCGACCGCGCGATCCGCGTGCAGCTCGACAACTTCGAGCAGGTCGCCCGCGAGAACGGGCCGCGCGACCGTCGGTTCCGCATCGAGCACTCTCAACATATCCACCCCGCCGACCTCCCTAGGTTCGGTGAGCTGGCGGTGATCGCCAGTATGCAGCCCTACCACGCGGTTGACGACGGCCGCTGGGCCGAGCCGCTGATCGGCAAGGAGCGGTGCCGCACCACCTACGCCTTCCGGTCGCTGCTGGACACCGGCGCCCGGCTCGCCTTCGGCAGCGATTGGTTCGTTGCGCCGGCCGACGTGATCGCGGGGCTCGACGCCGCCGTGCGCCGGCGGACGCTCGACGGCAAGAACCCCGACGGCTGGTACCCGGCCCAGCGGATCACGGTCGAGGAGGCCCTCCGCGCCTACACAGCCGACGCGGCCTACGCGATGTTCGATGAACAACGCCTGGGCACGCTCGAGCCGGGCAAGTTGGCCGACATCGTTGTGCTCGATAAAAACCCGCTGGCGGACGCTGAGTCCCTTGGTGAGGCGAGCGTGCGGTTCACGATCGTCGACGGCGCCGTGCGGCACGAGGCGGAGTAGCCCGCGGCGACTTCGCTACGGGAACACGTTGTTGCTGCCGTTGCCGCTGCCCGTGTTATCGGCGGCCGCGCCGCCGGCGCCCGTGACGTCATAACCGGCGTCGGTGTTGTTGTTGGCGGAGTTGTTGCTGAACGTGCCGCCGGTGAAGCTGCCGATTTGAAAGCCGTCGTCGGTGTTGGCGTTGGACGTGTTGAATTGGAAGTCCCCGCCCGTCAGCGAGGCGACCTGGAAGCCGTCGACCGAGTTGCCGCTCGCGGAATTCTGGCTGATCGCGCCCGCCGAGATGGCCGCGAAGGCAAACCCCTGGTCGGAGTTGCCGGTGGCCGTGTTGCCGGTGATGCTCCCCCCGGTCACGGAGCTGAGGAAGTCGATCCCGTCGTCGCCGTTGCCGCTCGCGGTGTTGGCTGAGAACACGCCGCCGGAGAGGTCGCTCACCTCGAAGCCGTCCCCGCCGTTGTTGCTGCTCCCGTTGCCGGTGATGTCTCCGCCCAGCACGGTCGTGAGCTGGATGCCGTCGGCGCCGTTGCCACTCGCCGTGTTGCCGCTGAACCGGCCGCCGTTGAACACCGACACGCGGGCGCCGTCGTTGGTGAAGCCGCTGAACGAGTTTCCGCTCACCTCGCTCGTGCCGAGCAGCGTGTTCGCCACGAGCCCCGAGGCGGTCACGCCGCCGCCGGTGAAAGTGTTGTCGATAATGTCGCCGCCGCTGAGGTTCTCGAGGTTTACGCCGGCGTTTGCCGCACCGCTGATGGCGTTGTTGGTAATCCTGAATCCGGTCACGTTGTTGCCGCCGATTCCGTTGGCGCCGCCAGAGATGGTGAGCCCGGTTACCGTGGAGTTGTCCGCCAGCTGGATCACGTTGTTGGCGGCGTCGCCGCTGACGGTGTACCGCCGCCCAAAGGTCGCCTGGGCGCCGGAGTTCAGGCCTTCGACGTCGAACTGGCCGCCGATGAACTGGTTCGGATTGAGCGCGATCGGCCCGGTCGCCGCGATGTTGATGTTGTCGGTCACCACGACGATGTCGCCGCCCGCGGCTACGTCCGCCACGGCGGACGCTCCGGAGTTGACCACGGTCACGTTGGACGCGACCGCGCCGGTCGAGCTGATCACCGCCTGCTCGGCCGCGCCGAACGCGCCGCCGGTCACGATCGACTCGGTCCGGCGGATGGCGGAGAGCATCCGGCGTTCGATCGGCGAGAGTTTCGTCGCCGCCCGGGCGCCGCGCCCAAACGGGATCCTCAGGTTGGCCGACGCGATCCACTGCGACTCGCGGACCTTGTCCCACTGGTAGCTGATCCCATAGGTGAACCTGGACCCGGCGCCCAGGTAGGGGAGGTCGTAGCAGCGGCCCTCCAGCCGGGCGCGCGGTCCCGCGATGGTCTCGAAGCCGGCCTCGTTGGTGTCGAACCAGTAGCCGCCGATGTAGCCTCGGTACTCGTTGTCCGACCCAACCGGGGAGAACAGCAGCCCGTACTCGGCGTCCATGCCGTAGTACGCCCGCTCCAGCCCCTGCTGCACCACGATGTTGTTCGCGGAGTCCAGCGACGCGATGTTCTGGCCGGTGGTCTGCGTGCCGGTAAACGGCAGGTAGCCGTTGACCCGGTACTCCCACTCGAGGCTCATCAGCTCGTAGCCGACCATGCCCTGCTGGAAGTTGTTGTTGTAGGCGGAGTGCCGGATGTCGTAGAAGCCGTAGAAGGTTGAGATCAGGCCGTTGTCCAGCAGCTGCCGGCGGGCGAAGCCAAAGTTGCCCTCGCCGGCCCGCTCGTCGTCGTACTGACCGCGGAGGTCGAGGAACCAGAACGAGTTCTGCTGCTGCCAGAACGGGAGCATCAGGTTGCCCTGCAGCACCTCCGCCGGGTCGCCCATGCGGCCCTCGATCTCCGCGTGGGCCGGACGCGCCGGGAACAGGCTGGCGGACGGGGCCATCACCGGCGCCGGCTGCCCGTAGACCGGGGCGCACGCGTGCGGGCTGGCCGGCGGGCAGGCGTTGTACGAGGGGACCGACGCCCCGGGCGGCAGCGCGCCCGAGTACGGGGCGGCGTAGGGGGCGGCCGCCCCATAACCGGCGCCGGGCGGGGCGACGATGGCGGTCGACGCCGGCGGCGCGGCCGCGACCGGCGATCCGAATCGGTCGTCGATGGCGTACGCCCGCCCTGGCGGCTGGTACACCGCCGCTGGCGTGACGTGGTAGTCGACCATCCGCGGCTGCGAGGGCTCGTCCAGCACCACCGCTCCGGCCGCGGGGTCGTAGGCCGCGGTCATCTTCGACACGCCCGCCGACGCCCACTCCTGAGCTGCTGCGGCGCCCGACAGCAACGCCAGCATGCACGCGGTGGCGATTGGGGGGAGGGCCTTCATGATCGGGCGGGGTGCGGTGCGGGGGACGCCGCGTGGCACGCGGCTACGCCGCTATTAGCAAATGCCCGCGTGGCGATCAACGTCGCTCGGTCAGCAGCCCCGGCTTGGTCGCGTTCAGGATCTGTCGGACGGCGCGCCGATCGCCCAGCGGTATCCCCTCGAACCCCGCCGCAGGATCGTCCGCCAACGCAGCCGAGAGCCGTGCCTGCACCTCCGCCGCTGCCGCCAGCGGGAGCGCGTCGAACGCGTCGCTGTAGATTAGGTGGCTGCACGGGTAGCGGAACAGCCGGCGTTTCAGGTCGAGCTGCCGCAGCGACCGGCCCGAGTCGTCGCACGGCCCTCCTTGGGCGAACCGCTCGGCGAAGCCGCCCGCACCGCGGACGGCCGCCGGCAGTGCTGGCTCGTCAACCATCAGCAATCCGCGGACCAGCCTGTCTGCGGCGGCGGCGATCCGGCGTCGCGCGCTGTCCGAGACGTGCCCCTCCGGCCGCTGGAGCGCCGCGTTCAACGCGGCGTCGTAGTGAAGGGCCTGGCGCGTCTCGTGCGAGGCGCGGGCGATCAGGTTGTGCAAATGCGCCTGGTGCTCCATGACCAGCAGCGCGACGATGTCGCTGCCCGGCGCCGGGTACGCCCGCGTGTTCACCACGCCCTGCAGGGAGTCGGTCCGTTGGGAGAGCATCGGGGTGAGCTCGTCGTCAACCACCATCAGGTTGCCGCGGTGCTTGAGCGGGTCGAGTACCGACGTCACGTACCAGCCGCCGTAGCGGCGTGCGTGCGGCGTGGCGGGCGTGGTGACCTCGCTCCCGAAGTCGAGGCGGGGCTCTCCGGTATCCGCCGGGAACACCGACCGCAGCAGGTACCCCGGCACGCCCTCGGTCTGGCGGGTGGCGTGGCAAGCCAGGCACTGGCCGCTGTCGCGGTTGATTACCGGGCGCGAGCGGTCGGTCTGATCGACCGTGTAGAAAACGGCGCCGAGGGTCGGATCGACCGCCGAGACCTCCAGCAGCGGCGCATCGGGGATCCAGCCGACGTAAACATCGTCGCTGAAGTAAAGCGCCCTGGGGCGACCCGGCGATATCATCCGCCGCTGCATGCTGGTCTTCGAGAACACCAGCGTCTGCGAGTCGGCGGGCACAGACAGGTAGTCGAGCAGCGCCGGCAGCCAGCCCTGGCGCTGGTCCCACTCCAGACTGACCACGCCGTCGTCAATCGCGCTCTTGAGCTGCGCTACCGCGTCGGTCGGCGCGGTCTTGGAGTAGCGGACCGGCTCGGCCTCGTAGTCGAACTGGGCCACGCAGGCTTGCCCGCCAAGCACGTTCCAAGCGAAGAGCAACAGCGACGCGTGCAGCAGGGATCGGTTCAAGCGTTCGCCACCTTCCGGCTCCGCCTCAGCGGGGGTCGTCGGGCTACATCTGCTCCCGCATGACGTCGTTCAGCACGTCTTCAGAGACATAGATCGGCAGCTGCGGCTCGCAGGTCACCGCGACCGCGATCGCGTCGGACGGGCGGGAGTCGATCTCGATCAGCTCGCCCGCCTGCCGCACCCGCAGCTTCGCGTAGTAGGTGTGCTCGCGGAGCTCGTTGATCACCACGTCCTGCAGCTCGCCGCCCAGCGACTCGATCGTCTGCACCAGCAGGTCGTGCGTCAGCGGGCGGGGGGTCTCCACGCCACGCACGTGGCGGTCGATGCTGGTCGCCTCGAAGATGCCGATCAAGATGGGGAAGGTGCGCTCGCCGTCGATCTCCCTGAGGTAGATAACTTGCTGGTCGTTAATCTCGCTGATGATAATCCGCGAGAGCTGCATCGCGACGGGCATGGCTGTGCATCCTGAATGCCGCCGCGCGGAACGGCCTCCTCCGGAGGGTGCGGTCCGCGTCGGCTTAACGTGACGCACCGATTATAACCTCCCGCCGCGGCGAAAGGGATGCGCCCGCCGCCCATTTACGGCCGGCCCCCGCTAGTCCTTGTCGCCGATGTCCTGCGTGTAGACCTCTTGAAAAAGATCGTGCTCCTTGCCCTCGTGCGCAACGAGGTCGTCGAACAGTCGACCGTAGCCCGCCTGCAGCTCCGCCCAAGCCGGCGCGGTGCGCTCGGCCGCCCGTGCCTGCGAAGCCAGGTCGCAGGCGGTGGACATCAGCCGCCGGTGATCGGCCACCAGGGCGACCACCCGGTCCGACACCCAGGGGGCGCGGCGGGCGAGGTGGTCGAAGCCGTCCTCCGACTCCTCGTACGTGAAGTGGGTGTCCAGGTGCTCGCGCAACGAATCCAGCAGCGAGACCACCATCGGGTCCTGCCACGGCGGTCCCTGCAGCCGGCGTTTGAGGCTCCGCAGCAGCGACATCAGCTCTTCGTGCTCGTCCTGCAACGTGGGACGCGCCGGCTCTGTGTACTTCTCTTCGGACATGACGATGCTCCGGAGATTGACGGGGGCGTGGTGACGCCCAAACCGATGCAACCAACGTGCCAGAGCTGCCGATTACCAGACAACACGATCGGCTAGTCGCGAATCGGCCCTGCGAAACAGGGTCATTGCGGGTCGATGCCGTACTTCTCGAGCAGGCGGTAGAGCGTGCGGCGGCTGACGCCGAGCGCGCGGGCGGTGCGCGTTTTGTTGTTATCGCAGCGCGCCAGGGTTTCGCACACGTGCCGACGGTTCACCGAGTCGAGGTCGCCATCCCCCCCGCCGGGGGAGACCGCCGACTGCTGGCTGGAACGGACGATCTCTGGCGGCAGGTTCTCCACCTGCAAGCAGTCGTCGTCCGAGAGGATCATAGCCCGGTCGAGTGCATTGGCTAGCTGCCGCACGTTCCCTGGCCAGCCGTAGCCTTCCAGCACCTGCAGCAGCCGCTGGTCCCAGGTCCACCCGTCCTCGGCGAAGTGCTCGACCAGCAGTGGGATGTCGCCGAACCGCTCACGCAATGGCGGCAGATGGATCCGCAGCACGTTGATCCGGTAGTACAGGTCCTCGCGGAAGCGGCCCTGCTCAACCTCCTTCGCCAGGTCGCGGTTGGTGGCGGCGATGATCCGCACGTTGACCTGCTGCTCGCGGATCGACCCGACCCGGCGTAGCATCCCGTCCTCCAGCACCCGCAGCAGTTTTGCTTGCAGCCCGCCCTCGAGCTCCCCAATCTCGTCGATAAACAGGGTGCCGCCATCGGCCACCTCGAAGAGGCCCGGCTTGCTGACCACCGCGCCGGTGAAGGCGCCCTTCTCGTGGCCGAACAGCTCGCTCTCCAGCAGGGTTTCTGGCAACGCAGCACAGTTAACCGCCACCAGCGGCTTGTCCGCCGCCAGGCTGGCGCGGTGCAGCGCGCGGGCGACCAGTTCCTTGCCCGTGCCGCTCTCCCCCTGGATCAGGATCGGCTTGTCGGTTGGGCCGGCCCGCTCGATCAGCCGGTAGACGGACTTCATCGCCGTGCTCTCGCCGACGATCTCCCAGGCGGGCTGGCTGCGGTCCAGCGCGGTGCGGAGCTGCAGGTTTTCCTTGCTGAGTGACTGCTGCTGGGCGAGGTACTCTGCCTGGTACGCGTCCTGGATGATGATGGAGTCCAGGTCGAGCCGCTTGTGCAGCGCCTCGAGCGTGGGCGCCAGCTCCTTTGGATCCAGGTTCCAGGTCGCTCCCAGCAGCCGGGTCAGCCGCCACCGCATCCGCGCCAGCGCGGCGTTGGCGTACACTTGGTCGAGCCCGATCGTGACGTGCCGCCGCCCCACGTTCAGGCGTGCGACCAGGTAATCGCGGTCGTACGGCCCGGTGACCAGCAGCCGCAGCCACTGGCGGAGCGTCGACTTCAGGCGGTCGATCTGCTCTTCACCGCCGGTGATGACGCCGCGGGCCGCGTCGTGGCGTTTGATCTCCGAGTAGAAGTCGTCGACCACCTGCTCGGCGCCGGCGAGGATCAGGTCGGCGGCGATGTGGATCCGCCGGGCGTCCTCGGCGTTCCAGCCCACGTAGTCCTGGATCTCTTGGTGCTTGGCGACGGAATCTGGCGGCATCGTGATTGCTTGCTGAGGGGGGATGGCCTGCCACAGGTTTTACCAGCCGCGGGCGGGCAAGTCAGGGCCTTGTGTGTGACGCATCGGCGCGCCGGGTGCGTCAGATCGGCGCATGCGCGGCGTTGCTCTTAAGATTCCGGCCACAACCGTGCCGCCCCGCCACGGCGCGACGTTTGCATTCCAGAATTGCACGCGGCCAAGGCTCGCCGCGACCGGGGCTCAGGCGAATAATACAGGACGCCCGGCAAGCACACGCCCCCTCTGGCCACCGGGACGAATTCAGGAGGGCCTTGTCATGATTGGCACGAGCAAGTCGATCGCCCCCACCCCCTCACCCGCTCGCACCGCCGACGATGTCGTGCGGCTTGCGCTGGACCGCCTGGCGTCGAACGAGCATTTCGCCCACCACCTGGACACGGTCCATGTGTCTTTTGAGCACGGGCGGCTGGTGCTGGCCGGACGCGTGCCTTCGTTCTACCTGAAGTCCGTGCTGCAGAACGCGGTCGGCGCCCTGCCGGCCGGCTGCCGCGTGGACAACCGGGTGGACGTGGTCTGCTGCGACGGCGTCAGCACGACGCGGCCCAGCCACGGGAGGGCACGGCGATGAAGAGCGCACTACAAGACGTAGACACCCTGTCGGTGGCCGACGTCATGTCGCGACTGGTGGTCACACTCGACGAGTCGGCCGCGATGAAAACCGCCGCCCGGGCGCTCCGCGGTTCGGACGTGACGGGCGCGCCGGTCGTGGACGACGCCGGCCGCGTTGTCGGCGTGCTGAGCGCGATGGACTTTGTGGAGCAGGCCACCGGCGAGCAGGGCGACCGCTGCCCCGTCACCGAGGTGCTGGTCCGCGACACCCCCACCAGCCCCTACCGGATCGAACAGGTCTGCCACGACACGGTGGGCATGCACATGTCGCCGTACGTGCAGACCATCGACCGGTCGGCGTCGCTCCGCGACGCGAGCCGAGAGATGTGCGCCGAGCGGATCCACCGCTTAATTGTGATCGACGACCGGGGACGCCCGGTCGGCGTGGTCAGCCCCCTGGACCTCCTTGCTGTGTGGGCGGGCGCCCCCGCCGCCGACAGCCGGGGCCGTGCGAAAGGAGCCCCCAAGTGATTTCGTTCAAGAGAGAGAAGAGGATCCTCGTGCCCACGGACTTCTCCGCGCAGGCGGACCAGGCGGTGCTCGATGCGCTGGACATGGTCGCCGACCCGTCGGACCTGAGCGTGCTGCACGTGGCGCCGCCGATGTCCAGCTACCCGGTGGCGGACCCCGCCATCGTGTGGGAGAGCATCACCGAGGAGGCCCGCTCCGAGCGCATCGAGGAGTCGTTCCGGGTGCACATCAAGGACCCGCGGGCGCAGGCGGTGCACTTCGCGGTGGCGTTCGGCGCGCCGGCCGAAGAGATCGTCGACTACGCCGAGGCCCACGAGATCGACATGATCATGATGCCGTCGCACGGCCGCAGCGGGCTGCGGCGGCTGCTGCTGGGGTCCGTGGCGGAGCGCGTGGTCCGCGCGGCCCACTGCCCGGTGATCGTGCTGCGCAACTAGCCGCGGCGGTAGGCCAGGAAAGTCAGGTCGTCGGGCTTGCTCGGCAGGCCGGGCGTCTCGTGCTGCATCCGCTCGCGCGCCAGCTCCGCGACCGCCGCCGCGCAGCGGTCCAGCGGCCCCGAACGGAGGCCCGCCACCAGCTCGCCCGGCAGCACGTTGTCGACGAGCCCGTCGGTGGCGATCAGCAGCGTGTCGAACTGCGCCATGGTCAGCACGGGGCCAATCTCGATCCGCATCTTCTCGTCGCCCACGCAGTTCGACACGATGTGCCGCTCCTCGTGCTGCAGCGCATCCTCCGGGTTGATCAGCCCGGCCGCCTCGGCGTAGCCGACCGGCGAGTGGGCGATCGACTCGAACTTGACGCGGCCGCGCTGACCCATCAGCAGGAAGCTGGCGTCGCCGACGTGGAACGAGCGCACGAAGGGCTCGCTCACCAGCGCCACCGCCAGCGTGGCGCCGGCGCCGTTGGCCAGGGCCAGCACGGCGCGGTTGGCCTCCTCGATGCCGTCGATGATCGCCGAGCGGAGCCGCTCGGGGTCCGGCTCGGCGTCGGCGAGCGCGCCGGCGAGCGCGTCGAGCGAGAGCCGGGCGGCGGTCTCGCCGGCGGCCTGGCCCCCCATCCCGTCCGCGACCGCCAGCACCAGGCTGCCGTCGCCGGTCTGGAACACCGCCAGCGCGTCCTCGTTGGGGGTCTCCTTGCCGGGGCTGCGGGCGGAGTACGCGGTCACGCGTCCGGCCGGCGTGCGCCAGTTAGACTGGGTCGGCTCGTCGCAGCGCGTCCACAGCGCGGACGCCCCTTCGCCCTCCTCGGGGAGGGGCTTCCAGCAGCCCGATCGCTTCGCCTTGGTCAGGACCACTGCATGGTCTCCAGGTACTGCCGCAACTGGCCCGCCGTGCGGTACTGCTTGAGGATAAGCGATCTCTTCAGGCCCCGGCAGATCTCTTTGACCTCCAGCGGCTGTTTCGCGTACCGCGGGGCGCCGCCGATGGCGTCGTAGAAGATCCGCACCAGGTCGACGACGTCGTCCTGGATGTCGGCCGAGGTGGCGGGGCCGTAGTGGTACATGTCGAGCAGCTTAAGGTCGAACGAGATCCCGAACCGCCGCACGATGATGTTCCCCATGTGCAGGTCGCCGTGGTACTCGCGGGCGGCGTGGATGCCCTCCATGCCGGCGGCCAACGCGTGCAGCAGGTGCAGCCCCTGGAACACGCCGATCCGCCCGCCGCGTTGGCGTTTGAGGAAGTCCTCCAGCAGCTCGCCCTCGACGAACTCGGACACCAGGAACACGACGCCGTGCCCCTCGATCTCGATGATGTCGCTGGCGTGGTACTGGATCAGGATCGGGAACGCCCGCAGCTTGTGCAGCTTCTGGGCGTACACCCGCGACGCCTTGCGGCGGCGGTTGCGGTGGGGGAAGAAGAACTTGCCCGCGCGTTCGATGTTGGTGTCGATCTCGCGGAGCTTGTAGACCTCGCCCTCCCAGCCGACGCCCAGGCGGCTGAGCACCTCGTACCGGTTGCCGATCCGTGCGCCCGGCTTGAAGTCGAAGGATTGGATTGATGACATCGGCGGTCTGGCTCCGGCCCTATTCTAGCTTGTGAGCCGTTCCCACGCGTCCACCAGCAGCCCGGCGGCCCGCGTCACGTCTTCCGGCTCGGTGTGCCAGCCCACCGACAGCCGCACGCTCCCCTGCGCCCGGTCGGGCTCGGCGCCCATCGCCCGCAGGGTGGGGCAGAGGCTGACGCCCCCGCCCGCGCCGCTGGCCAGCGGCGTCGCACACAGTTCGGGGCACGCGGCCAGGAGTGATTCGGCCGAGACGCCGGGCAACGCGACCGCGACCGTGTTCGGCAGCCGCTCGAAGCCCTCCCCCCAGACCACCAACTCCTCACCGACGCCCGAGCGCAGCTCGTCGACCAGCCGCTGGGTCATGCCGGCCATCCGCGCGGCCGATTCGGTGACGCACCGCGCCGCCAGCTCGGCGGCGGCGCCGAAGCCGGCGATGGCCGCCACGTCCGGTGTGCCGGGGCCGAGCAGCCCGCCCCGCGCCCGCGGCGGCCCGACGCCGCAGCCGGCTCTCACGTACAGCGCGCCGACGCCCTTGGGGCCGTAGCACTTGTGCGCGGTGAGCGTCAGCAGGTCGACGCCCAGTTCGCCAACGTCGACCGGTATCTTCCCAAACGACTGCGAGGCGTCCGTGTGCAGCAGCACGCCACGCCCCTCAAGCAGCGCTGCGACGTCGGACACCGGCTGCACCAGCCCGACCTCGTTGTTGGCGTGCACGACGCTGACCAGGGTCTCGCCGTCGACGGCCGCGTCGGCGACCGCCTCGGCCGCCGCCACACCGCTCGGCGGCACGCTCACCACCACCAGGTCCTCGCCACACGGCGCGTCGCGCACCGCGTGGTGGTCCACCGCCGTGGTGACCGCCCAGCGGGGACGCATCGCCAGGGCCGCGTGGCAGCTCTCGGTGGCGCCGCTGCAGAAGTAGACCTCCTCCGCCGCAGCGCCGATCGCAGCGGCCACGCGGGCGCGTGCGTCCTCGATCGCCTGCGCCGCGGCGCGGCCCAGCATGTGATCGGCAAATGGGTGCCCATACTGGTCCGCCAGGAACGGCAGCATCGCCTCCTGCGCCGGCGGCGCAAGGGGGGTGGTCGCGTTGTGGTCGAGGTAGATCGGACGCATCACGGAGGGCCGGGCCTGGCGGAATTTACGCTACAAGCCAAGCATACCTTACGTCTCAGACAATGCGTCGCGTCGCGGCGGGGCTAGCTCTGCTTGCCGACCACCCGCTTCTGGACGTCGGTTTCCAGCACGCCGAAAGCCTGCTCGTGCCGCTGGACCGAGAGGTGCAGCGCCTGCAGCATCCGCTTGGCGGTGTAGTAGTTCGTGACGATCCGCTGCTTCACCTCGACCGGCTCGGTCGGCACGCCGTACGGCTGGCTGTTGAGCCCGAAGTCCAGGATCAGCTCCTCGGGCGTGCCGGTCACCCGGCAGAAGTTGGCGTAGGTGCACAGCGCGTCTTTGTCGTTGATCTCGACGCGCGGCCGCTGCTGCGCCGCCTCGGGGGCGGGGGCTTCTGCTTTTTCCGGAGCGTTTTCGGGCGTGTCCGCCATGGGGGAATCCTCTTGAATAATCTGGTGTTCCGAACGGAGTATTGGCGCGCCGGGCCGCGGGCGCTCGGCGTCAGGGGGCCGCGTATCTCCGCAATTCTAGGGCATGCCGCCGGGGCCCGCCATGGGTTGGGGCCCGTTTGCCGCGTCGGCGTCGGTGGCGGGTCCGCGTGTCCGTCACAACCTGCGCCAATTGCCGCGTCGCTAGTCGTCCTGCTTGGGCTCGATCTTCAGGATCACGCTCACCGCGTCGGCGCCGCGGGTCACGTACTCGGCGGCCTTGCGCAGCTCGAGCGGCTTCAGCAGCCCGTGGTGACGCGCCTCGCCGCGCTCGGCCACCCAGTTGCGGCCCTTGATCAGCAGCAGCCGGTCGAACGCGTCCCACCGCGGCGCCAGCCAGTACAGCAGCTTCCGCATCGGCGCAACCGCCCGCGCCACCAGCGTGTCGAACGTGGTGGCCTCCAGCAGGTCCTCCGCCCGCGCGGGGTACACCTTCACGTTCAGGCCGAGTGTGGTGACCATCTGATCGAGCGCCTGGGCCTTCTTCGCGACCGACTCGCACAGGCTCACCTTCAGGTCGGGTCGGGCGATCGCCAGAATCACGCCCGGCACGCCGCCGCCGGAGCCGACGTCCAGTACCCGCTCGCCCTCGTCCAGCAGGTTGGCCAGCTCCAGCGAGTCGCCCACGTCACGCGTGACAAACTTCTCCAGCGTGGTGTGCCGGGTAAGGTTCATCTTCTCGTTCCAGGCCCACAGCTCGCGGCGGTAGGCGTCGAGCAGCTCAATCTGCTCTTCGGGCAGCTCGTACTCGAACCGGGCCAGGACCTCGGCCAGGGTTTCTTCGGGTTCAACAGGCGATTCGGCCACGTTAGGTCTGTAGTTTGAGGCTTGAGAAACCGGTAGTATCCAGCATGGCGGCCCGGTCCGCCAGCCGGTCCGATCTCTCCGAACTCCAAGGCAGACCACACGATGCGTGCTCGAATCTTAGTGGTGTCAGGAGCCCTACTGGCAAGTATGGCCGGCTGCACGGCCGCCACGTTCGAGAATCTGATCGGTCAGCCGACCGCCGAGAGAGCCTCTGACGGCGAGCCGCTCGACAAGCAATTAGAAGGCGCCTGGATCGTCTTGGATAAGGAGCAGCAGCCCAAACAACGCCTGCAAGTTGAGTACCCAGGCGACGGAACCCTGCGTGTCGGCGAGTCTCAGTGGAGCGCTAAGGAGTTTTCCACCCGTTCTCAGACGCTAATCATAACCGAGAATGATGGCCAACTATTCCTCCACTTTGACGCGAGCCTCAACGCAGACGGGCAAGTGGCATCGTCGCCGCCCAAGTACTTGACTTTCTTGCTACGGTTCGAGCCTGGCGGCGCCAAGCTGTTCGCCGCTAGGATCGACCGGCTGCGCGACGCCGTCCGCTCCGGCGAGCTCTCCGGGTTCGAGTACGGCCAACCGGTGGGCGACGACGGCCAGACCCCAGAGGGCGACGGCAGCGTCTTCATCGACAGCCCGAGCGAGCAACTCGCTAAGGAGTTCGCTGCGGACCGCATCGATAAGTGGTTTAACACCGCCGAACCGCTGCAGCTCAAGCGGGTCGCCAAACGGGATTGAATAGTCCGCCTCTTCACGTGCCTTGCCTGGTTGACCACACCACTACCGTCAGCTGCCGCAACCGATCATCGACGCCGACTTTTGTCCCATTTGGCGCTATCGATCCTTAGGGACAAAAGTCGGCGCCTGCGTCCCCGGTCGGTTTCGGTTCACACTGCAATAGCAGTCGTTTCCACGCCCGACCGTGCTGACGCGGTCGGACTTTTGTCCATCTGTTCGCGCCGATAGGGACAAAAGTCTCGGCCAGGCGTTTAAACTCCGCGAGAACGGGATTGCCGCACGGCCTGCCGACAGGTTGATGGGGCTGTCTGACCCTGCATGCCGCGCCTTAAGATCTCATTCTACGGGGGCAAGTGGCCAGTTTCGACGACGAAGTGGCTGGTAACCGCGAGCTCGCTGCGTTGCGCGGAGCGCCCCTTCGAACAGGAAAGCGATGACCCCACGGACCATCAACACCCTCCCCTAGCCCCTCCGTCCAAGAGGGAGGGGGAGGCGCTGCCTACCCGATCCGCGCGGTCCCGCGACTAACCACCCACCACCCACCAACCACCACTCCCCCATGTTCGGCCTGCTCAACGTCAACAAGCCGCCCGGCCTCACGTCACGCGATGTCGTGAACCGTGTCCAGTGGCTGCTGCGACAGTCGGGCGGCAAGACCAAGGTCGGCCACGCCGGCACGCTCGACCCGATCGCGTCCGGCGTGCTGGTGCTGTGCCTCGGCCCGGCCACGCGGCTGATCGAGCGGGTGCAGCAGATGGAGAAGCGGTACGTGGGCACGTTCCGACTCGGCTGCACCAGCCCGAGCGACGACATTGAGATCGAACCGACGCCGCTCGACAACCCGCCGATCCCCACGCTCGACCAGATCGAGGCGGCTTTGCCGGCGTTCACCGGGCGGATCGAGCAAGTCCCGCCGTGCTACTCGGCGGTGAAGATCGCCGGCAAGAAGTCTTACGAGCGGGTCCGCCGCGGCGAGACGGTCGAGCTCGCCGCGCGACCGGTCCACATCTACGGCGTTGAGATCGTCCGGTACGAATACCCGGAGCTGCAGCTCGCCATCCGCTGCGGCAGCGGCACGTACATTCGCTCGCTGGGCCGCGACCTGGCCGCCGCGCTGGGGACCAGCGCGGTCATGAGCGACCTGGTGCGGACCGCCATCGGCCCGTTCTCCATCGCCGACGCGATGCGCGGCAGCTCGATCGAGATCGAGACGGTTCACCAGCACCTGCACTCGCCGCTCGACGCCCTCCCCTTGCTCCCGCGCCGCCCGCTGACCGACGAGGACGAGAAGCTGCTGCGCAACGGCATGCCGATCGACGGCCCGCTCGACTCCCCGGAGTCCGCCGGCGTCAATCAGCACGGCGCGCTGGTCGCTCTGCTGGCGCCGAAGCAGGGCAAGCTGTGGCCCAGCCGGGTGTTTGTGGCAGGGTGAAACGTCGACAGAAAGGCCCCACGGTTCGCCCGACCGTGAAGAAGTTGGGAGCTCGGCCTAAGGATTTAGCTCGCTAGCCTTCCTGGTTCGGAAAACCAGGGATTGTATCTGTCACCCGGCCAAACCCGCAAAAACTCAAGAAGCTCGGCCAGCGTTTACGGGTCATCGGGGCGCAACGCACCGTCCCGCGAAGGCTACGCCCCACCACACAGCCAGTCCCGCTAGATCTGTTCTCCATACAGGTCACCTCGCGTACGCGTCCGATTCAAGTGCATTCCTGGAATCGGGTGGGCAATTCGCAGATTGCGTGTGCGGACTTGCGGCGCAGACAAGCATTCCCATGCCGATCACGGCTCAGAGTATACTGACCGCTTGCAGGGCGCATCGGCGAACGCGACCAGCGACAGGTTCTCTCTAGGACAAAAGTCGATATGCACGCGAGTTGGAAAAAACACCGATTGCGTAGTCAAGTGGAAATCTCCGCTGAGCGCTACTGCGAGGTCATTCTGACCACAATTCTCCTTCAACTGATTGGTTGTTCAGGAGTTATTCTTCAACAGCCGATTGGCCCACCTGCCGGCGAACGGACCGCGGCTGGCGTTCGGCTAGTCGACATATTTGACGGAGTATGGGTTGGCGAGAAAGAACTCAAGAATATCAAGGACGCTCAGACCACGGATTTTGGTCCGCTAGCCGACGCGGATATGGCGCGAGCGACCCGAGAGTCGCGGGGATATGGAAAAACTGATGAGGCGTTTCTCCTGAAGTATCGCGGCGATGGCCGGGTTGTTGCAGCAGTTCCAAATTGGGACGGCGAGCAGATTCGGCTCTGGAACGACGAACTACTCATCTTCGAGATCGACGGAGAGCTGTATGGTCACCACGAAGTGAAACGAGAGGGCGGGGATCGGAAGAATCCGCGAGACGGTGGCGAGGTTGTCGGCCGCTACTTTGTCGTGCTGATCCGTCCCGACAAGAACGCACTACACACCTATTTACCCAATGCTAGCCATGTAGCGGCCGCCGTGGAGAGAGGCGAGCTTGCGGGGCACGTCAACTGGGATCTGGACGACGACGAGCCGTCTGTCAGCTCTGTCGTGCTGACGGGAGATCCAGCGGCACAAGCCAAGGTATTCACCGCCGACCGCGTCGAAGAGTTCTTCAACCTCGATGAGCCGCACGAGGTCTTTCGGCGGATGATTCCTCTCGAATACTCGCCGTACCGTGAGCCCAGGGATGGCAAAAAGAAGACCGAATAGCTGCCCCCCTATACGATCACCTCAAGCCGCTTCACGGCTGCTTAGCGCTCGCAACGCCATCAATTCTCCAAGTACGCGATCACGCGACGATTAGGACGGTCGTAACGCCCGCGCCGGTTGCGGCGCCGCCGAGTTTCGCGCCGGTGCTAGCGTCCCGTTTGCCAAGGCTCACTTTGTGGGCTAGTGGCCGCCGATGCTCCTCGATAGCGCCCGTGGTCTGCGCGTGCCGGGGGCGCTCCGCGATAGCGGAAGCCCCCGGATTTCGGGACAGGCTTGGTGAGTACATCTCGGGGGCTCCCCTGGCGGGGGGCGCCCCGGCACCCAATCCCCGACACCGTTCGCCCTATGCCCGATCGCAGCCGGCAGCTCGACGTCGTGGCCATCGCCCTGGCCGCCGGGACGCTGTTCCTGGCGGTGGCGCTGACCACCTACCACAAGGCCGACCCGCCCGGCTCGCTGGTCTGGCCCCCGGTCGAGACCACCCGCAACGCGTGCGGCTGGGGCGGCGCCTACGCCGCCCACTACCTGCTCGAGATGATGGGCGTGGGCGCGTACTACGCGGTCGGCTCGCTGGCCACGGTGACTGTGCTGCTGTTGCTGCGTAAGGAGATCGACCAGCCGGTCACGCGGAGCGTCGGCTGGGCGTTGTCGCTCCTGGGGCTCGCCACGCTGGCCGCCATGCTGCTGCCGAGCTGGTCGCCCGGGCCGGTGATCGGCGCCGGCGGCTACCTGGGCGCGATGGGCCGCACGTGGCTCGAGGGGCACTTCGCGTCGGCGGGCGGGTACATCGTGGCGATCAGCGTGCTGCTGGCGGGGCTGCTGCTGTCGACCGACTACCTGCTGTTCCGCTGGGCGGCCACCGCCACCGCGGCGTCGGGCGTGGGGCTCGACTCCGTCCGCAAGGTCGGCCAGGCGGCCACCGCGCGGCTCAAGGCCAAGCGGAAGCTGACCGACCTCGACGCGCCCGCGGCCGACGAGGCCGCCGAGGAGGAAGGCGAAGAGGAGTACGAGTACGAAGAAGAGGACGAGTACGAGGAGGAAGATGAGGCCGAGGAAGAAGGCGGCCTGACCATCCGCACGCCGGGCGCCAAGGGCGAGGCGGAAGAGGAATCCGAGGAGGAGGTCGCGGAAGAAGAGGAGTACGAGGTTGAGGACGAAGCCGAGGAAGAGCCGGCGCCGGCCCCCAAGGGCCTGAGCGGACTGGCCGCCAAGCTTGCGCAGGGGCTCACCGGCAAGCCGGCCGCGGCGACCGAGGCGCCGGCCGAAGAAGCCGAGCCCGCGCCCGCCGCCGCACAGGTTCCGATCAAGAAGCCGAAGACCGAGCGGGAAGAGATCATCGACCAGCTCGACGCGGCCGACCAGGACGCCGACCTCGACTTCGACTACGAGCTGCCGCCGGTCGACCTGCTGCTGCCGAGCGAGGACGTGTGCTACGAGGAGCACGAGCGCGAGGTCCGCCGCAAGGCCAAGGTGCTGGAGAAGACCTTCAAGGACTTCGGCTTCAACGTGAAGGTCGTCGAGGTCGAGACCGGCCCGGTCATCGCGCAATACGAGATCGAGCTGGAGGCCGGCCTGCGGCTGTCGAAGATCACCGGCCTGGCGGACGACCTGGCCATCGCCTGCCGCGTGCCCAGCGTGCGGATCGTGGCGCCGATCCCGGGCAAGAACACCGTGGGCATCGAGGTGCCCAACGAGACCCGCCAGCTGGTGCGGCTGCGGCAGGTGATCGAGGAGACCGACGGCCGCGCGCGGCGGATGAAGATCCCGATCTACCTCGGCCAGGACGTGGCCGGCAACCCGATGGCGGTCGACCTGGCGGCGCTGCCGCACCTGCTGATCGCCGGCCGCACGGGCACGGGCAAGTCGGTCTGTTTGAACTCGATCATCGTCAGCATCCTGATGAGCCGGGGGCCGGACGAGGTGCGGATGCTGATGATCGACCCGAAGATGGTCGAGCTGTCGGGCTACCGGAAGCTGCCGCACCTGATGCACCCGGTGGTCACGGACATGAAGAAGGCCGAGGCGATCCTCGCCTGGGCGGTCGACAAGATGGAGGAGCGGTACCGCCTGCTGGCCAACGCCGGCGTGCGGCACGTGAGCGTGTACAACCAGCTGACCGAGGAGGAGCTGCGTGACCGCGTCCGCAACGAGGACGGCAGCCGCATGTCCGAAGCCGAGTTCAGCCTGGTGCCCAAACAGCTGCCGTTCATCGTGATCGTGGCCGACGAGATGGCCGACCTGATGATGACCGCCGGCAAAGACGTCGAGCAGCACATCATCCGCCTGGCGCAGAAGAGCCGGGCGGTCGGCATCCACCTGATCCTGGCCACCCAGAAGCCGACCGTGGACGTGATCACCGGCCTGATCAAGAGCAACCTGCCCGCGCGGATCGCGTTCCAGGTGGCCAGCCGCACGGACAGCCGCGTGGTGCTGGACGAGATGGGCGCCGACAAGCTGCTGGGCAACGGCGACATGCTGTTCCTCTCGCCCGGCACCAGCATGCTGCTGCGCGGCCAGGGCACCTACCTCAGCGACGACGAGATCACCCGCGTGGTGGACTACGTGGGGACCGACGACCAGCAGTTCGCCGCCGAGCTGATGCAGCTCAAGACCAAGGAAGAAGAGGAGGCCGCCGAGCAGTCCGCCGGCGGCTTCAAGCAGCGCGACGAACTCTACGAGGCGGCCGTCGACGTGGTGGTCCGCGAGGGCCGCGGCAGCGTGTCGCTGCTGCAGCGGTGCCTGGGCATCGGCTACGGCCGGGCGGCGCGGCTGATCGACTTTATGGCCGAGGACGGCATCGTCGGCCCCTACAACGGCTCCAACGCCCGCGAGGTGATGATGTCGGTCGCCGACTGGGAGGCCCGCGACCAGACCGCCACGACCGAGGAAGAGTCCGCCGACCCACCGCCCGCCGCCACCACCGCGTTCAAGGCGACCGACGAGCCCGCCCCGTGGGACGAGCAGCCACAGGCCGCAGACGCCGCAGAAGAAGAAACCGCCGAAGACGACGAGGAGTGGGAGTACGAAGAGGAAGACGAGTCGGACGCCGCTGAAGAAGACTCCGAGGAAGACGAGCTAGCAGAAGACGAAGAGTGGGACGAGGAGGACGGCGAGTGGGAGGAAGAAGAAGACGAGGAGGAAGAGCCGCTGCAGGACAGCGCGTAGCAACCGAGGCACAGGCTACTCGCCGAGCCGCCACACGGTGACTTCCTTCGTCGGCCGGCTGATGCCGTACACCACGCCGGGCGTTGATCGGTCCCACGCCACGCCCTGCCCCGTCACGCCGAGCGACAGCGTCCGCTCCAGCTTGAGCGTCGAGCCGCACCGTGGCAGGCTGAGCTCGTACAGTTCACCGCGGTCATGACCGGTAACGTACAGCCTGCCGTCGGGCGACCACCCGCCGCCCGAGCAGCTGTGCGGCGTGAACCGCTCGAGCACTTCCTCCGGGAAGACCCAGCCGGCGGTGCGCCGCCACTGGTCGTCGAACTTCACGAGCGACGTGTACGTGTGCGGCTTGGCCCGCGGGTCGTCGTTGACGCGCTGGGAATAGTGGGCGAACACGGCCCACCAGGCTTCGTCGTGCCAGTCGACCCAGGTGAGCGACCCCTCGTAGATGCCGAAGCTGTGCGACCCGACGTGCTGCAGCGTCTGGGCGTCGAAGATCTCCAGCGAGCTGGTCTCGGGGTACTGCGGGAAGTTGGAGTGGGCGCAGTACAGCAGCCCCTCCCGCACCACGCCCGAGTTGAGGTGCCGCAGCGGGTACTCCTCGGTCGCGCGCCACTGGCCGGCCGCCTTGCCGGTCCGCTTGTCGTACCTGCCGATGCGCGAGTTGGCGATGGCGTAGAAGTGCGCGGCGTCGACCGCGACCGCCTGCACGGCCTCGGGGGCGTCGAACTGCGCAACCGGCGTCAGGTCGTGCGCGCTGGCAATCGGGCACCACAGCCCGCCGACCACGGCGGGCAGCAGGCGGCTGATGGCTTGGGCTACGGGCGTGCGGCGGTCCATGCCGCGATCATAGCCGCCGCGCGTTAGGAGATTGTGAAGCCGTCTGCTCTCGGGGGACAAATCAGCGGCCCAGCTTGGGCTCGAAGCCGGGCCCCCCGGCAGCGGGAGCAGCTACTCCTTGGGCTTCTCGTCTTCTTTCGCGTCGTCCTTGTCGGTCAGCTCCTTCACCTGCTCCTCCAGCTTGTCCTGCTGCTTCTGCAGCTCGCGGACCAGCTTGCGCAGCTCCTTGACCTCGGCGGGCGCCGTGGGGGCGTCGGCCTCGATCTTCTCGATCGCCTGCTTGGCGGCGCGGCCCAGGCGGTCGTCGCGTTCGCTGAGCGTCCGCAGCGCCGCCACCGCGCGGCGGTCGCCGAGGCTGCCGAGCGCCGTGGCGGCCGCCGACTGGACCCGGCTGGACGGGTCGTTCAGGTAGTTGAGGATCAGCTCGCGGGCGGCGTCGGCGTGCTCGGTCTCCTTGGCGAGCGAGCCGAGCGACTGCAGCCCCTCGGCCATGCCGCGGCTGTCGAGCTCGTGCCGCCGGGCGTTGAGCACGCGCATCACCGCGGGCGTCAGGGCGGGGTCGGCGGTCTTGGCCGCGGCGTCGATGGCGGCCACCGCGGGCGCGTTGCGGAAGTTCTTGGAGGTCATCGCCTGGCGGAGGGCGTCGTACGCCTCGGGCGTGCTGTAGGCGGACAGGCCACGCACGGCAGCGGCGACGATCTCGGGGTTCTTCTCGCTGGCGACAACCTCCTGCAGTCGCTCCTGCGCGGCCGGGCGGTAGTAGTCGCCGATCGCGCGGACCACCGCCTGGCGGACGCGGGCGTCGTCCTGGCCGGTGGACGCGATCAGCGCGTCGAACGCCTCGTCGGTCTGGCGGTCGCCCAGCTCCTTGGCGGCCGCGAGGCGGACGCCGTAGAACGGGTCGGAACCCAGAGCCTGCTTCAGCGCCTCGAGGGACTTCTTGTCCTTCTTCTTGCCGAGCTCCTCCACCGCGATCAGCCGGCCAATCACGTCGTCGTGGTTCTTGAGCTGCTCCTCCAGCATCTCCTGTGGCTTGCTGAACTCGACCTTGGCCAGCACCGTGTAATCCGGGTCGAACCGCACCAGGCTCGGCTTGCCGGGCAGGGGCACGTAGAAGTCGTGCTGCTTGCCGTTGATGACGATGTCGTGGTCGACCGGCTTGCCGTCAACGGTGAAGCGGAGCTTGGTCGGGATCTGGAACAGCAGCACGTCGTCGTTGACGTCCTGCGTCTGCTTGACGGTCACGCGGGCCATGCCCTCCTTCGGCAGCCACTTGTAGCTGATGTCCAGCTTGGGGAACCCGCCGTGGAACACGTACTGGTCGAAGAACCGGTCGAGCGACCGGCCAGACGCGTCTTCCAGCGCGGCGATCAGGTCGGGCGTGCTGACGCTCGACAGCGCGTTCTTCTCCAGGTAGGTCTTAATCGCCTGGCGGTACACGTCCTCGCCCAGCTGGCTGCGGAGCATGTGCAGCACCCAGCTCCCCTTGGGGTAGGCGCGGAAGTCGAACTGGTCCCAGGCGGCCTCGTAGTCGCGGTAGACGATGGGCCGGGTGTCCTTCTCTTGCGTCAGCACGCGGCCCTGGGCGTCGCGGTACAGGCCGTACAGCATGTGGTCGCGGCCCAGCTTGTGCCCGTCGTACAGGTGGGTGTAGTAGGTGGCGAAGCCCTCGTTGAGCCACAGGTTGGCCCAGTCCTCGCAGGTCACGTAGTCGCCGAACCACTGGTGGGCCAGCTCGTGCGCGTCGAGGTTGCGGCTCGACTTGATGTTTTCGGTCTCGGTCGAAAAGACCGTGTTGTCGGTCAGGACCGTGAGGGTGGTGTTCTCCATGCCGCCGGCGATGAAGTCCTTGCAAGTGACCTGGTCGTACTTGTCCCACGGGTAGGGCACGCCGATCTCGTCCTGGTAGAACGCCATGATCTGGGCCGTGTCGGCGAACGAGTTCTTGGCGTGCTCCTCAAGCGAGGGCTGCGTGTAGAAGCCGAGCGGGATATCACCGGCCTTGTCCTCGAACTTCACCAGCCGCCCGGCCACCAGGCAGATCAGGTAGCTGGGGTGGGTTTTGTCCTGCTTCCAGTGCACCGCCTTGAGGCCGGTCTGCGGGTCGACCTCGCTCGACACCACGCTCCCGTTGGACAGCACGGTCAGCTCCTCGGGCACGCGGCAGATCACCTCGCTGGTCGAGCGCTCGTTGGGGTAGTCGAAGTTGGGGAACCAGTGCCGGGCCTCGTGCGGCTCGCCCTGGGTCCACAGGTGCATGTCGCCGTCTTCGTAGCCGTCTTTCTTGGTGCGGAAGTACAGGCCCTTCTCCGGCTGGGCGGAGTACTTCACCGTCACCTCGGCCTCGCGTCCTACCTTCAGGGGCTCGGCGAACAGGATCGTAAGCTGGCGGCCGTCGTTGTCCCACTCCTTGATCTCCTGCGATCCTTCGACGCTCTCGATCCGCAGGTCAACCGCGTCGAGCGTGACCTCCTCGACCGGGCGGCTGATCGGCTGGAACGTGAGAGTGGTCTCGCCGACCAGGGTGTGGTCGTCGTAGTCGGGGGTGACGTCGATCTTGATATTCAGCACGTCCACTACGCGGTCCGGAGCGTACTTGCGCTCGCCGGTGACCTGGCCCGGCTCGGCTGCGGCCCGCCGAAGGCCCTGGCAGTACCGGCAGACGCACAGCTCTTCGGCGGACAGGATTGCGGCGAAGGGGCCGACAGCAACGCTAGCAGCTAGCGTCGCGCAGAGGATCAGGGATCGGATCATCGGTGGCAGTTTCTCGGTGGCTGGACGCCGCGGGCAAGGCCGCGGCGCGATGATGCGGTGGGGGTTCGTCCCGGTGACGCCGCCTCCGGGTCAAGCAAAGTATAGCCCCCCTGTTGCAACGATGGGACTGGGCAGTTTGTTCGGGTTAGGCAGGAATCGCCCCGGCTCGCGGCCCCTCTCGGACAGGCATTGGAGCCGCTATTGACGGCCTGCGGCGGTAATTCCTAGGCTCCCCGCCCCCGGAAGGCGTCCGGCGGCCTGCACCGGCCTGCGTTTCACCAAGGAAAGTCATGAGCAAACGCCCCCACCTGTCGCGTCCCCTGGCGTTCGGCGCCGCGGTCCTGCTGGCGTGCCTGAGCGTCGCGTCCCCTTCTGCGCGGGCGATCGACTGGCCGTTCCTCGGCGGCGGCGATGATGCGCCCGCCCAGGCGGCCGGCCCCGGCACCGAGGACTGGTGGAAGCGCAACAAGAAGAAGGCCATCATGACCCCCGGCAAGGGGTTCCAGGTGCCCGGCTACGAGGGCTACTTCGACGCCAAGGGCCGACCGATGGACGCGCCGGCCGACGAGGTGATCGACAAGCTGGTCGAGGACGACAAGCCCGCCGGCCTGCTGCCGGCCCTCGACCCGAAGATCGGCATCAACAACATCAAGAAGGCGGTCGGCCAGGGCCCCAGTGCGCAGGCCGCCCAGCAGGCTCTCGACGCGGGCAAGGCGTTGTTCCAGCAGGAGGAGTACGCCAAGGCGGAGGACCAGTTCGAGGCCGCCGCCAACGCGTTGCCGGGCTCGCAGATCGAGGCCGAGGCGCTGTTCCTGCTGGGCGAGAGCTACTTCTGGCAGAACAAGTACGTCGACGCCCGCGACACCTTCAACGACCTCGTCAGCAAGCACCCCAACACGCGCCACCTCGACACGCTGGTCGGACGCCAGTGGGTCATCGCGCAGTACTGGGAGCGGCACTACTTCGACTACAAGCAGACGTCGCGGCTGCGGCCCAACCTGCTGGACGGCACGCGGCCCACGTTCGACACCATCGGTCAGGCGGTCAACACGTACGACAACATCCGGCTGAACGACCCCACCGGCCCCTGGGCGGACGACGCCATCATGGCGACCGCCAGCATCTACTTCCGCCAGAACCGCTACGGCGACGCCGACTACCACTACTCGCTGCTGCGGAAGGAATACCCGCGTAGCGAGCACCAGTTCAACGCGCACATCCTGGGCCTGCAGGCCAAGCTGCGCAAGTACCAGGGCGCCGACTACGACGGCACCGTGCTCGAAGAGGCCAAGGCGCTGCTGAAGCAGATCCGCACCCAGTTTGCCGGCCGCCTGACGGACGAAGAAAAGGAACGGCTGCGGAACGCGCAGGCGGAGGTCGCCAAGGCGACCGAAGAGCGCGACCTTCGCATGGCCGAGTACTACGACAAGACCTCGCACTACGGCGCCGCCCGCCAGTACTACGCGCGGATCTCGCAGAAGTACGGATCTTCGCCGGTCGCCCAGCAGGCCCGCGAGCGGCTGGCCGAGATCGGCGGCGAGCCGTCGCACCCCGACCGGCCCCTCGAGTGGCTGGTCGACTGGTTCCCGGAGAGCAAGGAGCGGTCGATCGTCAACCAGATCCCCGAGCTGCGTCGCGACGCCGAGACGCGCATCGCCGAGGCGCCGAGCGATTCCACGACGCGCTAGCGACGCCGAGCAGACGACGGACCCGATCCGTCAGAGAACCCGCGGTTGAAGCGATCCATCCGCGACACACGAACCTGGGGCATCCGACGGCCGTAGGCCCTCGGCAACAGTCAACACACCGGCCACCGTTGATGACGTCGCACCGCCGACAACTCGCCTCGCCCACCGGTTGGTGGCGCCTCTCGCTCCTGCTGCTCGCAACGGCCGGGTGCGCGAACTACCAGGCCGGTTCCGGCTCGCTCTACGCGCCGGACGTGCACACCGTGTACGTGCCGATGATCGAGTCGCAGAGCTTCCGACGCGACCTGGGCGAGCGGCTGACCGAGGCCATCGCCAAAGAGATCGAGCTCAAGACGCCGTTCAAGGTGGTCGGCGACCCGTCGGCCGACAGCGTGCTGACCGTGCGCCTGCACAATGACGTGCGCCGCGTCGTGGCCGAGGACGGCCTGGACCAGGCGCGGCTGATGGACAACCTGCTGTACGCCGATGTGTCGTGGATCAACCGCCGGCGGCTGCCGATCGTGCCCGCTCAGTCGATGCCGCTGCCCGGCGGCCTGATCGACGTGCAGCAGAGCACCCCGCTGATGCCGGCCGCCGGCCAGACCGTGGCCTCGCAGCAGCAGCTCGCCATCCAGCGGTTGGCCGAGCAGATCGTGGGGTTGATGGAAGAGCGTTGGTGAGCAACTCTGGCTTCATGCCACAGTTCACCACGTCCTACCTGCTCAAGCTGACGGCTTTCACGGCCGTGTGCTGCGTGCCGTTGGCAATGAACAAATCGAGCGGGTTTGTCTGGACCTCCTTCTTGCTGCCGGTTGGCGTCGCGACGCTGATCGCGTCGGAGGTCAAGCAACAAGGGGAGTACCGGCTGCGACTCGAGGAGCGGCCGGACGCGGACGTCGAAATCAAGGCTGCCGGTGGCCGCTACGCACAATGGATGCATCGATGGCGGATCGTGGCGGCAGGGTTCTTCTTGTCGCCCCTGTTCGGCTGCCCCGCACTGAACGTCGTTGATCCCGAACCGGTTGCCCTGTGGCTGCCGATCACGCTGGCGCTCGCGGCGGTTGCGTTCTTGCTGCTGACCGTCTCGACCCGCCGATCCGTGCTCGTCGACGACCGACGCTTGGTCACCGACTTCCTGCTGCTCGGGCGGAAGTGCTGGTGGCCGCTGCGGTGGAACGTGGCCGATGGAGATGTCCTCGCAGTGTACACAAGCCGCGCAGCACGGACTTCCGGAATCCCGGAGTTTCAGTTCTGGGAGGCGCTGTACGTCTGCCGCGGCGGCCGGCGGTACTACGTCGCTGGCATGACGACGCGCGACCGAACCAGCACCGGTATGGAAGAAGCCGCCCACCGGCTTGCAAAGCTGATCCGCATCCCGTTCGTCGGCTACCGCGAGTATCAGACGATCGCCTGACACCCGGTCGCGCATCGCGGCCTCAGCCCGCCGAGGCGCTTGGCGGCGGGCAGCACACGGGTCCGCCACACCAGTGCCCCGACCGGGTAGAATACCTGCATGCCACCATCCGCCCTGCCCGACCGCGCCTCCTCCTGGCGGCTCCGCTCCACAACGCTCGACCTCAGCGGCCTGCCGCTGCTGATGGGGATCGTTAACGTCACGCCGGACAGCTTCTCTGACGGCGGGCGGTTCGAGGAGACGGACTCCGCGGTCGAGCACGCGTTGGAGCTGGCCGCGGCCGGCGCGGCGATCCTCGACATCGGCGGCGAGAGCACGCGGCCCTACGCGGAAGTCGTAGACGCAGGGGAAGAGCTCGACCGCGTGCTGCCGGTCGTGGAGCGGCTGGCCAGGGAGACCAGCGTGCCGCTCTCGATCGACACCAGCAAAGCCGCGGTCGCCGAGGCCGCCGTGGCCGCCGGCGCCGAGATCATCAACGACGTCACCGGGCTCGAGGGGGACTCGCGGATGCTGGAGGTCGCCCGGGCGACCGGCGCCGGGGTGTGCGCGATGCACATGCGAGGCACGCCGCAGACCATGCAGGACGATCCGCGGTACGACGACGTCGTCACGGAGATCCTCGACTACCTCCGCCAGCGGCGGGACAGTCTGCTCGACGCTGGGATCGAGCAAGAACGGGTCTGCCTGGACCCGGGCATCGGCTTCGGCAAGACGCACCAGCACAACCTCCGCCTGATGGCCGCGGCCGAACAGTTCCACCAGCTCGGTTGTCCCCTGTTGGTGGGGCACTCGCGTAAGGGCTTCCTGGCCCACATACTGGGGGATAAGGAGGCCGACCGCACGGCGGCCACGGTCGGCTCGGCGTTGGCCCTCGCCCGCCAAGGGATCCAGGTGATCCGCGTGCACGACGTCCGCCCGGTCCGCGAGGCGGTGCTAGCATTCGCCGCGTGCGGCGGTTTGGGCGACCCTTCGTCGCAGCTAACTCGTTAGCTAGCATTAACTTACAGGCGTTGGCGGTCAGCGTTGCTCCTAATCGCTGAGCCTGCCATACTCGACCCGGCGCGCTGCGCCAGACCCAAGACCAAACTGCTTAGTTATGCCTTCCGATCAGACACAAACCGCCGACCTGGGGACCTACTGCCGCGACGTTGCGGCGCGGGCCAAGGCGGCCTCGGCCAAGCTCACAACCGTTTCCGGCCAGCAGAAGATCGACTGGCTGCGGTCCTCCGCGCGGCTGCTGCGCGAAAACGCGGCGGCGTTGAATCAGGCCAACCAGCAGGACCTGGACGCCGCGCCCGACTACGGGCTGACCGATGCGCAGGTCGACCGGCTGCGGCTGACGCCCGACCGGATCGAGTCGATCGCGGTCGGCCTGGAAGAAGTCGCCGCCCTGCCCGACCCGGTCGGACGGGTGCTCGACTCGACCGTCCGCCCCAACGGGCTGCGTATCGACAAGGTCTGCGTGCCGCTGGGCGTGGTGTTCTTCATCTACGAGTCGCGTCCGAACGTGACGGCCGACGCGGCCGCCATCTGCGTGAAGGGCGGCAACGCGGTGATCCTCCGCGGCGGCAAGGAGGCCCAGCACTCCAGCCGCGCGATCGTCGAGATCATCTCCGACGCCGCCGAGGCGGCCGGCCTGCCGCGGGACGCGGTGCAGCTGGTCTCGACCACCGACCGCGCGGCGGTGGGGCACTTCCTCAAGCAGTCCGAGCTGATCGACGTGGCCATCCCGCGCGGCGGCGAGGGGCTGATCCGCCGCGTCGTGGCCGAGGCGACCATGCCGGTCATCAAGCACTTCGACGGCAACTGCCACGTGTACGTCGACGCGGCCGCCGACCTGGACGCGGCCGAGGCGATCGTGGTGAACAGCAAGTGCCACCGGCTGGGCGTGTGCAACGCCGCCGAGTCGCTGGTGGTCCACGCCGACATCGCCGCCGAGGCGGTCCCCCGCCTGGTGGTGGCGCTCAACCAGCAGGAGATCGAGGTCCGCGGCTGCCCCAAGGTGTGCGAGCTCGCCCCCTCGGCCGTGCCCGCGACCGACGAGGACTTCGGCGCCGAGTTTCTGGGCCCCACCATCTCGGCCGTGGTGGTCGGCTCGCTGGACGAGGCGATCGAGCACATCAACAAGTACAGCTCCGGCCACACCGAAGCGATTGTCACGACCGACCTGGCGGCGTCCGAGGAGTTCGCCGAGCGGATCGACAGCGCGGCGGTGGTGATCAACGCCAGCACCCGGTTCAACGACGGCGGCGAGTTCGGACTGGGCGCCGAGATCGGCATCAGCACCGACAAGTTTCACGCCCGCGGCCCCTGCGGCGTGGACGAGCTGACCAGCTACAAGTACATCGTGCACGGCCAGGGGCAGACAAGGAAGTAACGCGTCGGCCGCGGCCGGCGTGACGGACAGGACGAACTCGTTCTCGCAAGGACGCGACAATGGGCGACGTGCTCAGCCAAGCGGAAGTTGAAAACCTGCTCAACTCGCTGGACGGCGACCCCGCCGCGCCCGCGCCGACGCTCACCGCGCCCAAGGCCGCGCCGTCGTTCGCCGGCATGCCGGCGTCGCCCCAGCGCGCCCGCGAGAAGGTCACCCCCTACGACTTCAAGCGCCCGGAACGCGTCGGCAAGGACCAGATGCGGGCGCTGCAGACGATGCACGAGGGCTTCGGGCGCAACTACGGCGCCGCGCTCTCGGCGTTGCTGCGGACCATCGTCGAGGTGAAGCTCACGAGCGTCGACCAGCTGACGTACAGCGAGTTCATCTTCAGCCTGGAGAACCCGACCTGCTTCAACCTGATCAACGCCGCGCCGCTCGAGGGGCAGCTGATCCTGGACATCAACCCGTCGCTGCTGTTCCCGATCATCGACCGCCTGCTGGGCGGCGGCAGCGACTCCTCGCCCCCCGCCCGGCGCCCGCTCACCGAGATCGAGCTGCTGCTGGTGGGACGCATCACCAGCCTGTTCCTCAACGAGATGAAGCAGGCGTGGGAGAACGTGATCGAGCTGGACCTGAGCGTCGAGCGCGTAGAGAGCAACCCGCAGCTGGTGCAGATCGTCCCGCCGAACGAGGTGGTGGTGCTGATCAGCTTCGAGCTAACGCTCGGCGAGATCCGCGGCATGGTCAACCTGTGCATCCCGTTCAACTCGATCGAGCGGATCGGTCAGGAGCTCAGCGCCAACAGCTGGGTGACCTACTCCAGCAAGCCCGCCACGCCCGAGGCGATCAACAACCTGGGGCTGCAGGTGCAGTCGGCCGCGGTGGAGGTGGTCGTCGAGCTGGCGGACACCAACATCAGCACGGCCGACTTTATCGGGCTGCGGGTGGGGGACATCATCGCCACCGAGAAGGACGTGCGCGAGCCGCTCAGCGTGCTGGTCGAGGGCCGCCGGAAGTTCGAGGCCACGGCCGGCGCGTTCAAGGGACGCAAGGCGATCCAGGTCGTCGGCGCCGCGGCCGACCCCCGACGCGACGCCCAGCAGCACGCCAGCAAGCCGCCCGAGGAGGGCGCGGCCTAACCGCCCGCAACGCGGGGGGCGTCCGCCGCGGCGTCCTCCAGCACGCCCCGCGCGCGGGGCAGCACCAGCAGCGCCTCGACCACCATCCACGCCTGCAGCAAGAGGATCACCACGCCGAAGCCGAGCAGCAGCCGCTTGCCGTTCGGGTAGAAGTCGGTGGTGATGTTCTCCACCATCGCCAGGCCCGGGACCACGAGCATCAGCATCATCGGCGCGGCCGCGAACCACACCGGCAGGCCCCGCCGCAGCAGGTAGAACACAATCACCAGCAGCGCCAGGCCCGCGAGCAGCTGGTTGGTGGCGCCGAACAACGGCCACAGGATCAGCCCCCCAGAGCCCGGTCCGGCGCCGCCGTCGGTCAGCGCGACCGCGCCGCCGGTCACCACCGCAACGCCGGTCGCGACGTACTTGTTGGTCAGCGGCGCCACGTACAGCGTCTGCCCCAACTCCTGGATCACGTATCGCTGCAGCCGTGTGGCGGTGTCCAGCGTGGTGGCGGCGAAGCAGGCCACCAGCACGGCGATGATCGCCACGCTCATCCGCTTGGGGACTCCCAGTGTGCTGACGAAATTGGCGCCGCCTTCCACGAACCCGCCCACCATCTGCCGCAGCTTGTGGTTGCCCCAGCCCCCCTTTGTGAGCGCCTTCCCGTTCTGAACGACCGGCTCACCCTGCTCGTCGAGCACCGGCGTGATCCGCGCATCGTAGCTGTGACGCCAGGCCGCGGCGCCGGTGAGGGTTTCCCCCTCGGGCGTCGTGACGCCCATACCGAGCCCGGCGCAGCAGGCCAGGATCACCACCACGGCCAGCGCCCCCTCCAGCAGCATGCCGCCGTAGCCTACCATCCGCGCGTCGGGCTCGGTGTCGATCTGCTTGCTGGTGGTCCCACTCGCGACCAGGCAGTGGAAGCCGCTGCACGCCCCGCACGCGATGGTGATGAACAAGAAAGGGAAGATGGGCGGCGCGTCGTCGGGGATCTCGGTGGCGACCATCGGCGCGGCCGACAGGCTCGCCTTGCCGGTCAGGCCCGCGGCCGCCAACCCGCCGACCAGCAGCACCAACGCCACCATGAGCTGGTGGCTGTTGATATAGTCCCGCGGCTGCAGCAGCAGCCACACCGGGAGCACACTCGCCAGGAAGCAGTAGGCCAGCAGCAACGCCGTCCAGATGATCACTGGCTTGCCGTAGGCTCCCAGGGCCTCAACGGCCGGCAGCTTGAAGCTGAGCCCCAGCTCGGGCGCGTAGGCGCCAATCGCCACCGTGCCGTAAAGGATCGCCAGCGCGGCGATCGACGGCCACAGCAGCCCCACGCCCCGCCGGTACACCAACAGGCCAACCACCACCGCCAGCGGCATCGCGGTCCAGACGCTCAGCACCGACTCGGGGTAGTAGTCGAAGATCAGCGCGATCACCAGCCCGAAGATCGCCAGCACGACCATCAGCGCGAAGAACAACACTAAGAGGAACAGCAGCTTCGCACGCGGCGAGATCAGCCGGCCGGCGACCTCGCCAATCGTCTGGCCCCGGTTGCGGAGGCTCAGCACCAGCGAGCCAAAGTCGTGCACGGCGCCGACGAAGATCGACCCCAGCACCACCCACAGCAGCGCCGGCAGCCAGCCCCAGAACACGGCGATCGCCGGCCCCACGATCGGCCCGGTCCCCGCGATGCTGGTGAAGTGGTGGCCGAAGATCACGCCCCGGCGGGTAGGGACAAAATCGACGTCGTCCCGCAGCGCATGGCTGGGCGCCACCGCCTTGGCGTCCAGGCGGAACACCCTCTGCCCGATCCAGCGGCCGTAGGTGTGATAGGCGGCAATAAACGCGAAGAAGGACGCAGCAGCGACAGCCAGCGTGAACATGCGGAAGGGCGCTCTCGGGCCGAGGAGAAGGGACTCCCCTCAGTGTAGTGCGGGCGCCCCGCCCGGCGCCACGTGGCGCCGGGCCTCGGCGGCCCGGCGCCCACCCGGCGGCCGGGTTCCAGCGGCTGGGGGCGTGCATTAAACTGCCCTGCTTGCTCGGTACCCCCTCACGCGTTCCCTCCTTCCCGCCCCGACACCATGCCCCAGATCGAAGCCTTCCGCGGCGTCCGCTATGACCTTGGCCACGTAGGCGGCCTATCGAACGTGGTCGCCCCGCCGTACGACGTCATCGGCCCCGAGCTGCAGCAGGAGCTGTACGACAAGCACCCCAACAACTGCGTGCGGCTGATCCTGAACAAGGACGAGGACACCGACGACGACGCCAACAACCGCTACACGCGGGCGGCCAAGCTGCTGAAGGACTGGCAGCGGGACCAGGTGCTGTTCACTGAGGGCGACCCGGCCGTGTACGTCTACCACCAGACGTACGAGGAGGGGGGCATCGAGTACACCCGCCGGGGCTTCATGTGCCGTGTGCGGCTGGAGCGGTTCGGCGAGGGGGACATCCACCCCCACGAGGAGACCCACGGCGGCGCCAAGGCCGACCGGCTCAAGCTGTGGAAGGCCTGCAAGACCAACATGAGCCAGATCTTCGGCCTGTTCCCCGATGAGGAGAACGCGGCCCAGCAGATCCTGGAGGGCGCGATCGCCACGGCCACCCCGCTCGAGGCGACCGACCACCTGGGCGTGGTCAACCGGATCTGGCCGGTCACGGACGTGGCGGTCATCTCCCAACTGCAGGGTGTGATGGGCGGCAAGCCGACCTACATCGCCGACGGCCACCACCGCTACGAGACCGCCTGCAACTACCGCGACGAGGTCGCCCAGGCCTACGCCGCGGAGAACGGCGGCGCGGCCCTGCCGGACGACCACCCGGCCAACTACGTGCTGATGATGTGCGTGTCGATGAGCGACCCCGGCATGCTCGTGCTGCCGACCCACCGCCTGTTCCGCAACATGCCCGAGATGGACTCCGTGGAGCTCGTCGAGAAGCTGGGCGACTCGTTCGACCACGAATTCGGCGGCAGCGGCCCCGAGGAGGCGGCGGCCGTCTGGGGCATGATCGACGCCGAGCAGGAGCAGGGCACGCTGGCCCTCTACACCGCCAAGGACCAGCAGTGGACCATGGTCCGCGTGACCGAGAAGGGCCGTGAGCGGATGGCCCAGATCGCGTCGGAGCATAGCGCCGACTGGCAGGGGCTGGGCGTCAGCCTGCTGCACCGGCTGATCGTCGAGAACCTGCTGGACGCCCCCAGCTCGGCCGCGCCCAAGTACGTCCGCTCCATCGAGGAGGTCATCGACGGCCTCTCCAAGGGCGACGACACCGGCCGCGACCTGACCGGCCAGGTCGGCACCGGCGGGGCCTTCAACCTGGCGGCCATCGTCATGCCTGCCACCCTGGAGCACATCCGCCTGATCAGCAACCACGGCGAACGGATGCCCGCCAAGAGCACCTACTTCTACCCCAAGGTGCTCAGCGGCCTGGTGTTCAACCCGCTGGAATAGCCGGGCGCCCCGCCGGGCGACTGTTTCACGTGAAACGCTCACGCAGGAAACTCCGTGCGCGCGTGCTGGGTGTTTCACGTGAAACAGGCAAGCGGTAGTCGGGCCACGCTGCGCTGGCACCTCGCCGCTTGAGTCTAGCCTTCCGGCTGCCAGCCCCCAGCCTCCCCTGCGGAAGCAGCACGCCTAAGTGTCGCCCCAAGGGCGGTGGCTCAGTCGAACGGCGAGGCCGGTTCCTCCTCCACGCTGCGCTCGGCCCTCGCCGCCGGCATCGGGAACCGCCGCTCCAGCAGCCTGTGCGAAGCCCACACGCTCAGCGGGAGCAGCAGCACCTCCGCCAACAGCCCGCCTAGCAACAGCCGTGCCGCGGGCACGTCGAGCAGCCCGCTGAGCCGCAGCAGCCCCATCACGAAGCTGGCCACCGCCGTGACGCCGAACATGGCCGCCAGGCTGATCTGCAGGTTCATCGACCGCCGCGAGGCGATGATCTGCGAGTCGGCGGACCAGAACGCGCCCCGGACGTAGCTCTTCAGCTCGCGGGTCGCGACGTACGTGGCCGCCGGCTGGATGATCATCACCGCGGCCACCGGCCCCCAGAAGAAGTCTGCCGGCTCAGCCACGACCCCGCCGCAGATCGGCAGCACGCCGGTCACCGCGGCGCCGCCGGCGATGAACCCGGCCAGCCAGTCCTGCCGCACCGGCGTGCCGGACAGCGCGAACACCGCCGCCACGGCGGCCAGCACCAGCGCGCCGACGATCAGGAACCAGAAGTAGCCCAGCCCCGCCAGGCCAACCACGGCCAGCGCCTCGCCCCACGCGGTCTGCGGGTCGAGCCAGCCCAGCGGCGTCCGCCCGAACCGCCCGCCCCACAGCCGGGCCGCCACGGCGACCGGCACGTACGCGGCGCCCGCGAACGCGATCGCCGAGTGGATCTCCCGCCAGTTCACGTCCTGCAGCCGGCGCGGCCGCCGCTCCAGCAGCGCAAGGCGTCGAATCGAGGGACGGGGCTGCTCGTAGCTCATCTGACGGTTGCTGGTTTCACGTGAAACAGGCAAGCGGCGCGGGCGTCACTCGGCCGGCGCTGCGGCGGCGTCCCGACGCGCGGCCGCCATCCGGTCTAGCGTATCGTGAAAGTGCTTGGCCCGCACGTTGTGCCGCCACCGGGCGATCCCTCGCGCCGGGTACTGGCTGATTGCCTGCCACACCACCCACACGCCCATCAGCGCGAGCAGGCCGCCGCTCAGCAGCCCGACTGCCCGCAATAGCCCCAGCGGCACGCTCACCACCGCCGTCAGCACGAGCAGCTGCCCGACCGAGAACGACAACCCCGTCCCCGCCGACGCCCGGCGTTGCAACCTACGGTCGGCATCGCGCTGGTTAGAAATCCCCGCGTAGGCGCCCGCCACCTGCAGACAGAAGGTAGCCAGCAGCAGCCCGCCACAGAGGGCCCAAGCAATCGTAGCGGGGTCGCTGTCGCGAAACACGATCCACTCAGTTGGCAGGTTGAGCACGAGCGCGACCAACGCCCCGGCGAAGCAGCCGAGGATCTCCCAGTTGATCCGCCACCGCGAGAACCGGACGACGCTCCACAGGCAGAACAGGACCACCAGAGAGACTAGGCCCACGCCCACCGCCGCCAGGATGGCGCCAAACGCCAGCGCGGCGGTCTGCATCAACACCTGCTCGATCAACCACTGCCACTCAGAACCGTTCCATGCGTGCAAGGTCGTCCGCCAAACGACTGCCGACCCGCCCGCTAGGATTGTGTAGACGCCACCGCCCAGCGCGAGGTAGCAGGCTAGGTAGGTCCACGGCCCCTGCCGCGTGTCCGCGTAGAACGCCAGCCGCGCCGGCATGCCGGGTGGTCCTGGCTCACCTTCATCCTCTAAGGCAGGCGGGGCCTGCGGGAGCGGAATCGGGCGGATGAATCGTTTGGCAAGCCTGCCCATGGCGGTCTAGGATCCTCCCGCCACCGGCGGTTCAGGGGCCCCGCTGGTGGGCGTTGCCGGCATTGTGAGCAGCCCACGGCCCGGCCGGTTTCTCCGCAGCCGCCGCGCGAGCGCGATGGCCAAACGCCGCGAGACAACGTGCCACACCAGCCAGCAACCGACGAGGAAGAACGTCGCTGAGTTCAGCAGCCCCGCCAGACGCAGCGCGGCCAGCAGCAGGCTGACCACGACCGTCAGCCCCAGCAGCTGCCGGATGCTGAACGCCATTCGGCCCTCATACTGCACGGCGCCCGGCAGCCCGAGGGACTCGCGCTGCTGCTCGATCCCAACTCCGCCGTAGGCGCCGCCGACCTGCCCGACAAAGACCGCCAGCAGAGGACCAATCGCCACGACGACAACCAGCATGACGAACTCGACGGGCTGAACCATCCCGCCTAGCTGCCAGTGCAGATCCTGCAGGCCGAGGTAGCAGATCGGAGCGAAGTACGCGAAGGCCACCGCGCTGCCGCCGAACGCGCCCGCGGCCGGCCAGGTCAAATGCAGGCCCAGCAACCGGACCATGGACCAGATGACGAATAGCACGGGAACACAAACCACGGCCGTCACAAAGATGAGGATCATCCCCACAACAACCGTCATCGCGATGGATGCCGCCAGCCGCTCGAGAAGGGCGAGCGACCCCGGCGCATCGCCGGTGATCAGCATCCCAAGTGAAGCAACGCCTATCGCGGGGACCAACGCCACGCACGGATACAGTCCGGCCGACACTGCGATGCCGACGCCTATCGCCGGCCACGGCTCGTCGGGTGGGTTCGCTGGACGCAGCCCACCGGGCTCTGGCGTCGGTGCTGGCCCGCCATGGCTTCCGGCCTCGCCAGCGGGGCGTTCCTGATCCGACGTCATCGCACGGCACCTTCGCTTTCGGCCGGCTTGCCCGAAGCGATCAGGTACCCGCGGGGCTTCGGCCGGCGGAGGAAGCGCATCACCCGCTCCGCGATCCAGATCGCCGGGCGGCGCAGCGCGACCTGCAGCCCGAGCCAACACGCCAGGGCCAACAGCATGGCGGCGTTCAGCAGCCCCACCATGCGCAGCGCCGTGAGCGCGAGGCTTAGGACCAGCGTAAGGCTGAACAGCTGGCCGATGCTGAATGAGACCCGCCCGGGACGTTCATTTAAATCCCGAGGGCAGAAGCTGAACCCTGCCCGCTGCAGCACCAAGCCGCCGTAAGCGCCGCCGACCTGCCCGATGAGGGTCGCCAGAACTGGGCCGAGCAGGATAAGAAGTATTCGCCGTGGGAGCCAATCCGCCCAAGTCCCGTCCACTAACTCCAATAGCACTAATTGGCAGGTGTGGTAGCTGACCGGAAGCCAACCGGCAAAACCAACCGCTCCGCCAGAGATCGCTCCGACTGTTGTCCAAGTCGCCCCGACACGCAACAGACGGATTGCGCCCCAAACCAAGAACATCGCTGGAACACAGATGATGGCAGCCAGGCATGCCGCGCTGGCGCCGCCCACAATGGTGACTGTGCCCGCGACCAGAATCATTTCGAGCAACTCGCTTGACGCGGGTAGCTCGGCATGAACGACTGATACCGCAGCGCCAATCCCCATCGATACCAATATGGCAATACCAGGATAGACGCTGGCCGCTACGGCGACCCCGATCCACACCGAGTTCCACTCAGGGTGATGAAACGGTGTCGGCGAACTTTGCGCCATGTCTCCCTCAGGCCGCTCCGCGCGAACGTGGGCCAACCGGGCGACAATCTCGTCGGACGCCTCGGCGGGGGCCGGTTCTGGTTCATCCATTGCTATCACCACCGCCTGTACGCCGAAAACCCCGGAACGATTGCCGTTCCGCCGCCGGCCCCCCGATTCTACAATCCCCCGCCGCGCGATACGAACCGGCGGCAGCTGCTTCCCCCGATCGGCCCGCGCCGCCGGGGTTGAGACCGGAACCAAACGCGGCCCCACCCCTGGCGGGGTGGGCTTGATGAAGCTTCCGCTTCTTCCAACCACCAACCACCAGCCACCAACCGAGATGGGCCGCGTCCACTGCATCGCAAACCAGAAGGGCGGCGTCGGCAAGACGACCACCGCCGTCAACCTGGCGGCCGGCTGCGCCAAGGCCGGGCTCCGCACGCTGCTGGTCGACCTCGACCCCCAGTGCAACGCCACCAGCGCGCTGGGCCGCACGCCCTCGCCGCGGCACCCGCTGGTCGAGAAAACGCCCATCGCCGACTCGGTCGCGCCGACCGAGATCCCCGACCTCGAGGTGCTGCCCGGCAGTCGCAGCTTCCAGGACGCCGACGCGCTGGCTAACGCCGACGACAGCCAGTCCCGGCTGGTCGCCGACCACCTGACCGCCAGCCTCAGCGTGTACGACGCGGTGCTCGTAGATTGCCCCCCTTCGCTCGGCGCTCTCACCCAGACTGCCCTCGCCATGGCGGACGAGGTGATCATGCCATTGGAATGTGAGTACTTTGCGATGGAGGGGCTGACTCAAATGATTGATCTCATCAAACGGGTGATGCAGAGAACGAATAGCCGATTACAGTTCGGCGGGATCTTGCTGACCAAGTACGACGACTCGCTAGACCTCACCGGCGAGGTTGAGCGTGAGGTCCGCGACTTTTTCGGCGACATCGTGTTCCACACCGTGGCGCCCCGCGATGTCGCCCTGGCCGAGGCGCCCAGCCACGGCCAATGCATTATGGACTACGCCCCCCGCTCCCGCGGAGCGAGGGCCTACATAGAGCTATGCCAGGAGGTGCTAGGACGTGTCTAATCAACAACGCCGTTTGGGTCGGGGACTGGAAGCCTTGCTGGGACGCTCGCTCGACGAGCAGCCATCCGGACAGCCATCGCCGGCCGAACCGCCCGCGCCGGTCGCCGCCGCGCCCGAGGGCGAGGACCCGGCCATCATGAACCGCGACGAGTCCGGCCAGCTGTGGCTGGAGCTGGGCGTGATCAAGCCCAACCCGCACCAGCCGCGCAAGCACTTCGACGAGGTCGAGATCGCCGACCTGGCGGACAGCATCCGCGAGCACGGCGTGCTGCAGCCGCTGGTGGTGCGCCGCGTCGAGGACCGCTTCGAGCTGATCGCCGGCGAGCGCCGACTGCGGGCGGCCCAGGCCGCTAGCTGGCAGCGGGTGCCGGTGCAGCTCAAAGAGGTCACCGACCAGCAGATGGCGGAGATCGCCATCGTCGAAAACGTGCAGCGGAAGGACCTCGGCCCGCTCGAAAAAGCCGCCAGCTTCCACAAGTACCTGCAGGACTACAACTGCACGCAGGACGAGTTGGCCAAGCGGATCCACATCGACCGCTCGACCATCGCCAACCTGATCCGCCTGCTGGAGCTGCCCGAGCAGGTCAAGCAGATGATCACCGCCGGCGAGCTCACCCAGGGCCACGCCCGGGCGCTGCTGCCGCTGGGCGAGTTCGACCAGCAGATCGACATGGCCAAGCGGATCAAGCGCGACGGGCTGTCGGTCCGCGCGACCGAGCAGGCCATCCAGGAGGCCAACCGCGGCGACGACGAGCAGCTCCGCGTCGTCGGCGAGGACGGCGTCAGCCGCAAGCCGGGCGCCGCCCGCAACGACCAGCTCGCCTCGCTCGAACAGGAGCTGCAGACCGCGTTGGGGACGAAGGTCTCGCTTTCGCGCAACGCGAAGGGCAAGGGCAAGATCACCATCCAGTTCAAGGACGCCGACGAGTTCGAGCGGCTTCGCCAGCACCTCACCGGCCAGTCCGCCCAGCAGCCGATCGAGCAGCCGGCGGGCGGCGAGCCGGCCGCGATCCAGCCTGGTTTCGAGCAGCCGCACGACGGCTATCAGGACGGCGGGTTCGTGGCCGCCGGCTAGCCGGTCCGTTGCCGCGAACCGCCGGCCGGGTTAGGATGTCGAGTCTGGCGAGGGCCCACCGGCCCCAGCCACGGGGCGTGGCGCAGCCTGGTAGCGCGACTGCTTTGGGAGCAGTAGGTCGCACGTTCGAATCGTGTCGCCCCGACTCTGTCTCAACGGGCTTGCGTTTTGCGAGCCCGTTTTCTTTGCGCCCACCGTCCTCGCCGAAAGGCGACCGGAATGTCGGTCAAGCAAAGCGGGCGCGCCCCCAGGTCGGCGACGCAACTACGCGCGTCCGACTGCCGCGTCAGACCGCACCGAGCGATGCGCGGACGCGGATTCAAACTCCGCTTCATCCGTGCTAGGCCCGCTCTCATCGGGCTCCACGCCGAATTCCTCGTCCGCGTCGAACCACGGGTCGGCGGAGGATCTCTCGCCGATGGAATCGAGGAGTTGCATCAGGGCGGCGTCGACTCGGCTTGCCCGCGCTGGCGTGGCGGCCACTTGCACCGGCGCGCGGTGGGGGCCTTGCTGGGTGGCTGTCGTTAGGGCCGCGTCGGCGATGGCGGTGATCTGCTCGGCCGGGCCGTCTTCCTCGTGGTGCTGGTGAATCTTCTCGACCAGGTCGCGCGATGCCTCGTCAGCAAAGTACATGTCGGGCTTCAGCGGGCCTCCTTTACCGCCCTTGGGACCACCCTTGCCTCCCCCGCCCCCGCCGCCACCGCCGATCTTCTCGAAGACCAAGTCGTACTGGTCCTGGACGCCGCTGGGGCTCTCGACGCTGGCGTACGCCGCTACGCCGGACGCAAGGTCAACGCTCACCGATCCGCTGGTCGAAGTCGCCACCACCGAACCGGACGCGTCGTACACCTTGAGGGTGACGTCGGCGCCGCTGTCCATCTGGGCCGTGACTTGGAACGTGCCACCCTTGCGGGCGGTGAAGCTGTAGAAGTCGACGTCCGAGGTCGAGTGCAGCGTGGCGTCGGTGATGGTCTTGCTGTTGAAGCGGCCGAGGCTGGTCGCCTGGGCGAGCGAGTCGTTCGCCTCGTAGCGGTCCGCCGATGGCGCCGAGGGCGGGTCTGGCGTGGGGTCGGGATCGGGGGTGGGGTCGCCCCCACCGCCTCCGCCGCTACCGCCTCCGCCGAAGTCGACCGCCAGATGGTAGGCGCCCATCCCGAACTCGTCGGTCGTCGCGCCGTCTGCCATCACGTAGTACACATCGCCCGCCGCCACGCCAGTAATCACCAGTTCGGCGGTCGTGCCGTAGGCGCCGCCCACGTCTGCCGATCCGACTAGCGCGCCGCTGGCGTCGTACACGTTTACGCGCGGGGCGAGCAGGCTCAACCCGCTGGCGTCGACCGACACGCTGAGGGTCCCATCCCCCCCGTCGGGCGCGACGATCTGGTAGAAGTCCACGTCCGCCATAGAGGTCAGGTCCGCGTCGACCGACAGCGAGCCGTCCGCGCCGAGCTGCAACGCCGAAGCCGATTGGCGCGAGTTGTTGCTAGCGGCGGCATCAAACGCGTCCTCGCTGCGGGCGCCGTAGATCGACTGCACGCCGGCGATGTCGTCGGCCGTCAGACCGGTGAGGATTCCCTGGTAGGAGGAGTTCATCACCGATCCGCCGGAGTGCCCCAGGCCGATGGAGTGGCCCGCCTCGTGGAGCAGCACGGAGTAGAGGTCGTACCCGGAGCCAACCTGGTAGTTGAACTTGGGGTCGATAAAAATGTCGCCGCCCAGGTCGTTGTAGCTGACCGGGTAGTAGGCGTAGGCCAGCGGGCCGTCGAGGGCGTGGGCGCCCAGGCGGATGTCGCCGAACCGCCCGTTGTCCTGCACCACGCCCGAGCTGCCGCTCGGGTCGCCGTTATCGGCCACCTCGTGGAAGTTCAGGTTCGAAACATTGGCCCACGTCTGCAGCGCCCGAGCGAACTCGCGCTGCCAGACCTCGGTCGGCGCGATGCCGTCCAGCTTGCTGAACAGCGTGTTCGTGTAGCCTTCAGCGGTTGCCCCCTCAGGGATATAGCTGAACGAGACGCTGGGGTCCGCCCACTCGTAGCCGGTGGCGGCGAACAGAACCAGGCGGTTCTCGAGGGGCTCGAACGACGGACGCAGCGCCCGCGCAGAGCGGTAGCTGGGACTGCTTGGCAGCGGCATGACTCTCTCCTCAGTTCCGACCTGCCCGCTGCCCCGCTAAACGGGGGGTCAACGAGCGATGAAAAGGTGTGGGAATCGACGTTCCCACCGGAGGCTGCCCAATGGAAAGCGTACGTCAATTTGAGGGGTGAGCGTCGACTTTTTTGGTCGCAGCGTCAAGGAAGATCGGGGGTTCTGCGGGCTTCACGCACCCATTTGGGGGGTTGGCTGTATCGATTGAGTCCGACTTGGACGGCGAAAATGCTATGCATTTGATTGACACAACGGCCAGCCGCACGATATGATGCCGTCCGCAGTCGCACATCCCTCCGCCGGGCATCCAATTCCAGGGTGCCGACTGGAGTCGCATGTTGGTGACGCTTAAAGAATGAATTGAGGGACGGCATGAACGTGCAACTTAGAGCTTTCGTCGTCGGGCTGAGTGCGATCGTCATTTGCATGACTAGCTTTGCTAGCGTCGGGCAGGGAGCGGTTGAGTTTACGCTCAATTTTGATTCAACCTCGGTTTCTTCAAACACTCCGGCTACCGGCGCATCGGCCTCGGTGGGCTTTGAGTTCGTCTTCGTTGACGCTAACACCACCCTACTGAACCTCTTCATCACCAACACGACCGGAACGCTAACTCCATTTGGGTCGGGAGCGACCACTAGCATGCTGACTGGGTTCGGCTTCGATATTGTGTCGGCGTACAGCTATGTTGATGGATCATTCGCCGGAGGGACCTACCTCGACACTCTAATAGAGAACGCTGACGCACAACCATTCAGCACCCTCGACTTGGCCGCGGCAGACAACTCCAATTACAACGGCGGCAACGCGAACGCGGCGATGCCAGAAGGGGGAAGTGACACGGTGAGCTTTAGCTTCACTGGGGGCGACGCTACATCGATGGCCGCCGACTTCAAGGCGGCCTTCTTCGACCCGCTAGATTCGGAATACCTACTGCAAGCCGCTACGAGGTTCCAGCAGGTGGACGGTGATGCCAACTACGACGGAGCAGGTAGCGACAAGCTGGAGTTTCGCCCCCCACCTGTAGTTCCTGGCGGCGGGCAGGGTGACGTTCCAGAGCCGGTCAGCGTAATCGTCTGGGCCGGACTCAGCGGAGTTGTGGGCCTGGCCACGATCCGACGCCGCTAATTAGCTCATACAAAGCCAATAAGCCCGTGCCCCCATTGGGGACACGGGCTTGTTCTTGCGCTGTGAAGAACCTTAGCTTCGTATGCTCCTTTGTGGAAGCCGTAGAGCTTCACTGAAGGTCGCAGCAGACCGCTCTCTATATGACGGGTGGCATTGAACTCATTCAAAGCACCTGCTGTAGGCCTCTACAACCCGACTTGGCCCAATCTGTTCCCGTATAGCGATTGGTTAACAGCCTGCGTCACCTGACGCACAGCACCATCGCCGGCTCGGCGGGCCGTGGCGCCCCTAGCGGCCAGCGGAACTTCCTTTCCTCCTCGGTGATCGGCAGGTCGTTGATGCTCGCCTCGCGGCGGCGCATCAGGCCGTCGGCGTCGAACTCCCACAGCTCGTTGCCGTAGGCCCGCCACCAGTCGCCCCGGCGGTCGTGGTACTCGTACTGGAATCGCACCGCGATCCGGTTCGCCTCGAACGCCCACAGGTCCTTCATCAGCCGGTAGTCGAGTTCCTTCCGCCACTTGCCGGCGAGGAACTCGCGGATCTGGGCGCGGCCCTGCACGAACTGGTCGCGGTTGCGCCAGGTGGAGTCCTCGCTGTAGGCCAGCGCGACGCGTTCTGGGTCGCGGGAGTTCCACGCGTCTTCGGCCGCGCGGACTTTGGCCAGGGCGGTTTGCTGGGTGAACGGCGGGACGATCTTGCCCACTTGCGGGCTGGCTGTTGAGGTCGGCATCTCTGCTCTCAATTGGCGGTGAAAAAGTAGCCCGGGTCGCCGGCGCTGGCGACCCGGGCAGGGACCAGCTAGGCGACGCTGCAGCCGGTGGAGCACGCGGCGCCGTCCGACGCGTGGCCGTCCAGCGGCTCGGCGGCGGGGAAGTCGACCTCGGTGTGGGCCAGGTTGTTGAAGTAGTTGGTCAGCACGTTGAGCGAGACGTGCGCCACCACCTCGGCCACGGCCGCGTCGTCGAAGCCGGCGGCGCGGAACGCGTCGAGCGACGCGTCGTCAACGCGGCCGCGGGTCTGGACGATCGCCTGAGCGAAACGCGCGACAGCGCGGTTGGCGGGGTCGTCTCCTCCGGCCCGGCGGGCGGCGGCGATCGCGTCGGCCGACAGGCCGACCGACTTGCCGATCGCCGAGTGGGCCGCCAGGCAGTACTCGCAGCCGTTGGCCTCGGCCACGGCCAGCGCGACGATCTCGCGCTGCTCTGCAGTCAGCGCCTCACCCGACGCCAACGCGTCGGAGAAGTCGAGGTAGCCCTTCAACGCCGCGGGCGACTTGCCCAGGCTGAGCAGCAGGTTGGGCACGCGGCCGAGCTTGTTTTTGACCGCCGCGAACAGCTTGGTCTGCTGAGGGTTGGCGGCGTCCAAGGCGACGGTGGAGATGCGGGGCATGGTGGGATCCTTGTGCAGGAGTGAGGGGTTCGGCGAGCCAGCCGCTCGCTCGACGCACCCCTTTGCACCAACCGTGCCAGTCGCCGAACATTCCCTTAAGCCGTTTAAATGAAACCACTTACAGCCGCAATAGCCCAACAGTACAATCAACGACATTTCGTTTTTTAACGATATCTCGCTGGACGCCAACGGAAGTTCGTTAAACTCGTGGCATGGACGCCATGCCTGCCCACACGCCCGTCTTCGAGGATCCGAAGCGGCTGCTGCTCGATCTGGCCCAGCAGCGGGACCTGCCGTCGCTGCTCGACCTGCTGGTCACCCGGATCGGCGACTCCGACACCGTGGCGTTGGTGCGTGTCTGGCTGCTCAGGCCGGGCGACATCTGCGACGCCTGTCTGTTCCGAGAAGAATGCCCCGACCGTTCCCGTTGCCTGCACCTAGCAGCGAGCAGCGGCCGCTCCGTTGTTGATCCGGACCGGGACCTGAGCCGGCTGGACGGCCGCTTTCGCAGGTTCCCGGTCGGCGTGCGGAAGGTCGGTCGGATCGCTATGACCGGCGACCCGATCGAGGCGCCGGACCTGGCCGACATGCCCGACTGGATCGCTGATCCAGAGTGGGTTCGTTCCGAGGGGGTCATCGGCTTCGCGGGCCAGCCGCTGAGCCACCACGGGATGGTGCTGGGCGTGCTCGGGGTGTTCAGCCGCGTGCGGATCAGCGACGAGTGCCTGGACTGGATGAGGATGATAGCGGACCACGCCGCCGCGTCCATCGCGCACTCGCACGCGTGGGACGAGCTGCAGCTGCTCAGGCGGCGTCTCGAGGAGGAGAACGAGTACCTGCAGCAGGAGGTCACGGTCGAGCAGGGCTTCGGCGAGATGCTGGGGACCAGCCCGGCGCTGCGCAACGTGGGCCGGCAGATCGAGCTGGTGGCCAAGACCGACTCGACCGTGCTGATCCTCGGCGAGAGCGGCGCCGGCAAGGAGCTGGTCGCGCGTGAGCTGCACCGGCACAGCGCCCGGGCGGGGCGGCCGTTGATCAAGGTGAACTGCGCGGCGGTGCCGCGCGAGCTGTTCGAGAGCGAGTTCTTCGGCCACGCCAAGGGGGCGTTCACCGGCGCGCTGCGCGACCGGGTGGGGCGGTTCGAGCTGGCCGACGGCGGCACGCTTTTCCTGGACGAGGTGGGCGAGGTCCCGATCGACCTGCAGAGCAAGCTGCTCCGCGTGCTGCAGGAGGGGGAGATCGAGCGGGTGGGTGAGGAGCAGACCCGCCGCGTGGACGTCCGCGTGATCGCGGCCACCAACCGCGACCTGCGCGACGAGTCGCGACGCGGCCGGTTCCGTGAGGACCTCTTCTACCGGCTGAGCGTGTTTCCCATCGAACTACCGCCGCTGCGGGATCGGCGCGAGGACATCCCGCTGCTCGCGGAACACTTCCTGGCGGCCTCGGCGCGCAGGATCGGGGTCGCCGCGCCGCGTTTGACCAAGGCGTTGGCGCGGCAGCTTGCTCAGTACGACTGGCCGGGCAACATCCGCGAGCTGCAGCACGTCATCGAGCGGGCGGTGATCCTGTGCCAGGGGGGCCCGCTGCGGGTGAGCCTGGGTGAGCCCAGTGGCGCCAACGCCAGCCCGCCCGTAGCCGCGGCGCCGGAGGTGCTCACGGATCAGCAGTTCCGGGAGATGGAGAAGCAGAACCTGCAACGCGCGCTCGCCGCCACGCGGGGCAAGGTCTACGGGCCGGGCGGCGCCGCGGAGCTGCTGGGCGTCCGCCCCACGACGCTCAACTCCCGCCTGGCGGCGATGGGCGTCAAAAAGCCGCCGGCCGACTAGCCCGACGGCGGGCGATGGTGATACCCGCCGCCATGACTGCCAGCCCGGTCAGGGCGGCAGGCTCTGGGGCCGCCGACGACGACGCGCTCGCCGAAGTTGCGCCGAAGTTGTTGCGCCAGGCGACGTAGTCCTGTTGGCTGACGGCGCCGGTGCTGGCCGGGTCGCGGTTGGGAAGTATGAACTCTGACCCCAGGTTGTCGCGCCAGACAGCGTAGTCGGCCGCGTCGACGACGCCGTCCGCGTTGTAGTCGCCGACGAGCTGAACGGCCGTGACCTCAAGCATACCGCTGCCGGCCAGCAGCGGGGTTTCGAACTGGGCGCCGGAGCCCACGCCGCCGTACACGCCCGCGGGCATCGAGGCGCCGTCCAGCGTCAGCATGCCGATGGCGTCGGGCGTCCCGGTCCAGTCAAGCGTCAACAGGGCGCCACTCGCCAGCGCCACATTGGCCGCGTCGTTGAGCCGCAGTCCGTCGAGTAACAACTCGCCTTGCTGCACATCGAGGTCGCCGGCGTAGGCGGTGGCCTGCCCCAGCGCAAGCGTGCCCAGCCCGGACTTGGCGAACGAGCCGTTGATCATCTCGACCAGCACCCGTACGTCCGTGGCGGCCGCCCCGTCCGCGACGTCCCACAGGTAGTCCTGCCCGCCCAGGTCGATCCGGCCGTCGGCGGTCTCGTCACCGGCGGTCTGGATCACGGCCTCCTGGCTGCCGTGCGGGCCGATCACGATGTCGCCCACGATCGAGAGCTCCCCGGGCGTTCTTCGTGCGCCGGCGAGCTGCAGCGAGGTGAACGCCAGCTCGCCGGCTAGCGTGAGCTGCTGGCCCGCATCGACGGCGATGGTGTGAGCGCCTAACGCCCCGCCGGTCACCGACAACGCCCCGGTAACCGCGACGCTGGGGCCGGGCGAGTCGCTCGACGGTGTGTGGTTCACGGCAAGCGACCCGCCGGTGATGTCGAGCGTCTGCTGGACGACCAGCTTGCGGATGCTGTGGGCGCCCGACGAGTGGGTCACCGTCAGGTCGCCGGCGTCGCGGTCGATGACGACGGTGTCGTCGCCCGCTGGCAGCCGCACGGCGGGGAGCGTCAGCGGACCGACGCGCGGGTCCTGGCGTCGCCCTTGCACCGGGGCGATCGGCGCCTGGCCGCTGTTCCAGTTATCGAGCGTGGTCCACTCGCCGGTCTCGCCGCCGGTCCACAGCGCGGGCACGAGCTGGTCCTTCAGGAACTCGATACCGCCCTGAGCCACGTTCAGGTCGAGGTTGCTGTTGCCGTTGTTGTACCCGCTCAACCGGCCGGTGCTGGCGTACTGCCAGAAGCCCCACGGGTGCTCCGGGTTGGGCGCGTCGTCCCACGGTCCGTAGATCGGGCCGTAGGTGTCGGCCGGGTGACCGGTCTGCACCGGGATGGCGTCGGGGTTGTCCTGGTTGGGCCACCGCGCGGCCCACAGAACGGGGTAGGCCGCGACCACCTCGTCCTGCAGGGCCGGCGAGGCGCCCTGCAGGTAGTTGGCGTAGTTGCCGTTGGTGTAGATAACCGGGCGGACCCCCATCACCTCGTAGACCCGATCGGAGAAGTCGATCGAGAACTGCGCCAGCTCGTCGCGGGTGTGCTGCGCCTGCCCCGCCTCGAGGTCGAACACGGGCAGCAGGTAGCCCGGCCGCATCCACGCGCCGGCCATCTCGATGAAGTGGTCCGCCTCATCCACGCCCGTGTTCGCGACGCCGCCCGAGTTCTGCGTGCTCTCTATGATGTCCGGCCGGGCGAAGTGGTACGGCCCTGCCAGCAGCCCGGCGTTGGTAGCGCGGGTGATGTTCTGCACAAAGTAGGGGTCGTCGTACCGCTGCGACTGCGTGTTGCGGTTCAGGTTGTTGCCGGGGTCGTTCTGGTTGTAGAAGCCGGTGGTCCCGCCGCGGCTCGAACGGATGAAGACGAAGTCGCGGTTGTTGGTGTTGTGGATCTCGCTCCACGAGTTGGCCGAGATCTCCGTCTGCCACGACGAGACATCCAGCCCCAGCGAGCGCTGCTGGGCGTGTGCCTGGGGCAGAGGCGACAAGAGGGTGGCCGCAAGGCTCAGTAGGGCGACGCGGCTTACGTATTTTGACACGGGCAGGGGCATGCGGCTTCCGAGACAGGCCGCTCGGGGAGGGAGGGAGTAGCAGCAGGAGCGACTCTTTGAGGCTATTCAAAACCCGGGCGCCGGGCAACGAAAGCGTCGCGCACGCGTGGCGCCAACTTTGCGCAAACCCTGTTTCCGCAGTGCGCTTGGAGCGCACAGTCACCCTGCAGCGTCGGGTGCCCGCACCAGGCCCGCGGCCGCCATCGACCGCCGACGGCGAACTTTGCCGCCGCCCGGCGGCGCGACTATACTCCCGCTTCCACCCCGCTTTCCCGCCTGCCGCGCTGCCGATGATGGCTTATCGACTCCTCCCTGTGCTTCCCTGGTGGCTGTGCCTGTTGGCCTGGGCGACAACCGCCTCGGCAGACGGGCCGACGCTGCGGGTGATGAGCTTCAACATCCACCACGGCGTGGGCGTCGATGGCCGGTTGGACTTGGAGCGGATCGCCGCAGTGATCCGTGCCGCGTCGCCCGACCTGGTCGCGCTGCAGGAGGTCGACGCAGGCGCCGCGCGGACCGACCGTGTCGACCAGCCGAAGACGCTCGCCCGCCTCACCGGTATGCACGCCATCTTCGGCGACAACATCCCGTACCAGGGCGGTCGGTACGGCAACGCGGTGCTGTCGCGGTGGCCGGTGGCGCGGCACGAGAACCACAAACTGCCCAGCCACTACGACGGCGAGCAGCGCGGCGTGCTGGAGGTCTGGCCCCAGACTCCCAAGGGATTCCCACAGGTCCGGCTGCTCGCCACGCACTTCGACTACCGCCCGGGCAGTAAGGAGCGCGTCGAATCGGCCAGGATGACCAACCGGATGCTGACCGGCGGAGGCGACGAACTGACGCTGCTGGTCGGCGACCTCAACGCGACGCCCGATAGCCCGACCTTGGATGAGCTCAAGAAGCACTGGCGTTCTGCGAACGACTCCCCTGCCCTCACGTTCCCCGTCGACGAACCGACCAAGCAGATCGATTACGTGCTGCTGCCCAAGGCAAGCGGCTGGCGGGTGGAACGCTTTGAAGTGCTGAACGAAGCGGTCGCGTCGGATCACCGAGCGCTCATCGCGACGCTGGTAGCGCCCGCCGCCCGCGGGCAGTAAACCGCGTTACTGGGCGGCAACCGGTGCGGGCCCACCGGCGTACCCGCACGCCCTCCCCAGCAGGCTCGGGTCGCTTGGCAGCAAGCGGGTCCAGGGCACGGGAAGGTCGTCATACCAGAAGCAGCCGCTAAGGCTGGCCGGCTCGCCGCGGTCGGCGGGCGTTACGTTGGCCGCGTGGGCTAGCTGGATGCAGTAATCCTCCACCGCGGCCATCACCTCGTCACTCTGGATCTCACCTACGCCCATCACAAAGCACTCGTAGCCCAGCAACGTACCCTGCTTGCTGATGGCCAGCAGCTTGCGGGCGATCGGCCGCCCGTGCTCGTCGTAGGCGTAGACCACTTGCTTGTTGGCGTGGGCGGCGTTGGTGAGCACCGCGAGGTTATTGCAGCCGTCCAGACTGAGGCAGGTCTGGAACCGCGTCCCCATGAGCAGTACATCGAGCAGACCGTTGGCCACAGCGACCCGGGCCCAGCCGGCCGAATGCCCAAACGTAGCGCCGGGCGGCCGGAGCCACCGACGAACCCGCACGCCGTCCGCCCGCGCGGCGCGGATCCACGCCTGGTTGCAATCAAGGTGAAGCTTGTAACCCGGGCCGTGCCGGGCGTGCTTGGCGAGCACCTCCTGCAGCAGCCTCCGCTGGTTGGCGTCCATGTCCGATCTCCAGCTCGTAAACTCCCGGCAGCGTGACAGCGGCTCGTCCTTGATCAGTTCCGCGAGTTCGGCCCCTAGCAATCTTTCGCTCGCATCGCGGAGCCCTCGCAGCAACGCCTGATTGGCGGTCGAGACCGCCGCACGGCAGACGGCCTTCGCCCCCCGCTCCGGCAGTCGGGCGGCGGCGTGATGTCGACGGGCTAGTTTCTCGAGTCGGACGAGCTGTGGCTGGGACGCTCGGCCGGACGCGGCGAGGGAATGCAGGTAGGCAAGCTCCCGCGCGGACGCGTCCCTGCCAGCCTCGACCGCGGTACGCGCGTGCCCGGCGCCACATGCGTCGGCCAAGCAATGCCAGACACCAAGATCGTCGACGCTCGCGCCGCGCGGGACCGCGGCCGTCTGCAGCCAATCCTCTACCGCTGCGAGCGTCTCGGGTTGGTCAACCGCCCACAACATCGGGCCCGCGAGGGTGGACTTCAGCTGACGCAAAACGCGCGGCGACCGGGCGTCGGCGGGCAGTCGGTTGACCCAGTCGACGTAGCCCCGGATGACGCTCCGTGCGCGCCGATGCTGGCAGGCGTCCGCGAACAGGTCGACCTTCGACATCATCTCCAAGCCCGCTGACTCGGCGTCCTCGACCAGCCGCCGGAACCACCTGGTCCGCAGGCCCGCGTCGCCGACCCGATCGCCAAGGCTGTGATCGAGCGCCCAGCGGACGTCCTCTACTCGTTCGCCGCGGGCGAGCTGCGTGCGGATCGACTCGTAGTGCCAGCAGGAGGTTCCGCTGTGCCCTCCGAGGAAGTCGACCAGGCGGCCGAAACCAGGCTTGGGCAGCTCGTCGAGCAACATAGCTGCCGACCGTTGCACCCAGTGGCCGTTGACGCTTGCGCCCCACTCGGCGGCCAACGCGTCTGGCTCGGCGTGCTGGTCGCAGGCGACCAGGGCGGCGACCGCGGCAAGCTGCGTTGACCGGCAGCCGTCGCTGCATTCGTTCACCGCCTGCCGGCACGCTTCCACCTGGGCCTGCAATCGCGAAGGGAGCGACCGGCGGAACTTCTTGCCCAGCAGACCGGCGCGCATCGCCAGGTCCGCCGGCAGCCGGCGGGCCCACTCCTCGATCTCCATGCGGATGCCGCGGAGCGGCTCGACCGCCAACCGGCGCCGCCACACCTGAAGTTGCGCGAGCGTGCTGCGGAGCTGGTCCCGGGCACGCGACTCTCGGCTGGTCGGCGGCAGCCGCCGGTAGGCCTGCATGAACCGCTCGGCCGCCGACCGGCCGCTCAGCCAGAAGACGATCCGGGTGAACCCTGGCAGCTCCGCGTCGCCTAGCTGATGGCAGCCTGCCGAGCGGGCGAGCGCGTCGAGCTCCGCTTGCTGCTCCTCATCGATTAGCAGTCCAAACCCGTCCTCGCTGGTCGTGGGTTGGTTGTAGAGCCCGTACAAGTAGTCGAGCCTCCGCCGGACGCGGCGCAGCTCGGCGGCCTGTCGGCGGGAGACGCCGTGGCGCTGCCGCTCGGCCCAGCGTTCCCGTCGCCGCACCCGGTGCGCGACGCGGGCAAGCAGCCCGGCGGTGAGCGGTTCGGTCAGATCCTCGGTGAAGCCGAGCTGCCGCGGTGCTAGCTTGTCGGACTTCATAACGCCCGCGTGGGCCAGGTTGTCGAGCAGGCGGTGGGGGTCCGGCTGTCCACGGACCAGCACGACCCGGCCATCACTCATCCGGAGCGTGCGGGCGCGAAGGTCGGAGGCCAGTCGACCGAACGACTGCCGGCGGATCGGAAGTTGGTTCGAAGAGTGTGGGCGCATGGGGAACCTTCACGCGGACGACGCGGGCGCGCAGCGGCCAGCGCGTTGCTGGTGAGTGGGAACGGCGCGCGGAGAGTCCGCGCGCCGGGAGCCTGCCCGTCAGGGCGTGCCGGGGGCGTGGTTAGCCCTGGGTCAGCTTGTGGAGGAGGTTCAGCATCGCTCGGCGCCACCCGTTGCGGGCGGTTGGATTGGGGAACAGCGCGGCCACCAACGTCCGTGGCCGACAGCTAGGACCGCCCGCCTTGAAGAGGGTTCGCGTTATTCCTGCGCCGGCGAGGGTTCGAGCGGTTCGGTGTGGACGTCGAAGTCCCAGTTCCACTCGTCGAAGTAGAGGTTGTGCCCGTCGATCTCCACCTCGCCCCGCTGGAAGTCGTTGGGCTCGCTGCGGTAGCTGGTCTTCGGCGGGTGGAGCTCCTGCGCGTAGTCGAGGTTCACGATCATGCGGTACGGGTCGAGCCCGCCGCACAGGAAGTCCTGTACGCGGGGGTCGGCGTGCTTGCGGACCCCGTGCGAGGCGTCGGCCGGCAGCCAGCCCCACGGCTCGACGTAGAACTCCGACCAGTCGTGCATGTTCTCTTCGCCCGGCTTGGTCTGCCAGCCGCTCTGCCAGCGGGCCGGCACGCCGGCGGCGCGGCACAGCGTGATGAAAACGGTCCCCTGCACGCCGCAGTCGCCCCGCCCCGCCGACAGCCCCTTCTGCCCGAGGCTGTCGATGATGCTGTACTCCATCTCCGCGCACCACGGGATGTTCGCGGAGACCCAGCGGAAGATCTTGCGGGCGCGGATCAGCGGGTTCGGCTCGTCGCCCACGATCTCCGCTGCCAGCCGCCGCGTTGGATCGTCCAGGACGATGTGCGGCGCCCGCTCGGCGGTATAGGTCGTGTAGAGCTCGCCAATTTTGTCGTACTCGAGCACCATCGCGGGGTTCAGCCGCGGCGCCCACGCGTGGGTGACGAATTCGTACTCCGCAACGAATGACAGTGGCTTGGCTGGGTCGACCACTTCCTGCTCGAGGTAGATCGTGCGGTGGCCCTGACGCGGGGGTGCGATCTGGTGCTCCGCGGGCGCTGACCGGATCAGCTTCACGTTCCGCTGCTGCTGGTACTCTTGCGGGTAGGGGAGCCACGCCCGGACCGTCGCCCCCTTGGCCGCGTGTGGGTTGTTCGGTTTCACGGTGAGCGTGTAGGTCACGTGGTGCTTCACGGGGTAGATGGCCGGCCCGTCTGCGTTACCGGACATGGCCACCAGCCTCGCGATCAGCCCGGTCTGGTCGAACCCCTGTCGCTGGTCCTGCTTCTCCCGCCGGCGGGCCGCGTCCGAGTTGAAGCGGAACAAGTTCGACGCCGCGCGGCGGAAGTACCGCGTCTTGCCATCGATCACGCGGAGCTGCAGGTCGCCCGCGTCGCGCCAGCGGGCCAGGTCGGACTCGTCGGCGTCGGGGACCTGGCGGCGGACTTCGGCGAGCAGCTCTTCTTCCGTGAGCGAAAACTCCCGCCGCGTGCGGCGGATCCGCTCGAGCGCGATGGCGGCTTCCGACGCGACCGGCGCGGTGGGGTCGGGGATCAGCGCGCGGAGCGCCTCCTCGGCCTCGGCGTACTGCCCGGCGTCGACAAGTCGGTTGGCTTCTTCCATGGTGTGGTCTCGATCGTTCGCGGGTGGTGCGTCCAAACGGCAGACGTAGGTCCGCTGGCGGACGACGCTCCCGCCCTTGCCCTCGGCGTCGGCGAAGTACTCGGTGCGGTCGCCGATGCCGTCGGTCGACTTCTGTGAGCTGCGGTAGCGGAGCCCGACGATCTCGCCCCCCTCACGCACCCAGTCGAGCAGCACCACGCTGTGCCCCGATCCGCTGGTCCGCCAGAGCTGCACAAAGTCGCCCGGCTGGGCGTCGGCGTGCTCGACCCGGCACCCGATGCCGAGCCGCTCGACCGCTTTCACCACGAGCGTCTCGCGGCTGTTTGGGCCGTCGCCGTACCAGTCGCGCTGGAACCGCTTGAGCTGTTCGAACGTCTTGTTGTCCAGCAGCCCGCGCTGCTGCGCTACCTCGAACACGACCGCCAGCGTGTACCCACAGCAAAACGAGCCCTCGCCCTTCGGCAGCACCACCTGACCCCGGTGCGTGAGCGTGACCGGCGATCCCGAATTGCCGGGGGTCCAGTGGTACCCGCCGCCGTTGGCGTAGCGTTCAGCCACGTCCAGGACCTCGTCGGCGTCGGCGGAGCCGGCCGCAAGCACAACCGCGGCGCCAAGTATTGCCCAGCGTTTCAAGTCGCTGCTCCTTGTCGGTGCATAGGATCGGCAGGCGACCGGTCGCCTACCCCTGATATACTAGCCGCGGGGCGGGCTGCAATCGCGGCCCCACGTTCTCGCAATAGCGCAGAACAGCGGTGGGTGGCGGGCGTTTCGAGCGGAAGGTGATTGGCGTTCCGGTTGGTTTTCTCTCTGGAGACATCGATGCCTACGCGACTGCTGCTGATCGCCGCCCTGATTGCCATCCCGTCCGCGTGCCGCGCCGCCGAGCCCGCCCATGTACAGCAGGCTTCGGAGCTGCTCGACCTTGAGAGGCTCCCGCTGCCAGAGGGGGCGGAGCAGCAGCGCTACCGCCGGGCGGCGGCGTTGCGGTACGGGACCACCGAGCCGAGCGAGCCGGCGTTCGCGTACGTCGCAGACCGGATCAAAGCGCTCGGCTGGAAGGAACTGCCCGGCGGCACGCACGCCGGGGGCTTCGCCAGCGCGTACTTCGAGCGTGACGGGTTTCTCGTCTACCTCTCCGCGTCGCCCGGCGGCGAGTTGGCGACGCAGGTCATGCTCGACCACAAGGGCAACGTTACGCCGACCGAGCTGCCGCTGCCCACGGTCGTGGAGCCGATGTACGAATTCCCGGGCGTGGCGATGTTCTCTTCGCCCAACGACCCCGACTCCACGGCCAAAAAGATCCGCGAAACCATGACCGCCGCAGGCTGGCGCCCCTACGGCGGCGCGGGCGACTCGGCCTACTACCGCAACAACGCCGTGCTGGCGATGATCTCCACGCAGAGCGCTCCGGCCCAGGGCGGGGCGACGATGGTCTCGTGCACAGTGCAGATGCTGTCGCTAGAGCTCCCCGCCCCCGAGTTCGCCGACGACTTCCGCTACACCGACGGCACAACCGCCATCAGCTTTGACTGCGACAAGTCCGTCCAGGAAGTGGCCGACTACTACCGCCAGGCGCTGGCGCCGGCGGGCTGGAAAGCCACCACCGAGAAGCCGATCCCCATCAAGTGGAAGCAGGTCACGATCCTCCGCAACGACCGGCAGGAGATGATCACCCTCGAAACGCACGACTTCGAGGGCCGCACGCGGGCGAAGCTCGACCACCAGAACGCCGCTGAAGTGGCGATGGAGAGTTTTCGGCAGTCGGTCGAGGCGGGACGCGTGGCCACCTACCGCGACGGCGAGAAGCCGCGCGTAGTTGTTGACGCCAAGGGTCTGCCCACGCCGAAGCAGCCCCGACCGTACGCGCTGCGGTACGTGCTGGACGAGGGCCGCGGATTCGCAGCGGGCGAGCGGCTGGCGGCAAACTTCGCGAAGCAGGGCTGGAAGGCCGTCCGCACACAAACAGACCGCCCCGTGATCCGTGAGTGGCTGCTGGAGCGCGGCGAGAGCCAACTGCACGTGCTGGCGGTCGATGCGCCAAAGGGTGTGTCGTGGGCCTCGGTCGTGGGGGTGGGAGCGACCCTCGCGCCGGGCAGCTAAAGAGATGGAGCAGCGTTACCGGCTCGGCCGGTCATCGCCCTGCTTCGCAACAAGGAGCACGTCGATCACGTTCGCTTGCTTCATCGAATCCCTCCCTTCGCTGCCTGGCCACTCTGCAGCACCCCATTTCTCCTCACGCGTGCACTCGTGGCACTCGCTGCACCGTTGCCGGACCGGGATCAGTGGATGGCATGACGGTCTTGTCGTCCGGTTACGCGCCACGTCCCCTAAGGCGGTTGCGCGTGGCTACAGTCGAGATGGACCGGGACTCCGCCCCGGGCCGAGGCGATTCTAGTTGTGGAGCAGCGGCGTGCTGCCTGGGTGGAGCGACCTAAGGTGTGTAGCGCAAGATGTCGGGCGGCGGACGGGAACCCGATGCAACCGTGATAATCTGGTCGGGGGCCGTCCACGCATTTTCGCGCCTACCCGACAATGAGAGGCTGCTTGACCTGACGCCGCCCGAAGGATTCAACTATCGGTCACAACCGGCCCCCTCCTCTTCACACCCGTCAGGACAAGATGACCGAGCCAACGCAGGACGCCCAACGCACCTTCCAGGTTGAAGAAGAGGCCAAAGGCGGCTCGGGGTGTTTGCGGGGCTGCCTGATCGCCTTGCTAGTCGCCGTTGTGCTGGGCGTCATCGCCGGCGTGCTCATTGCGCGCAACTGGAGGTCGCTGATGGCGGGCGGTATCGCCGCGGTGACCGAGGCGGGGATCGACTCGTCTGGGCTGCCGCCGGCCGAGAAGGAAGAGGTGAAGGCCGAGTTCCGCCGCCTGACCGACGGCTTCCAAGACGGCTCGATCAGCAACGAGCAGCTGCAACGCGTGATGGACGGCATCGTCGCGTCGCCGCTGTTCGCCGCGCTGCCGGTGTTCGTGCTCGACTCGGGCTACATCGAAGTGTCCGGTCTGAGTGAAGAGCAGAAGGCGGCCGGCCGCATGGCGGTGCAGCGGTTCCTGCAGGGCGTTGCAGACGGCACGATCCCGCCCGAGAAGGTTGAGGCCGTGCTGGCGCCGGTCGCCGACCGCGACGCCGACGGCGGCTGGAAGCTCCGTGAGGAGGTCACCGACGAACAACTCTCCGCCGCGCTCGCGGCGGCAACGGCGGCCGCGGACGAGGCGGGCGTCCCCGCGGAAGTCCCCGGCCTGGACGTCTCGGAAGAGATCCGCAAGCTCATCGACGCGGGGCTCGCCGGGGAGTAGCGCCACCGGCGCGTTCCCGCCGCGGGCGCATTGAAAACTAGCCTGAGTGATCCGACGTCGTCGGGCGAATAGGGATGCAGACCAACCGCATCCCCTTGCCTTAGCCGCGTGCGCGGCGCCGAACGATGATCGCTCTTAGCCCTGAATTCAAACAGAGGTCAAGAACGATGTTCGAAGACGGCTCCACGCCCGCCGACAGCTCCGGCAAGTGCCTGCTCAACGAGACCTCCGCCGGCCGCGGCCCCGCTGGCGACGCGCCCGAGATTGTCGACTCGCTCATCCACCAGACGTTCGAGCTCGGCGCCAGCGACATGCACCTGCTGCCGATGGCCAATGGCCTGCGGGTCCACTGGCGGATCGACGGGGTTCTCCACCACGCCGGCGACCTGCCCAAGTCGGTCGCCTCGCACGTGATCACCCGCGTCAAGGTGCTGGCCGACCTGATCACCTACGAGAGCCACACGCCGCAAGAGGGCCGCATGCGCACCAGCCCCGACCGACCGCCGGTGCGCATCACGACGATGCCCACCCTGTTCGGCGAGCAGGTGGTGGCCCGCGTGCTGCCGGGCGGCGCCCAGCACATGGCCCGGCTCGACGACCTCGGCATGCCGGCCACCACGCACCAGATCCTCAGCGAGGCGCTCCGCCAGACCACCGGCGCCATCCTCATCGCCGGCCCATCCGGCAGCGGCAAGTCGACGACCGCGTACGCCGTGATCCGCGAGATCGGCGCGGTGTCGGTCGGCGCCCGCAGCATCTCGTCGCTCGAGGACCCGGTCGAGGTGGTGCTGCCCGGGGTGGCCCAGTCCCAGGCCGCCGCGCACGCCGGGTTCGACATCAACACCGGCCTGCGGGCGTTGGTGCGGCAGGACCCCGAGGTGATCCTGGTGGGAGAGATCCGCGACGCGGAGTCCGCGCGGATCGCGTTCCAGGCGGCGCTCACCGGGCAGCTGCTCGTCACCACGTTCCACGCCAGCGACATCGTCACCGCCATCACGCGGCTGATCGACATGGGCATCCCGCCTTACGTGCTCCGCGGCGCAACCCAGGCCATTGTGGTGCAGCGGCTGCTGCGCCGGCTGTGCGCGTGCTCCCACCCCGACAAGCTGGTCGGCTGCGGCAACTGCCGCGGGACCGGCTACAAGGGCCGGGTGGTGATCGCCGAAGCGGCCGACGTCCGCGAGGCGGACCTGTCCGAAGAGATCCGCGAGGACTACGACCGCGACCGCCTGCACAGCAAGCTGCACGACCACGGATCGCAGAGCCTGTACGAGCAGGCCGAGTCGCTCATCGCCGAGGGCGTCACGACGCGCCTCGAGATGCAGCGCGTGCTCGGCTTCCCCCACCAGTCCTGAGCCGCCCCGTTCCATGCCCGCGCCCACGATCGACGACCTCATCACGCTGAACCAGGAGATCCTGGCGATCGCGCGGGCGCGGGTCCCGGTCGCCGGCGAACTGGTGGCCGCGGCCAAGCAGATGCCCGCCGGCGCCGCGATGCTGGCCGAGCTGATCGCCAACGAGCTGGAAAAGGGTAAGACGCTCGACCAGGCGGTCGCCGCGCAGCAGGCGCGGCTGCCCAAATTCTACACCGCGGTGGTGGCGGCCGGCGTCAACGCGGGCCGCCTGCCGGCGGCCCTCGAGGGGCTGAGCGAGGCGCTCTCGCGCATGCGGAGCCTCCGCTGGCGGGTGCTCAGCGCGTTCGTGTACCCGCTGTTCGTCGTGGCGTTGGCGTGGGTGCTGGCCGTGGTCGCCGCGACCTACCTGGCGCCAACCTTCGACTGGATGGAGCTCGGCCGCTCGCCGGCGATCAATGCGCTGCGGGTCTCGCCGACGGTGTTCTGGCCGCTCGTGCTGAGCGTGCCGATCGCGTTGTCGCTGCTGGCGCTGGTCAACTTCATCGGCGCCATGCGGGCCCGCCGCTCGTTCTCCACCGGCGTCTGGCTGGCCGACCGGCTGCCGGGCGTCCGCGCGGTCTGCCGCTGGACCGCCTACGCCAACTTCGCGGAGCTGCTGTCGCTGCTCACCGCCCACCGCGCTCCGCTGCCCGAAGCCCTCAGGATGGCGGGCGACGCGGTCGACTGGCGCCCGCTCAGTGACGCCGCCGGCAGCCTGGCGACCGAGGTCGAGGCCGGCAAGCCGGTCGAGTCCGCCGGCCCGTCGCTCCGCCGCCTCCCGCCGTTGGTGCGGCTCGCACTGCTGTCGAGCGCGGACCAGCCGTCGCTCGCCGCGTTGCTGGCCCAGGGCGCCGACAGCTACCACCGCCGCGCGCTGGCGTCGCTCAACAACCTTGGGCTGTTCCTGCCGGCGGCGGCCACGGCGCTGGTTGGCGGCTCGGCGGTAGCGGTCTATGCGCTTTTGGTGCTCGGCCCCTACTTCAACTCACTAAGCGACCTGGCGCGTCCCTAACCCGTGGACGCAGGCCCAATGCCCGACAGCCTCAACAACCCGATCTCCTCCGGCTGGTCCGACGACCCCGCCGCGCGGATGGCGCTGTGGATGGACCAGCGGCTGCCGCTGCCGCAGATGCTGCGGGCGCTGGCCGAGGACCACGGCGGCCGCGCCGCGCCCGGCCTGCGGGCGATGGCCGACCGGGCCGAGGCGGGCGACGACTTGGCCGAGGCGTTCCGCGCAACCAGCGGTCAGCTGCCCCGTGAGCTGCGGCGTCAGCTCGCGGTGGCGGCCGAGTCCGGCAACCTCCGGACCGCCATCCCGGCCGCGGCCGGCGCGCGCGTCACCGGCCGCGGGCTGGCGACCGAAGGGCTCGCGATCCTGGGGTACCCGGCGGCGGTGGCGGCAGCGGTCGCGTTGATCCTGCTGCTGTTCTCGCTGTTCCTGATCCCTCAGTTCGAATCCATCTTCTCCGACTTCGGCCTCGACCTGCCGGCCCTGACCGAGGTGGTGATCGCCGGATCACGGGTGCTGCCCGTCGCATTGGCCGTGACGGCCTGCTTGCTGGTCGCGGCCGCGGTGCTGTGGCGGGTCCCGGTTGTGGATCGGTGGCTCCACTGGCTGGCCACGGCCGTGCCGCTGTTCGGCCGGCTGTGGAGCTGCTTCGGACACCAGTCGTTCTCGCAGCTGCTGGCCGCGTACACGGCGGCCGGCATGCAGGGCGCCGACGCGCTGCGGGCGGCTGCCGCGGGGCTCTCCGACCAGAACCTGGCGCACGCGGCCCGCACGGTCGCAGCCCGCTGCGAGGCGGGCGCCGGCATGGGCGAGGCGATGGCCCACAGCCGGCACTTCGAGCGCTCGCTGTCGTCCCTGGTTCAGTGGGGCGAGCAGCACGGCGACCTGCCGGCCGCGCTTGCCGAGGCCGCCGCCGGCTACCAATCGCAGATGCAGAACCTGCTGACGCTGGTCCGTCGGGTAACGCCGCCGGCCCTGTTTACTGTCGTCGCCGGGACGGTCCTGGTGATGGTGGTTTCGCTGTTCCTCCCCCTCGTTAGCCTCATCCAGAACCTTGCCTGATGAGCTCACCCGTTGAACTCGCACTGATGCTGCTGCTGATCGTCGGCGCGCCGCTGCTGGGCGTGCTGATCCGGGCGGCGCTGCGCCTGGTCTACGGCGCCCGGGGACCGGCCGACGGGGATGACCTGCACGCCGGCCTGACGATCCTGGCGTGGGCGCTCATCGTGCTCGGCGCGGTGATGATCTCGTTCGCGAGCCTGATGTTCGGCGTGGTGATCACCGCCATCTTCTGCGGCGCGTTGCTGGAGTACGTGCTCGCCCGCCGCCGGCTGCAGCGTCAGACCGCCTGGGCAATGCTGAACCAGGCGACCCGACGCGGGCACAGCGTGGCGGAGCTGGTGTCGCTGCAGAAGAGCCGCTTCAGCGGCGTTGTCCGGAACGACCTCGAAGGCTTCGCCTGGCAGGTCGCCAACGGCGAGTCGCTGCCGATGTCTGTGGCGATCTGGCGAAGGGCGTTCCCGCGCGAGGCGCAGGGCTACGCCGCCATCGGCAAGCAGGACGGGACGCTGCCGGTCGAGCCGGACGACGCTTCGCAGCGGCCGATGGACTCGACGCCGGGCGGGACCGACACCCTCGCGTACCTGGCGTGGGTTGGGGTCACCGGCGTGCTGCTGGTGACCGCCATGATGATCTGGATCGTCCCTGCTTTCCGGCAGATCTTTCTTGACTTCTCCATGGACCTCCCGCGCGTCACCCAGACTTTCCTGGATGTGACCGCCGTCTTCAAAGGCAGCGGCCTGGCGGCGTTGTTCGTCATCGTGCTGTCGCTGGGCGCGCTCGCGGCGCTCGTGCTCTTCTTCTGCTACCTTGCGGACGTCCCCGTGCTGCAGGGGCTTACCGATCGGCTGATGTTCGCCCGCCATCGCGGGCAGCTGCTGCGGCTGCTGGCGATCGCCGCCGAGCGCGGCCAGCCGTTCGCCAAGACCCTGCAGAACCTCGCGATGGGGCACCCCCAGTTCCCCGTGGGCTGCGCGCAGCGGCCGCTGCAGAAGTCGATGCGGGCGGCGGCCAGCGGCGTGGACTGGAAAGACGCGCTGGCCCGGGTCGGCCTGCTGAAATGGCACGAGCTGCCCCTGCTGGCCGCGGCCGAGAAGTCGAACAACCTCCCGTGGGCGCTGAGGGCGCTCTCCGAGCGGATCGTCAACCGGTCGCACGCGCGATGGGAGGCGGTGCGCGGCGTCGCCACGGTTGGGGCGACCATCGTGGTCGGCCTGCTTGTGATGTGGTTCTGCGTCGCGATGTTCGCGCCGCTGGTGAAGCTGATCTCTAACCTCGCCTAGCCGCTGAGACCCGATGCGTATCCCGAATCACAACCCGCGACGGCCTGGCGTCACCATCTTCGAGTGCGTTGGCGCGTTGGCGTTGCTGGCGGTCCTGCTCGGGCTGGTGGCCCAGATGACCGTGCAGGTCGACCGCCAGGCTCACGCCCGTTGGCACAGCCGACTGGCGAGCGCCACGCTCAGTAACCTGATGGAGCAGGCCGCCGCCACGCCGTGGGCCGAGCTCGAGAGCGGACCGCTGAGCCAGCAATTAGCAGAGCAGGCGAGTGCGACGCCGCTGCCGGGGGCCGAGCTGGCCGTCGAAGTCACATCGCCGGATTCCGATCTGGCCGAGAAGAAAGTCACGCTGACGCTCTCATGGCGGTCAGGCGCGTCTCAAGAAGGCCGCCGGCTCAGCCTCACCAGCTTTGTGTACGCGGAGCCGGAGGAGGAGGACAGCCCATGACGCAACGCACAACCGCCCGCCGGGGCGTCAGCCTGATCGAGGTGCTGGTGGCCATCACCATCGGATCGGTGGTCATGGCCGCCGTGGCGACCGGAACCGCCACCCTGCTGCGGGTCAACCAGCGCGTGCAGTCGCGGGCGAACGCCGGCCCGCAGGTCGAGCAGCTCGCGCGTCGGCTCCGCGCCGACCTCCGCGACGCGGATCAGGCCACGTGGGACGCCGACTCCGGCCGGATTGAGCTGACGCTCGCCGACGGCGCAGCGATCTCGTACACCAACGAGGGCGACCGGTGCCTGCGTGAGCAGGACGGCCGCGTGGAGCCCTACCGGCTGCCCGCCGCCGAGCTGCACTGCGAGGTCGACTCCGCCGCCGCGCCCGACTACTTCGAGGTGACCGTGCAGATCGACCCCGCACGCCGCCTGCCGGTCGGCGCCTGCCTGGGCGGCGCCCACCGCCTGCTGCTGGAAGGAGGGTCGCCATGACGCCCCGCCCGAACGCCAACCGCCGCGGCGGATTCTCGACGATCGCGGTGCTCGCGTTGTTCGCGCTGGCCGGCGCGTTGTTCCTCGTCTGGACGCGCGACGCGCTGCAGCAGCAGCGGCAGGTGCGATTGAACCACGAGCACGCCCAGGCCGAGCAGCTGGCCGCCGCCGCGTTGTCACGCGCGACGGCTCAGCTCGCGGCCGACGCGGAATACGACGGCGAGGTCTGGCGGCTGACGGCCGACGACCTCGCCCAAACCTACGACGCCGAAGCGGCGATCTCGGTCGACGACGACGACGATCAGCCAACCACCATCACCGCCGTGGTCACGCTGCCCCCAGGCGACGCGCCGCGGGTCAGCGTCACGCGGTCGACAGTCCTCCACGACACCACCCCTACTAGCGACCCCGACCCCAGTCCGGGAGACTCCCCATGACCAGAAACAACCGCATCGGTTTTACCCTCGTCGAGCTGCTGGTGGTGATCGCCATCATCGGCATCCTGATCGCGCTGCTCCTGCCGGCGGTGCAGGCCGCCCGCGAGGCGGCCCGCCGCTCGGAGTGCACCAACAACCTGCGGCAGACGCTGATGGCGGTGCACGGCTACGAGTCCGCCCACGAGGTCTACCCCATGGGCGTGTCGAACCCCACCGGGCCGGTGCTCAACCTGCCGCAGGGCGACCACAAGGGCTGGGTCGGGCGGGTGCTGCCCTACCTGGGCGAGCAGGTCCGCTACCGCAACATCGACTGGGAAGTCGGCGCCTACCACGCCAAGAACAATCCCGTGCGGCAGAGCATCATCGGCATCCTGCTGTGCCCCTCCTGGCCGGGCGACGAGGCCCCCGGCTCCAGCTACGCCGGCGTCCACAACGACGTCGAGACCCCCATCGACGGCGACAACAACGGCATGCTCTTCCTCAACAGCAAGCTCGGCATGAACGACGTCGAGGACGGCGCCAGCTACACCCTGCTGCTCGGCGAGAAGGAGTTCTCCAACGTGCACTCGCTCGGCTGGATCTCCGGCACGCCGTCCACGCTGCGGAACCTCGGGACCAAACTCAACGACGAAACCAACTCCACCTGGCGCGGCGCCAACCGCAGCGAGCTGATGGAGCTCCCCCCCTGGTACGAAGAGTCGAACTCCTTCAGCGCGCAGGGCCGGGGAGAGTTCGGCGGCGAGTTTGGCTTTGGCGGCGACTTCGGAGCTGAGCCCGACGAAGCGGAAGCAGAGACCGACGAGGACGAACAGCCGTCCAACAAGGACCCGCTGTTCGCGGTCGGAGGCAACCCCAAGGCGCCGCGGGAGGTGGGTGGGTTCTCCAGCCCCCACCCCGGCATCGTGACCTTCGCCCTGGTCGACGGGTCCGTGCAGATGTTCAGCAACGACACCGACCTCAAGGTCATGCAGGCGCTCGCCAACCGCAAGGACGGCGTCATGCTTGACAGCACCGATTTCTAGGGAATTCGCTGGTGTGGCGACATCCTGGCGGCGCGCAGGTAGACTATTAGCTGAGCCTACCGCCCCCAGCCCCGCCGCTCCCTCCGGCCGGACCACGGCCGAATTCCCGCTATGGACGATACAGCCCGCCATCGGGTTCCCCCGGCAGCACGGCCCAGGTCTTGCCGCCCCCAACCTGGCCAGCCACGGTGGTTCGGCCTCTGGGTCGCCGCCGCGGCGCTGCTCTGGGCATCGCCGGCGCCGGCGCAGCAGGACGGCGCCACCGCCAGCAACAGCGCCCCAGCGAGCGAGAGCGCCACGGCCGCCAACACGGCCACCGCGCCCCCCAGCCCTGACGACGCGGCCAAGCCCGCGCCCGCTGCGGCAGCGCCCGAACAACCGGGCACGGCGCCCAATCCCGAGCCGATCGTCCTCCGCGAGTACACGGTCCTCCCGAAGGTGGGCGACTACCGGCGGACCATCATTTCACGCGACCCGATCGACGCGCTGATCGTCAGCGGCGAGTGGAGGATTCCCCAGCCCGGCGACAAGGTGACCGCGGCCGACGGCAAAGAAGCCGCCTGGCGATCAGTCGAGACCGCCGTCGACGGCGTGCTCGCGACCAAGGAGACCCGCGGCGGCTACGCCGTGGCCACCGTCACGCTCGACCAGGACCGGGTGATGGTCCTGGAGGCCCAGAAGCACGCCGCGGTCCGCGTGAACGGCGGCTGGCTCGCCGGCGACCCCTACGGCCACGGCTGGCTGCGGCTTCCGGTGCAGCTCGAGGCGGGCGACAACGAGCTGCTGTTCCACATGGCGCAGCCCGGCTTCCAGGCCCGCCTGGTCGCCCCACCGGCCGACGCTTACTTCATCCCAGAGAACGCCACCCTGCCCGATTTTGTGCGTGGCCAATCAGAAGAACGCTGGGCGGCCGTGCCGGTCGTCAACGCCACGGGCCAGACGCTCGCCGGCGCCGAGCTGCTACTCTCGCTCGATGGCGGCGAAGAGATCGCCGCCCCGCTCCCCAGCATCCCGCCGCTCTCGGCCTACAAGGCGCCGATCCGCCTGCCGGCGCCGGCCGCCGACAACCAGGCCGGGCACACGCTGCGGCTCTCGCTCAAGCTCCCCGGCGCCGACGACCAGTCGCCCGCGCCCGAGGCGACCCTGCGGATCCTCTCCACCGCGCCGGACGAGGCCCACGTGCGGACCTTCGTCAGCAAGATCGACGGCGGCGTGCAGCCCTACACGCTGCTGCCGGCCGCCGACTCGACCGACCAAGAAGAACCGCCGGGCGTGATCCTCGCGCTGCACAGCGAGGGCGTCGACCACCGCAAGTTCGCCGACAACTACCTCGCCAAGCCGTGGGCCCACATCGTCGCGCCCAGCAACCGGGGCGAGTACGGCTTCGACTGGGAGGACTGGGGCGCGACCGACGCCATGGAGGCCCTGGCCGACGCGCAGGCCCGCCTGCCGCACGACCCGCGGCGGGTGTACTGCACGGGGCACTCGATGGGCGGCCACGGCGCGTGGCGGCTGGGCGTGGTCCACCCCGACCGCTTCGCCGCGGTCGGCGCCAGCGCGGGCTGGCTCAGCCTGTGGAGCTACGGCGGCGGCATGCCCGTCTATGAGGACCCGACGCCGGTCGAGGCGATGCTGCTCCGCGCCGCCTCGTCCAGCGACACCCTCAGCCAGCTCAACAACCTCGGCGGCCTGGGCGTGTACGTGCTGCACGGCGACCGCGACAGCCACGTCGGCGTGTCGCAGAGCCGGTTCATGCGGACGCGGCTGGGCGAGTTCCACCCGGACTTCGCCTACTTCGAGCGGAAGGGCGCGGGCAACTGGTGGGGCGCCGCCTGCTGCGACTGGCCGGCGATGATGGAGTTCTTCCGCGGCCGGTCGCTGCCCGAAGCGGGCCAGACGCGGCGCGTCGACTTCGCCACGCCCGACCTCGGCCTCGCCGCCAACTGCCACTGGGCCCGCATCGAAACCCAGGACGCGCAGGGCGAGCCTTCGGAGGTCTCGATCCGGCTGCTCAAGGAGTCCCGCGCGTTTATCGGCGCGACCGAGAACGTGCGTCGGCTGTCGCTCGACCCGTCCGGCCTGGACGGCGACCGGCCGGTCCGCGTCAAGCTGGACGGCGGCCGCGCGTTCTCGGCCAGGCCGTCCGCCGGCGGCCGCATCTGGCTCTCCCGCGACGACGACACCGGCCGGTGGTCGCAGATCGCCAACCCGCCGGTCGGCGGCAAGAGCCCCACGCGTCACGGCGGGTTCAAGTCGGCGTTCGACAACAACGCCATCCTGATCTACTCGACCGGCGGCTCCGACGAGGAGAACGCGTGGTCGCTCGCCAAGGCGAGGTACGACGCGCAGTCGTTCTGGTGCCGCGGCAACGGCGCGCTGCAGGTGGTGGCCGACAAGGACTTCGACGCCGCCCGCCAGCCGAACCGCAACGTGGTGCTGTACGGCAACGCCGACACCAACCTGGCCTGGCCGGCGCTGCTGTCGACGTCGCCGGTGCGGGTCCGCGGCGGCAAGATCGTGCTCGGCGGCAAGGGCCAGGACCGCGCCGAGGACGACGCCGGCCTCGCCGCGTTGTTCGTCCGCCCCCGCCCCCGCAGCAACACCGCCACGGTCGGCGTGGTCGCCGGCGCCGACCTGGCCGGCATGCGACTGACCGACCGCATCCGCTACTTCCATTCCGGCGTGGGCCTGCCCGACATCACGATCCTGGGCCCCGAGTCCCCCGCCGAGGGCGACTACGGCGTGCGCGCAGTTGGCTACTTCGGCCACGACTGGAGCGTCGACTCCGGCGACATCGCCTGGCGCGACACGGCGCTGTAGCGGGCGGCGGACCTTCGGTCTGTTGCGTCTTTCAAAGGCTTAGCCTTCCGGACTCTCCGCGAGGACGCGTGGGACAACGCCTACGTGAAGCTGGCCCAGATCGTGTGGCGGGCGTTGGTGGGGGATTGAAGGCTGAGGCAGTAGGAGTCCTGAATGCACAGGGGGTGCTCAGTTGCTAGACTGCGCAGGACGATGAAGCCTATGCAGCCCTTCGATGTCCGCCTTCACCCAGCTGGTACGTTAGTGAACCCGCAAGCAGCGATAGGGCCTGGTACACTGCACTAGCCGGGATTGACCACTTAATTGGGAAGGGGCGGTTCGTTGTCTTTCGTTCATCACTACTGCTATACCATAGCGGCCAAGCCGATTCTCCTGAACTGCACTGAAGTCGACAGGGGCTTTGCCGAGTTGCTAGTAAGTGATCCGTACGTCTACCGTAATCGTGAGTTCATTGGAAAATCGCTCATTACCGATGGAGACCACGAACAGTTCATCAAGCTATTGTTCTTGGCTGACATGCGAACCGAGTACGAGTCACATTTCTTCGGCGGCACGGCTCCAATCGCCGTTGAGTTCTTCGACAAGTGGTGGACTTTGACGAAGTCTGATGAACCGCAAGACGTGAAATCTGTGGTTATGCGACTACGAACAGTCGATTTTGAAGAGGTCGTCGGCTCCTTCTCGGATGCGATGTCTGAACATTTACATCGTCTCCGTAGCGACGATGCCCGCCCTAGCTAAGGCCATCACATTGGTCCCGGCAGCCTGGGGCTAGAACGCGCCGGCGTGAAACACCGACGCTGACTTTGGAAAAGGTCGTACAGCACGTTCAAGTTTGACCCGCTCCGGTTAGTCCCCCGCTGCAAAGGCTGGACATGAACTCAATCCGCATAGATGGCTGGTCTAATCCAACCTCCGAGGCGATGTACTCTGAGGGGTTCCCTGAGTCGCCAGAAGTAAGAGCCCAATGGGAACAGGGTGACCAGTGCGGTGGATGCTCGTTTTTCGCAGCGTTCAACGCTGACTGGGGTTTGTGTTGCAACGCCGACTCAAAGCATCATCTAGAGACGCTGCTAGAACACTTCTCATGTGCAGAATTCGTCCGCGAGTGCTGGGGGCCGCACAGCTTCACCAGCAATACTGAGTTTCATTGCCGATGCGGTGGCGAACCTGACGCTAACGAAACTCCACCGGAATGAAACGCCGGATGCCACTGCCAGCTCGCCTGGCAATGTGAAGTGGGTGCCTAGTTCGCACTGCCGGACAAGCCGGACAGTGGCGCACCTCCATCGTCGCTAGCGATCGGAGTCCTTATCACCGGATTCTAAGCAGGAGTGATTGTCCCGGGCGCCGCAGAGACATGGCAACCGGCGTCGAACCAATAGGGTCCTTGGACGCACTCGGCTTGCTCAGTAGGTAGACTGCCCAGCCCGATGAAGGCGACGCAGCCTACGCTGCGTTGCGACCCAAGCACCATTCAGAGCGAGGAAGCAGGGCGACGTTGGATGACTTCTCACGGATGATGTGGCAGGATGTCAGCGGTTGTCCAAGTAGGGCAAGAGATTCAGTGTGTACTCGATTGATCCCGTCCGATTGCTTGTGATTTGGTACAGAGTCTCGCCAATGGTCGATTTTGAGAATCTATCAGTGCAATTGAGGTAGTGAGGACACGCCGTCATCGGATCATTGCCTATTACCGCACTATCGGAATCAAACACTCTTGCTTCCCAACACTCACCTATCCGTGGACCGAGACAACGATTCGCGCGAACCCACAGCCTGCGATCTTTGGTGGCGCAGGCCAGTTTGTCGATCGTGATTTCTTCCGCAAAGCCACTCTCGCGCACTGCATTTGCGGCGTCAGTTATTGCGGCGGTATCGGACCCTACTGCACTAGCGGCTTTGAGAAGTGCCTTCGTTAATTCATTGAGGATGGACTCCTGCTGTATTTCAACAGGGCGGAGCATGTAGTCTCCAACATCGAAATCTTCGATGTAACACCACGTTACGCCGAGCAATGTGTTAAGCGGCTCTTCTTGCTTGGGCCGCGGCCCAAAAATGACACTAAACTTTGTCGAACCATCGAGTACGTATCCGCGACCAAGGTGGTGACGAAGCAACTCACGAACGTGATGCCCCGTAGGATGGAAAGCCCAACTCCGCTGATTCGTGTACGTGAGCGGACTTTCGCGGATTTCAATCTCGATCAATCGTGCCATTTACAAGAGACTCCTCACAAGCCACAGCCGGGCGCCACTGCCAGCTCGCCTGGCAGTGTGAAGTGGGCGCCTGGTTCGCACTGCCGGACAAGCCGGACAGTGGCACGCCCGTATTGTCGCTAGCGATCGGAATTTCCCTCACCGAATTCTACACCGGCGTGAAACGCCGGCGCAGCTCATCGGCCAACTGGAACGCGCACCCTGCCGATCACCCCGTAGCCCCCTGCTCTGCGGGGGAATTTGTCTGGCGCCAGGTTGGTCTGGCGCTGTCCGACTCCGCGATAACTCGTTGCTGATCCCCCGGCAAAGCCGGGGGCTACTAGTCGGGATGCTGGCGACGACGCATCGAGGCGTCGGGCGCCCTGCCGTCGTGCGTGCCTGCCTGCCGCCGCGTGCGGGGCCGAGATTCCCTACGAACGCGGCCGTATTGTTCGCCACTTTGTTGTAGAAAACGGCCACCCAGAGCGGTCCAATAGATGAACCCTTTCCTTCACGCGCGAACAAGGCGGCGTTGTAGTAGCGCCGACCGCCGCGGTGTGCTGCGCGGTTGGTTCTTGAGCGGAAAAGTCTTGCCAGCAGCCAGGGAGGTTTTGTCCATTTTGGTCCCTCGTGAGGACCCCAAATCGGACAAAACCCCCGCGTCCCAATCCCAGCCGAACGGAGGAAACACTGCAATACAAGGGTGAAGCGATCGCTGCGGAGGAAATAGGCGCGGGGTTTTGTCCCCTCCGCTCGTGTTTTTGGACAAAACCAGGCAGGCCCAAGAACGGGGGCAATGTCAGGTGTAGAGAACCGCTAGAATCAGCGAAGCGGGTCAATCCGTGAAGGGCTCACTGGGATGCCGAGTCCGAGGTAGGTTGGCGCCTGTCCCCAAACGGCATGAGGTTTGGACATGACCACCCCCAGCATGCAGCTCTTCTCCTGCGTTGTCATCTCGATAGCCCTTTGCCCGACGACGGGTTTGGCGGAACGCAACGCCGACCAACTCCAGGGCCTGTGGTTCGGTGATGGCAGGCATCCGTTCAGCGGGTACGTGCTGCTGGTCCGGGACCATGAGTTTGTCGTTATGTCGCCGCTGGGAGAATTTAGGTCGCGTTTCGAGCAGGCCCGGGCTGTCGACGGCGTCACGCCGATCGACATCGAGCGGTACGATGGAAAACGCCAACTTGGCATTTACAAACTCGACGGCGCCAAGCTGTACCTGGAACTCGCTAGACCGGGTCGACCGCGTCCGACAGTTGCAAGCGTCACACTCGAAGACGGAACGCAGCGCTGGGGCGCCACGTTCGATCGTCGGCCAACACAAGACGGGCTATCAGTTCTACACAAGAACCTAGCCGGTGACTTCAGCAGAGAAAGGCCGGGGCAGGTCAAGGCGTCGATCAAGAGTGTGCCTGTTGTGCGCTGACGGAGCGCACTGCGCGGAGGCGTGCAGCGCAGGCGCGAAACGCTCGCGGGGCAACGCCAGCCGCGCAGCTATGCGGAACTCCAAGCGTCCGTTGCAGCTGCAAGCCTTTTGGCGGCGCTACTTCCGCGAGTGCAGGCCGAACATGTTGCCCTCGGTGTCGGTGGCGATCGCGATGAAGCCGTACTCGCCGATGTCGAACTTCGGCTTGAACAACTTGCCGCCGGCCGCCTCGACGCGGCCGGCCTCGACGCCGCAGTCCTCGCAGCTGAAGTAGATGAGCACCCCGCCGCCGCCCGAGGGGACGCCCTCCATCTTGACCAGCGCGCCGGGCGAGCCCGGCAGGTCGGGCGTCATCGGGAAGGTGAGCATCTGGATCTCCGGCGCCGGCAGCGGCTCCAGCTTGCAGCCCAGCACCGCCTCGTAGAACGCCTGGGCGCGGGGCATGTCCTGCACGTAGATCTCGAACCATCCGACCGGGTTGCGATTCATCGTTCTGCTCCGTGTGAGGGAAAGAGTAGCGACGCCGCGAGTCTAACCCCGCGGCGCGGCGCCCGTCCATCGTTTGCCCGTTTCTTCGCGCCGGCGTCGGCCGCGGCGGCCCAGACCGGCGTGGCCGCGTCGCCGTGGATCGGCTAACTTACCCATCATGACCGAGCCCAAGGACACCGCCGAACGCCGGCTGCTGCCGCCCGGCCCCGCCGAGTGGCAGCGGCGCTGGTACGAGGTGATCTTCGAGTCGGACACGCCGGCCGGCAAGGCGTTCGACGTGGCGCTGTTGGTCGCGATCGTGGTCAGCATCCTGGTGGTGATGCTCGAGAGCGTCGAGCCGCTGGCCGCCAAGTACGGGCGGGCGTTCGACATCATCGAGTGGGTGATCACGCTGCTGTTCACGCTCGAGTTCCTCGCGCGGATGGCGTGCGTGGCGCAGCCGACGCGGTACGTGTTCAGCTTCTTCGGGGTGGTGGACCTGGTGTCGCTGCTGCCGACCTACCTCAGCCTGTTTGTGGTGGGCGCCGACTCGCTGCTGGTGATCCGCACGCTGCGGCTGCTGCGGGTGTTCCGGGTGCTGAAGCTGGCGCGGCACGTCAGCGAGTCGCGGACGCTGCTCGCCGCGCTGCGGCAGACCTGGCCGAAGATCACGGTGTTCCTGCTGGTGATCTTCTGCGCGATACTGATCTCGGGCACGGTGATGTACCTGATCGAACGCGACCAGGACAGCGGCTTCGAGAACATCCCGATCAGCGTGTACTGGGCGATCGTCACGATGACCACCGTCGGCTACGGCGACATCGCCCCCCGCACCGACGCCGGGCGGTTTGTGGCGGCGCTGATTATGCTGTTCGGGTACGCGGTGATCATCGTGCCCACCGGCATCTTCAGCGCGGAGGTGCTGACCAGCAACCGCGGCCGCCGCAAGGCGTGCGGCGCCTGCGGCGCGGACGAGCTGTCACCCCACGCCAACTTCTGCGAGCACTGCGGCGAGCGGGTGTAGCGGCTGAGCGGAAGACTCTGACACCCGTGCGAGACCGCCCCACGCCGGCCGGTTTAGGCGCAACAACTTTGACAGCGGTGAGGCGCACAGCCTAACATGAGAGCTACGACTTAGCGCAACCCAGACCTGCCTCCGAGGCGAACTACATGACGTCACTTCTGAGGGGTCCGGTCCTCCTCCTACTAACTCTGCTCAGTTTGGCTTTCGACAGCCACGCACGCGAGTTCCAGAACCTGGACTTCGAAGGCACGACGTTTGATTTTGAATTGCTCCGCGACACCCATCCGTACCACATCGAAGCCACCCACGACATCAACACGATGATCCCGGGGTGGTCGCTTCGATCAGAGAATGAGGACGGCTCCGTCTTTAGCGTGTTTGACCCTGATGTTCACTACTACAACTTCGTCGTGGGCGATCTTGGCGAAGGATGGCAGACCCTGCTGGCAAGCACCAATCCGAATCGGTCGCCCGGTTGGGCCGACTCAGACCGCTACCAGGGTGAACACTTCCTTTACCTTCAGAACGGAAGCCGGTCCGAGCCTAGCAACGTTGGCGTAGAAACTTTCTTCCTGAAGAACGTCGCGTTTCAGACGGGCGTCATCCCCGCCGACGCAAAGACGGTGCTTATCCAGTCCGACAGCGTCGACTTCGCCTACGAACAGGTGGAGGTGACGCCAGAGATCCCCGACGGAATACTCACCATCACCGTGCCAAGGTTTCAAGTGCTGTTCAACGGCTTCGCAGCCGACGTCCGTCAAGTGAGCCTGGCCAACTACCCCGACGTTTATGACCCGCAACCAGGCACCCCCGCCCCATCGCAGCAGGCCCAATACTGGGCGGCGAACATCGAATCCATAGCCGGACTCGAACGAGAACTAGCGGTCCAGCCGTCCCAGTTTGTACGCTACCTCGACTCCGACTTTATCTCGTTCGACAACATCCTGTTCTCGACGACGCCCACGGCCGGGCGGCCGGTTCGGGCACCAGAGCCATTGGCGGCGTTCCTGGCCGTAGCAGTCCTGCCCGCAACCGCTTCAAGGCGGCGCTGACCATGCAATTGGGCTATGCATTTATTGCAGCCCCCACCGCTATCTTCAGCGCGGAGGCGCTTACCAGCAATCGCGGCCGCCGCAAGGCGTGCGGATGGAACCGTGCCGCTTGATCCGCGGCGCCCGTAAACGCGTTCGGGACACCACGTGCGTTGGGCTGTTCGACCAACGCCGGACCGCTACCTGGCACTCAGGCCCACCGGTTCAAGCGGACCAAAGGACTCCTCCCACCAGCCGGCAACGATTGCTACCCCCTGGGGCCGACCATCCTGCAGAGTCACGTAGAACTTTCCGCCGTCACGATCCCACACCGCAAGCCGACGACCCACCGCCCACTCAGGGAACCCTCGTTCCCCCGCCCGCCGACTGAGTGCGGGCGGGCCGAGTTCGCGGGCGAGCTGGTCTACCGCCGATTCGAAGTTGCTCTCCAGCACTCTTTCATAGTCCGTCGACACCTTTAGCGATCCCTTAATGATGGACGGCGTCGGTCGCTTCCTAGCCAGCGCGGCGCGCGCGGTTTCCAGCGAATCGTCTGGCAGTTCAAAGGCGATCCTTCGTAGCTGCCCAAGGAGTTGCTCGAGTTCACGGTGTACGATCCGCGTGTTCGACACTAACAGGGCGCCGTTGGCTGGGAAGGGCCGCACCTCTCCCTCGCCGCCGTTGTCAGCCCATGTTCCACTGCCAACGGTTGAAGTTACCAGGCCGATTAGCTCGTCGAACGCCGCGGCGTCAAGCGTCGACTCCGCTTGGGCGTCGATCGGCGTCACCAGATCACGAACGTAGTATGTCTTCACCAAGATAGTGGCGTCGTCTACATCCTGGTCCTTCTGGCTCCCGCCCCAGCGGTAGCCGGACAGGTAGCCGGCAACGCAGCTCATCAACAGCAGAAGGGAGAATAAGCTGAAGCGGAAGAGTCGGGCTCTGAGCAATCGGTTCCTACTCAATGAAGCTCCCGTTCGTCGAACTGGCGGGCGACGCTAGAGGAGGGCGCCGTCCCAGCCCGGCAATGCCTGCAAGAACTCTCGACCGCACCCTCGCACCTCGGCGTGCCGATCCGTGATGCACCCAGCGGAGACCACGGGCGTGGTGATTATCGCTGCCACGATGGTCGGTACGAACAGCACGACGCTCGCAATCGCCAGCAGACCACTCTCTAGCACGGCGGCCGCCACGAGCCCAGCTACAGCGCTAACGCCTAGAACTGTGCAAACAACTTGCCACCACCGTCGGCGGCTGCGGTGTTCGGGACACAGGCCAACAAGAACGGTCGCCTTCCTTCGAACCGCCATAGCGACGACCAGGTAGATCAGAATGTTCAAGAGCAGCAGGAGGTAGATCATCGGCGAATGCCACGCGAGGTCGCGACGCAGCTTGTACCCAAGAGCCGGCTCATTGCACTTCACGCAGCGATCAGGGAACTGAGCGCCGAACGGGACGATAAGGTGCTTAGAATCGACCGCCAGCCGGCGATCATCGGACTCCACGGCCGAGGCAGGTTGCCGCTCCTCAGCCTGCGGCGACGCGTACGGATTCGTTGGGTCAATCATGCGGCCGTCATCGCGGTTGGCGGGTCAACGCACAGACTCTAACCCGGGACCGCTACGGCGCCAACCCGCATCACGTCAATCACCCGTGCGTGGAGGCTGAGCGCCTACCCTAGCAGCCCGCGGCCTTCCAGCAGCTCGACAACCTTCGCCGCGCACTCCTCAATGGACGATTCGTGCAACGGCAGCACCACGTCGGGGTTTTGGGGGGCCTCGTACTCGGCGGTGACGCCGGGGAAGTCGGCGATCTCGCCGGCGTCGGCCTTGGCGTACACGCCCTGCTCGTCCTGCTCGCGGCACCACTCGACCGGGGCTGAGCAGTGGGCCACCAGGAACCGGCCCTCGCCGATCGACTCGGCCGCCTTCTGACGGACCGCCTCGTGCGGGGCGACGAACGCCGCGATGGTGATCAGGCCGGCATTGTTGAGCGTCTTGGCGACCTCGCTAGCGCGGCGGAGGTTTTCGCTGCGGTCCTCGGCGGTGAAGCCCAGGTCGCGGCTCAGGCCGCGGCGCATGTTCTGCCCGTCGATCACCGCAACCGCCCTGCCCTGGTCGAACAGCAGCCGCTCCACCGCGTTGGCGATGGGCGTCTTGCCGCTGGCCGGCAGGCCGGTCAGCAGCACGGTCACCGCCCGCTGGCCGTAGCGGGCCGCCCGCTCGTCGGGCGTGACGGCGCTGATGCGGGCCTGGAGGCCCTCGGCGGCCTCCTTGTCCCACGAGTCGCTGGGCTCGTCGGCCTTGCGGTCGAGGATCATGCCGGCGCCCACGGTGACGTTGGTCACCTGGTCGATGATGATGAACGCGCCGGTGCCCTTGTTCCGCTTGTAGCTGTCCAGCGCGATGGGCGCGTTGAGCTGCAGCTCGGCGCGGCCGATCTCGTTGAGCGCCAGGGTGGGCGTGGGGCTGCGGTGCAGCGTATTGACGTCGATCTTGTAGCGGAGCGTGCTGATGCGGCCCGGCGTGACCTTGGCGCCGTGCTTGATGAAGTATTCCTTGCCGGGCGTCATGGCGGATTCGTCCATCCAGACCAGCGTGGCGTCGAACTTGTCGGCCACGGTCGGCACGTTCTCCGGCCGCACGATCATGTCGCCGCGGCTGATGTCCACCTCGTCCTCGGTGGTGAGCGTGATGGCCAGCGGCGCGAACGCCTCCTGGAGTTCGCCGTCGTAGGTGACGATCGACTTGACGCGGGTCCGCTTCTTGGAGGGCAGCGCGATGATCTCATCGCCCTTCTTCACGCGGCCCGACGCGATGGTGCCGCAGAAGCCGCGGAAGTCGAGATTCGGGCGGTTCACGTACTGCACTGGCAGCCGGAAGTCGATCAGGTTCCGGTCCGACGCGATGTGCACGTTCTCCAGGTGGTGCATGAGGGTCGAGCCCTCGTACCACGGCGTGTTGGCGCTGCGTTCGATCAGGTTGTCACCCTTGAGCGCGCTGATCGGGATGAAGTGCTGGTCCGGCATGTCCAGGCGGGTGGCAAACTCGCGGTAGTCGCGTTTAATCTCCTCGAACCGCTCCTCCGACCAGCCGACCAGGTCCATCTTGTTCACCGCGATCAGCACGTGCTTGATGCCGAGGAGCGACACGATGAACGAGTGCCGCTTGGTCTGCGTCATCACGCCGTGGTCGGGCCGCGCGTCGACCAGGATGATCGCCAGGTCGCACGTGCTGGCGCCGGTGGCCATGTTGCGGGTGTACTGCTCGTGGCCCGGGCAGTCAGCGATGATGAACTTGCGTTTGGCGGTGGAGAAGTACCGGTACGCCACGTCGATCGTGATGCCCTGCTCCCGCTCGGCCTTAAGCCCGTCGGTCAGCAGCGCGGGGTCGAACTCACCGCCGGTGGTGCCGTGGGTGGCGCTGGCCTGCTCGATCGCGGCGAGCTGGTCCTCGTAGATCATCTTCGACTCGTAGAGCAGCTTGCCGATGAGCGTGCTCTTGCCGTCGTCCACGGAGCCGCAGGTCAGGAACCGGAGGAGCTCCTTGTTCTCGTGCTGCTCGAGGTACGCGTCGATGTCGGTGGCGATCAGGTCTGACTGATGACTCATGGGGTTCACCACAGAGGGCACAGAGCACACGGAGGGGAAGGGGACGCGGTGGAGGGGTGATCCGCGAGAATCACTTCCAAGCCGCGTTCATTCGCTTCGCCTCACGACAACCGTCTCTGTGGCCTCTGTGTTCTCTGTGGTTAATCCGAACTTAGACAGTGGGGTGCATGGAATGCACCAATGTTTTTGCACGCCTGACTGGCCGACACGGTGAAGCACTCTGTTCATGTGCTTGTGAGACGGTGCACGGCTTCCGCCTGAATCAGAAGTACCCTTCTTTTTTCTTCTCTTCCATCGAGCCCGCCTGATCGTGGTCGATGACGCGGCCCTGGCGTTCGCTGGTGGTGGTGAGCAGCATCTCCTGGATGATCTCCGGCAGCGTGGTCGCGGTGCTCTCGACAGCGCCCGTCAGCGGGTAGCAGCCGAGCGTGCGGAAGCGGACCATCTTCTCTTCAACCACATCGCCCTCTTCGATCGGCATGCGGTCGTCGTTGACGAATATCAGGGTGCCGTCCTTGTTGACCACCGGCCGCTTCTTAGCGAAGTAGAGCTCCGGGATTGGGATCTGCTCCAGGTGGATGTACTGCCACACATCCAGCTCGGTCCAATTGGACAGCGGGAACACCCGGATGCTCTCGCCCTTCTTCACGCGGCCGTTGTACAGGTTCCACAGCTCCGGGCGTTGGTTCTTGGGGTCCCAGGCGTGGTTCTTGTCGCGGAAGCTGTAGACGCGCTCCTTAGCGCGCGACTTCTCCTCGTCGCGGCGGGCGCCGCCGAACGCGGCGTCGAACTTGTGCTTGTCGAGCGCCTGCTTCAGGGCGACCGTCTTCATGATGCGGGTGTGCACGTCCGAACCGTGGGTGAACGGGCCGACGCCGTCCTTCACGCCTTGCTCGTTGATGTGGACGATCAGATCCCAGCCCAACTGGTTGCGGACGTAGTTGTCCCGGTACTCGATCATCTCCTTGAACTTCCACGTCGTGTCGACGTGCATCAGCGGGAACGGCGGCTTGCCGGGCGCAAACGCCTTCTCCGCTAGGCGGACCATGCAGGCGGAGTCCTTGCCCACCGAGTACAGCATCACCGGGTTGTCGAACTCGGCGGCCACCTCGCGGATGATGTGGATGCTCTCGGCTTCGAGCTGCTTGAGGTGCGTGAGGTTGTAGGACGACATGCGGGCCGGCGGATTGAGAGACGTGAACGGGGGTAAGCGGCGCCTGCGAGCGGTCAGCCGCGATCGTCAAACCCTCTATCATGGTTGGGTTTGCGGCGGGCGTCTAGCCGGATCCGGCTTGATCGGCGGCCTGATTTTGCCGCACGATGAGCCAGATCGAGCCCACCAGGCCCAGCCCGACTCCCAGCATCTGCAGCACCATCCCCACTACGACCGCCGGCCCCCGGGCCTGGTTCAGTTCTTCCTGCAGCTCGCTGTACCGCTGCTCCACCGCCACCCGCCGCGGGTCGTCCCGCGGGATGTCCTGCCGGCCGACCAGGTCCATCAGCTCATCGTAGACCTGCTGGTACTCGGCCACCTTCTCCGGCGTCCAGACCGCATTGGGGTTGGGGGTCTGCTGCAGGATGATCGACCCCACAATCACCGCAAGTCCGGAGGCGATGCAGGCGATAGGGGCCAGGTAGGAGCGTCGCATAACGGGGCGGCGAAGAGGGATTCGGGGGGCGGAGCGGTTAGCCGGCCGAGTCCGACGCCCGCAGCAGCCAGGCGCCCGCGGCCGCCAGCGAAACACCGCCGACGGCGATGATCTTACCCCAAACGCCGCGGGCCTGCCGGGCGGTGGCGAGCTGCTGCTGCTTGGCCTGGAAGTTGGCGCGGGTCTCGTCCAGGCTCAATCCGCCCTCGGACGCGCCGTGGATCGAGGCCTCGTGGGCAGCCGCGTACGCCTGCTGGTACTCCTCGGCCTGCTGCTCGGACCAGAATGCCGAGTCAGGGACGATGCTCTTCCAGAATAGGCCCACCACTACCGCCGCGATGCCGATCGCTAGCATTGTGTAGGGCAGGAGGGGCCGGCGGCGGGGCGCGGTATCAGGCATAAGAGGGGGAATGGCCCGCTGGGGCGCTAGTCGCGGACGACGATCACGGCGCCGTCCGCCACCGAGATCATGTAGTGCATTGCGAGTTCGTCGATGTTGTTCGGCAGGAACTCGACATGGCCGTCCAGGAACGCCGCGTTCACGCCGCCCGGATGCTGGCTCCGCGGCGCAGCCGAGATGTACCCGTAGAATTGGTCGTTGCAGGGCATCCCCTCGAGCTGCGCGAGCCCAGGTTCGGGGCACTCGTACAGCACGTCGGGCTGCGGTCCGTTGGGGTACTGGGTCAGCCCGAGCGAGTTGGTGTTGGGGGTGTAGTCAACCGACAGGCTGGTGGCCTGCTTGGTATTGGGATTGCCGTAATACTGCGGGTGCAGGTCCATCGCCAGCAGCGATGCTCCCGCCCAGCCCAGCATCCACGCCCCGCGTTGGTCGGCCGGGTCGTCGCGGGTGCGGATCTCGGCCTGCATCAGCGTGGCGCTCGTGCCGTCGAGCACCTTGCGGAGCCGCATGCCGTAGACGGCGATCGGCCCGGAGCGGAAATAGCTGTCAGCGTGGAAGGGGTTGGAGTAGGCCGCATAATTGGCCTTGCCAAAGGCGGCGCCATGTCGCGCGCCGCCGAAGCCGGACGGGGTTTCGAACAGGCGCCCCTGCCCGGCGTCGCTGGGACAGAGCAGGCCGGGCGGCTGCGCGGCGAGTGTGTCTGCGTCGGATAGCGCCACGTGCCGGTTGAGGTTCAGCTTGTCGTGAAGCGGGCCCTCTTCAAGGTACGGCAGCAGGTCGCACAACCAACTGTGGTTGGACCCCGATTTGAGATCTACCCGCCAGTCGCTGTACGAGTAATAGACCGCCTCCTCGGGCGCGGCGTAGTGCCCCGCGCTGGGGAGTATCTTGTTCGAGTCCTCGTAGTTGAGGGTCGAGAGCGCGAGCTGCTTCAGGTTGTTAACGCACTGCACCCGCCGCGCCGACTCGCGGGCGGCCTGCACCGCTGGCAGCAGCAGCGAGATCAGCACTCCGATGATGGCGATCACCACCAGCAGTTCGACTAGGGTGAAGGCGGTGCGGTGTCGCATCGACGGCAGGACGAGTCGGGGGCGGTGACTGGGTTAAGTGCTGCTGGGTACGCACAGACCATGGCCCCCTCGTCGGAGGGGGAATTGGCCGGTCTCGGCGTGCCCTTAACTCTTTGTACCCCAATTGTAAGCGGCGTCTGTGGTTATTCCCACCATTCGGGCAACGGCTGCCCGACCGCTGGGCCCAGCCCCCTGACGACCCTCCGGCACAACTGTTAAGCTCTACCCCTCTAAACACTTGTACCGCCGCAGGAAACTTGACTATGCGCAGGCGATGGCACGCCCTTGTTGGTCCGATTTTGCTGACAGCCGCAGCGGGGCAACCGCTCTCGGCCACCGCTCAGGACCCGCTGCCCGCGGGCCGGCCCGGGGCCACGGCTCAGCAACCCACCTTCGAGCAGGACGTCAGCTACGCGATCGGCCTGTTTATGGGCCGCGACCTGCTGCAGAAGCAGGTGCCGGTGGACCCCAACCACCTGATGGCCGGCATCCGGGACGCCCTCACCAAGGCGCAGCCCCGTATGTCGAACGAACAGATCCAGGCGGTGATGACCCGCTTCGACCAACAAATGAACGAAAGGGCCCAGAAAGAAATGGCCAGCGAATCCGAGAAGAACAAAGAAGCCGGCGCAGCGTTCCTCGCAGATAACGCGAAGAAGGACGGCATCCAGACCACCGCTTCCGGGCTCCAGTACCGCGTCCTGGAAGAGGGAACCGGCGACTCGCCCACCGCCAGCAGCACCGTGAGCTGCCACTACGAGGGCACGCTGATCGACGGCACCGTCTTCGACAGCTCGTACAAGCGCGGCGCGCCGGCCGAGTTCCCGGTCAACGGCGTGATCAGCGGCTGGACCGAGATGCTGCAGCTCATGAAAGAGGGCGGCAAGGTCGAGGTGTTCATCCCCAGCAACCTGGCCTACGGCGAACGTGGCGCCCCGCCCGTGATTGGTCCCGGCGCGACGCTGGTGTTCAAGATCGAGCTGCTGAAGGTCCTGCAGTAAGCAGTGAAGCGAACAAGAGCCCGCTCGGCTGAGCAGCAGCCGGGCGGGCTTTTTTTGTGCGCAAGGTCCTCTCACTTCCCCCCGCAGGGGGGCGGAAGCGATGCTGCCTCGATCACGCCCGACGCAGTGACCGGCCACGCTTCGGCAGTATGCAGGTCGGCGGTCAACCAATCGGTTGAATAGCAACCAACCTGCCGGTGATTGTGCGGATCGTCCTCGGTCTAGGGGCTCCTCATCAATTCTTCTGCCGCACGACGGGTTGATTCCCTGGAGCATCGCGTCACCCGCAACGTACGCTTCAGCCCAAGCGGCAAAAATAGCGTGAATTACCCATACAGCCACTACAACGGGCTGGGGAATCGATTACGATTGGGGGGCATGCGAAAAACGGGAAGCCGCGAGGGATTCCGGCCAACCATGCCGCGGGCGAGGCGACTCCCCCGGCCCTGTTTGCAATGAAACTTAGACCCCCTCCGCCGGCAGTCTGCCGGGGAAGGGCAACCGTTCTTTCTTTAACCGTTCGATGGAGGACAACAGTGATGAGACGTGCGACCCTAGCGTTGCTGCCAGCATTCGCCCTGCTGGTTGCAACCACCCAGGCTTGGGCGGGCTGCGGCTGTGGTTCGGCTAGCGCCGACTGCGGTTGCGCCGCGGCCAGCAGCGACTGCGGCGGCGGTTGTGGTGACGCGGCGGCCGATTGCGGCTGCGGCACGACCACCAAGACGACGTACGTCCCGACGTACGAGACCGTGATGAAGACGGTCACGTCCACCGAGTACGTGCAGGAGCAGCGTGAGCGCACCTACACCGTGTACAAGCGGGTCCCTCGCACCGAGGAGAAGACCTCCACCTACACCGTGATGGAGCCGCAGACCGAGGAGAAGGAAGTCACCTACACGGTGCACGTCCCGACCTACGAGGAGAAGACCTCGACCTACACGGTCATGGTTCCCACGTCGGAGGAGAAGGAAGTCACCTACACCGTGATGGTCCCCTCCTACGAGGAAAAGACCTCGACCTACACGGTCATGGTCCCCACGACCGAGGAGAAGGAAGTCACCTACACGGTTAAGGTTCCTCAGTACAGCGAGAAGGAAGTCACCTACACGGTCAACGTTCCTCAGCAGGAAGAGAAGACCGGCACCCGCACCGTCACCAAGCGCGTCCCCGTCGAGACGACCCGCACCGTGACCGTCAACACCGGCCACTGGGAAACCCAGATGGTTGAGGTTGGCTGCGGCGGTTCGAGCGATGGCTGCGGCAGCTGCGGTGGCTGTGACAGCGGCTGCGGTTGCGAGAGCGGCTGCGGCGGCTGCGGCTGCGGCACCCGCACCGTGTGCAAGCGCGTCTGGGTTGGCGGCTGCGAGACCAAAGAGGTCCCCTGCACCACCTACGAGTGCGTGACCGAAGAGGTCCCGTACACCTACACCGTCTGCACGATGGTCCCCGAGGAGCGCACCAAGACGGTTAAGGTGTGCAACTACGTCGACGAGGAGCGCACCAAGACGGTCTCCGTCACCAAGTGCGTCCCCGAAGAGCGCACCAAGACCTACAAGGTCTGCAAGATGGTCCCCGAGGAGCGCACCAAGACGGTTACCGTCACCAAGTGCGTCCCCGAGGAGCGCACCAAGACCTACAAGGTCTGCAAGATGGTCCCCGAGGAGCGCACCAAGACGGTTACCGTCACCAAGTGCGTCCCCGTCGAGAAGACCCGCACCTACACCGTCACCACCTACGACTGCGTGCCGGAAGAGAAGACCCAGACCTACACGGTCTGCGTCCCTCAGACGGTCACCAAGGAAGTGCCGGTTAAGGTTTGCAAGATGGTCGCCCAGACCGTCGAGGTCCCCGCCTGTGGCGGTGGCTGCGGCGGTTGCGCCGAGCCCGCCCCGTGCGGCTGCAACTGAGGCGCTAACAAGCGACGCTAGCTGAAGACCCTGGCGGGCCGGAACCCTTGGTTCCGGCCCGCCTTTTTTTTGTTGCATCGATCCGCAGCCGGTCGGCGGCCGTCTGTCATCCGCCTTGGGTGATCGCGGGGGCTCTGCTACAAGTCCCGCCTACCCGTGCCTGCTGCCCCCACTAGTACGTGTATGCGTCGAACGGCCGCCACAACCCTGCTGCTAGCAGCCTGCCTGCTGACCGCCCACACCGGTCATGCGCAGGAGATCCGCCGGCTGCCGCCCCCGCCTGAACTGGCGGCGACCGTCGCGATGGCCGACCCGGCGGAGCTGCCGGCGCCCACCCCTGCGCCCGAACCGGCTGCCGAAGAAGCCCCGGCGCCCGAGCTGGCCGCACCCGCTGCCGCGTCGGCCGAACCGTCCTTGGAGGAACCGCCCTCCATGGAGCCCCCCGTCGAAGAACTGTCGGCGGACCTGATCCCGGAGATCGTCCAGCCCAGCGTTCCCGAGCCCGAGCCGGGCCCGCAGTGGTACACCCCGACCTACTGGTTCGGACCCACCCCCTGGGACACGGGCGTGGAGTTCGGACTCAACGGCTCAAGCGGCACGGGCGACACGCTCAGCACCCGCGCGGGCGGCTACCTCAAGCGCAAGACCGACCGCGGCAAGCTGGACACCAGCCTCTACCACAACCGCACGAAGAGCGACGGCGAAGAGACGCAGAACAACGCCCGGCTCGACTTCCGGTACGACTGGCTGTTCGGCAAGTCGCCGTGGACGCTGTACTTCAACAACCAGTCGTTCTACGACCGGTACCAGGCGTTCGACCTGAGCATGAACGTCAACCTGGGTGTGGGCTACCAGTTCTTCGACGCCGACGACGTGAAGCTGGCGTTGAGCCTCGGTTCAGGAGCCATCCGCAAGTTCGGCGGCGTCCGCGACGAGTGGGTGCCGGAAGCGCAGGGCGGCCTCAACTGGGAGCAGAAGATCTCCGACTCCCAGACCTTCAACGCCAAGCTGGACTACTTCCCTGAGTGGGGCGATCTGAACAGCTACCGTCTGGTCAGCGACATCAGCTGGCAGATCCAGCTCTCGCAGCCGTCGAACACCAGCCTGAAGTTCTCGCTGACCGACCGCTTCGACAGCAACTCCGACGGCGTCAACCCGCACAACACCAACTACTCGGTGCTGCTGCTGTGGAAGCGGTGACCGGCGGTGGCCGCCGGACCGCAGATTGGCTAGCATAGGCAGCTCCCCCAGACGTCCCCCCGAGCCGGCGACCGATGCCCGATCTGAACGCGACGCCGCCCCGGGCGCCCCTTCCCGATCCCCGGCTCGCGCAGCTCCAGCAGGTGATCAACACCGAGATCCCCATCTGCCAGAAGCTGGGGGTGGTGGTCGAGGGAATCGACGACGGCGCGCTGGTGATGTCTTGCCCGCTGGAGCTCAACCACAACCACCAGGCCACCGCGTTCGCGGGCAGCCTGAACGCGTTGTGCACCATCACCGGTTGGGGCGCCACCTACCTGGAGGTGCAGCCGCTCGACCCCGAGGCGGTGATCGTCATCCGCCGCAGCACGATCAAGTACCACCGCCCGGTCGACTCGCCCAGCATCGTGGCCCGCTGCCGGATGGTGACCGACGCCCAGCGGGCGTATTTCGCGGAGATGTTGGCCGAGAAGGGCCAGGCGAAGCTGGATCTGGCGATCGAGATCGATCACGGCGTCGTCGAAGACCGGCCAAGGGTAGTATTTGCCGGCTCGTACGTCGCGACCTCCAAGCAGACCGCGTAGCACAGCGGCCTCGTCGCCCAAGAGCCGGTTCTCCCCCTCCGTAAGCGCATTGCTGCGCGATAAACGCCGTTGGCGGCCGGTATTGCCTGCGATTGCCATTTTGGCAGTCGCAAACCTTCTCCACTAGGTGGCGACACAGGCCATCGACTGCCAAAATGGCGACGCCCCGGGCGACCGCTGCGACGGTATAAAACGCAAATCATTACCAAAAAACAACTTAAATCCACAACGGAGAATTGGCGCCGAGGTTGCATTTCCCTTCTGCGTGGCCGCTGAGAGCCCATCGAAACCAACCCCGTTTCTCTCATACACAGGAGTGGACCATGCAGAACACCACCCACAAGAATCGTCTGTCGGAAGTCTTCCCCGGCTCGCTCGCTGAGGTCGACACCCTCTTCAACCAGTTCTTCGGCCAGGGTCCGGCCAACCGCGGCCTGTCCGCGTGGCGGGCGCCCGCGTCGCTGTGGGAAGAGGACGACCGGTACTTCATCGAGGTCGACGCGCCTGGCGTCGCCCGCGACGCGGTGGACGTCACCTTCGACAAGGGCGTGCTGACCATCGCGCTGGAGCGGTCGCACGGCGATCAGAAGTACCAGCACAACGAACGCGGCTTCGGGAAGGTCACCCGGACCATCACGTTGCCCGACACGGTCGACCCCGAGTCGATCGAGGCCGGCCTGGCCGACGGAGTGCTGAAGGTCTCGGTCGCCAAGACCCCCGAGTCCCAGCCGCGTAAGATCGAGCTGAAGTAACAACGCCCCACGGCAGCGATGCACGGGAGTTTGGGCGGCGGCGCCAAGTGGCGCCGCCGCCTTTTTTATTGCGCTCAGGCCGACGGCGCGGCGAGCGCGCGGGCCAGCGCGACGCCGGCGGCGGTCGCCGCTAGGCCGATCACCAGGTTGCTTAGCACATTCGCCGCCGCCAGACCCCACTCGCGCTGCTCAAGGTACAGCACCGTCTGCAGGCCGAACGTCGAGAAGGTAGTCAGCGCGCCGAGGAAGCCCACGGTCACCGCCGGGTGGGACAGCATGGACAGCCGCCCGTTCGACGCGAAGCCGTCGTGGACGAGGGCGCCCAGCACGAAGCACCCGGCTACGTTGACAACCAGCGTCGCGTAGGCGAACCGCGTCCCCAGCAGGGCCATCCCGACTCCGTGCCGGCAGAGGGCGCCCAAGGCGCCGCCGATTGCGATGGCGAGGAGTTTGGTCATTCTGACTGGGGCGTTGGTTGCGTAGGATTCAGTGCGTGCGCAGCGGCGCCCTGCTCGGGCCCGGCGCCTTCTACTCAATCCATCGGCACGGGTTATGCGGATTCCTTACCGCAACTTAACTATCCAACCCATCCTGCCGATCCATCCCTTGGATGCAGGATAGGAGTGCGCATCTGCCCAGCCGGGTAGCTAGGCCGGGTGCGCACCGCAACACGGATCGTTGCAATGGAATCGAAACGGATTGAGATCGCACCCTACGCCCTCTACACCCTCGCCGCGGGCGCGCTGACGCTCAGCTGGGTGGCGCTCGAACTGTGCGTCGACAGCAAACCCGAGCGCCCCCGGTACGCGCCCCGGTCGATCACGGCGGCGGCGGTCCCCTGCCGACCCGCCCCACGGATGGTCGCCACGGCCCGCGAGGCCGGCTACCGCCCCTCGCTGGCGGCGTTGCTGCCCCAAACATCCAACTACGTGGAAGCGACCCCCGGCCCTGTCCGCGTGCCGCTTCCTCTGCACGCGCAGGCGTCGGAGCTGGTTGCCCTGGCGCCCGCCCGGCCGCTGTGGACCGCGCGTGACGCGCAGCCGTGGCGGCTGTTCGGGGCTGACACCCTCGGCGCCATCCGCCGCGGCGGCGCGGCGATCGGCCGGGCCCACAACGAGGCCGCCCGGCGGATCGATCTCCGCCCGCTGGTCGATCGCCTGGCCCGCCTGCAGCCGCCCGCCGAGCCGGAGATCATCCGCTCGCCGGCCGGGCTGACCGGCCCGATCCGTGTTGCGCCCGGCGACCGCCTGGCCATGGTGAACGACTCCGCCCGACACGCCCGCCCGAAGCTGACGATCCGCCAGCGTGACTCGCTCGACGGGCTGCTGGACGATATCCGCCTCGAGGACCAGGCCTCCTCGCCCGACAGCCTGCTGCGCTCGGAGCTGACGGCGTTGCTCGACCTGCCGGACTGCGAGGCGTGGGCGCGCGAGGCGCTCAGGCAACTCGACCTGCTGACCACCGGCGCCGAACCGGCCGCCGACGGCTACGCGGCCGGCGCCGACGCCTTTGCCCGGCACGCGGAACGCGGCCTGGCCGAGGCCGAGCACTTCCGCTCCGCCCGGGCGCGGGTTGAGCTCCGCAAGGCCGCCTACGCGGTGCTGCGCCGGGCGCCCACCTGGCGGATCGCCGCGCAGCTCAAGGAGCGGGACGCGCTGGTCGCGACCGCGGACGCGGACAAGTCGAACCAAGAACTCCGCCGCCGGCTCCGCCGCTTCGCCGCGCAGGTGGGGGCCTCGCACGAGGGGGACGGCTGGCGGCGCTACCTCAAGCTGATGCAGCTCGAGCGGGCGCTCGACGCGCCGCGCGCCGACAACGGGCAGGCGCGGCGCGACCTGGCACGTGAGATCCTCGCGCGGCTGGCCGCCGACAGCCTGGACGACCAGCAGCGCACGTTCACGTCCACCGGCGTGGTGGCCGCGTTGACCGACGAGCTGCACCTGGCGGCGGTCGACCACGTCGACGTGCCGCGGCTGGTGAACGACCTAGAGCTCTACGAGCTGAAGCCCAACCCAGAGCTCGCCGAGCGGATCGCGACGCGGCGGAACCTGCTCCGCCGGTCGGCGGCCGAGGGGCACCAGCAGCTGGCCAGCCAGATCGAGCAGAACTACCGCAACGCCAACGTGCGGGTGGCGCTCGCCGCCCACCTGCTGCAGCGGCTGCTGCCACAGCCGCAGCCCGAGGCGCAGCCGGTGGCCGAGCGGATCGCCGGGACGCCGGTTCGCGGGTCCGCGCTCACCAGCACCGACATCCGCCTGCGGCTCACGCCCGACCCGCGGGCGTGGCGGATCACGCTGGAGGCGCGTGGCGCCGTGACCGCGCGCACCGTGGCGGACGGCGGCCCCGCTCAGCTCAGCACGCACGGCGACACCGCGTTCGTCGCCCAAAAGCCGCTGGTGATCCACCGCCGCGGTGTGGAGACCTACGCCGCCGACTGCTTCGCCGAGAGCCAGTCGCAGCTGCTGGGCATCCGCACCAACTTCGACGGCGTGCCGCTGGTGTCGAGCCTGGTCCGCTCGCGGGCGCAGGAGGAGTTCCGCCGCAACCAGGGCCGCGCGCGCTGGGAGACCGAGTCGCGAGTCGGCGCCCGGGTGAGCGGCGAGCTCGACGAGCAGGCCGACGCGTTCGTCGCCAAGCTGCAGCAGCGGTACGAGCGGGCGGTCCTGGCGCGGGCCGAGTCGCTGCGGCTGGAGGTCGAGCCGATCGAGGTCCGCACGACCGAGCAGCGTCTGATCGCGCGGCTGCGGTTCGCCAACAACCGCCAGCTCGCCTCCCACACGCCCCGCAACCGGGCGCCGGCCGACAGCCTGTTCAGCATGCAGCTGCACGAGTCGATGCTGAACAACGCGCTGGACGGCATGGACCTGGGCCGCGGGACCCTCACCCCGGAAGAGCTGCGGGCCGTGGTCGCCGAGCGTCTGTCGGTCGACCTGCCCGCGGGCGAGCCGCAGGACCGGGTGGTTGAGTTCGACTTCGCGGCCGAGCAGCCGGCGCGGGTCGCGCTGGGCGACGGGCACATCGAGCTGGTGCTGGCTTTCGACCGGCTGCGGGTCGACAACGCCCGCTTCCAGGACTTCATCGTGCACGCGTACTTCCACCCGCGGGCGACGATCGACGGCGTGTGGCTTGACCAGGCCGACCCGGTGCAGATCGAGGGCCGGATGCGGTCCGGGCGGCGGGCGCAGCTGCACGCGGTGTTTGGCAAGATCATGCCGCCCGGGCGGACGCTGGCGGTCGCGGCCTCGACGCCCGAGCAGCGCCGCACGCTGGCGGGGTTGATGGTCACGCAGCTGCTGATCGACGACGGCTGGCTGGGCGTGGCCCTGGGGCCTGAGGCGCCGCAGCGGACCGCGGTCACCAATCGGTACCTCAAGTAGCCGGGGCGGGCGTCACAGCAGCGGGGCGACCAGCCGCGCCACGTTCTCCGCCAGGTGCACCAGCGGGGGGCGGTTGATGAGCGCCTCGAGCGTGAGCGGCTGGGAGCTCTCGATGTACTCGCCTTGCAGCGCCCGGAGCTGGCGGGTGAAGCCATCGTCGTAGACGCCCAGCGTGAGCTCGAAGTTGAGGTGCAGGCTGCGGGGGTCGAGGTTGAGCGAACCGAACAGGCACCAGTGGCCGTCCACCGTGACGCTCTTGGTGTGCAGCAGCCCGCCGTCGAACAGCCGGACCCGCACGCCCGCGCGGATCAGCTCGGCGTAGAACGCGTTGCTGGCGAACCGCACGAGCAGCGAGTCGACCCGCGCCGGCACCACCAGGGTCACCTCCACGCCCCGCAGCGCCGCGCTGGCCAGGGCCATCTGCATCGGCTCGTCCGGAACAAAGTAGGGCGTGGTGAGCACCACCTCCTCGCGGGCGGAGTAGACCGCCATGACCAGCGCCCGCTCCATCGCGTTCTGCCCGTACGCCGGGCCGGACGGCACCGCCTGCACCACGCAGTCGCCGGCCGGGGGAAGCGGGTAGGGGCCGCTGAGCAGTTTCAGCTCCTCGATGTCCTCACCGACCTCGACGCTCCAGTCCGCCAGGAACGTGATGGCCATCGCCTTGACCGGCGGGCCCTCGATGCGGGTCATGGCGTCGATCCACTGCCCCACGCCCGAGTCCTGCTTGAAGTACCGCGGGTCAACCAGGTTCATGCTGCCGGTGAACGCGACCTGCCCGTCGATGATCACGTTCTTGCGGTGCAGCCGCAGGTCGAAGCGGACGAACAGCATCCTCCAAAGCCCGCCCGGCAGCGCGGCGTGGACCTCGACGCCGGCGTCGCGGAGCCGCTTGGGCGTCGGCCCGCGGAGGAAGTCGCGGCTGCCCAACGCGTCCAGCAGCACGCGGCACTTGACGCCGCGCCCGGCGGCGTCGATCAACGCCTGCACCACCTCGTCGGCGCGGCCTCCGGGGTGCCAGATGTAGAACTCCATGAGCACGGTCTCTTCCGCGTCGGCGATGTCCTCAAGAATGGCGTCGAACACCTCGCCCCACGAAGGCAGCAGCGTCATCCGCCCGCCGGACAGCGGGGGGAAGCCGAGCGTGCGCTCGGCGAGCTGCGCGAACGGCTGCCCGCCGTGCGACGCGTCGAGCTGCGTGTGCGAGTCGCTCAGCTCCTCCAGCCACTTCACAACCGGCTTGGTCAGCAGCTTGAACCGCTGGATGCGGCGGGACCCCAGCCGCAGCTCGCCGAACATCAGGTACACCAGCGGGCCGGCCACCGGGAAGCCGCCCACCACCAGCACCCACGCCAGCGACACGCCAACCGGCAGTCCCCGCATGATCACGCGCGCGACGATGCCCAGCTGCAGCAGGATGTGGGCCAGAACTAGGATGCCGTAGTAGTCGGTGGCGGCGTGGTAGAGGTCGTTCAGCAGCTCATTCATGCGCGTGTGTGGAGTCGGTCAGCTGGAAATCGACGATCAGCGGCAGGTGGTCGGACGCGCGCCGCGCCACGGCGATCCGCCCGGCGAACGCCCCGTCGGCGGCCAGGTCGCCGCGGTAGAACACCCGGTCGAGCGCCCTCACCGGCGCGGCGGCCGGGAAGGTCCGGATGCTCTTCTCGGCCGACTCGTAGCCACACGGCGCCATCGCCACGCGGCCCAGGTCGTTGTAGACGTCGTTGAAGTCGCCCGCCACGACCACCGGCGTGTGCGCGGCGAACCCGCCCAGGAAGTCGCACGCGTGCAGCCGCGTGAGCTGCCGCTTGCGCTCGAAGCCGGCCAGCCCCAGGTGCACGTTCACCAGCCCCACCGTGCGGTGGCCGCCGTCGAGCGGCATCCAGCAGCGGGCCATCAGCGCCTGCCGCCGCTTCTTGAAGCGGATAGTGAGGTCCAGGTCGCACGCGTCGGACAGCGGCCAGCGGCTCAGGATCGCGTTGCCGTAGTGCCCGTCCTTCACCCGCACATTGCGCTGGTAGCAGCGGTATTGGTAGCCGCAGTGGTCGGCCAGCATCTCCGCCTGCTGGTGGAACTGAGAACGCTTGACCCCCTCGTCCACCTCCTGCAGGAACACCACGTCCGCGGCGTAGTGGTCGAGCACCTGCTGGATCCGCTCCGGGCGGTAGCGGCGGTCGACGCCGCCGATGCCCTTGTGGATGTTGTAGGTCAGCAGGCGGAACGACATGCGGCCGGGCGACGAGCGGGACGAGGGGCGTAAGGGGGACAGCCCGATTCTCGTTGCCGCGGGCGGCGGCGGCAAGCGGCGGCCCGCCCGGGCCTCGCGTCAGGCGGTGAGCGCAAGGGCCGCGCGGTAGGTGACAAAAGCGGCTGCGTAGGCCAGCACGCTCATGTAGCCCAACTGGAACACGGCCCACTTCCAGCTGCCCGTCTCGCGGGCGGTGACCGCCTGGGTCGGCAGGCACTGCATGGCCAGCACGTAGAACACCAGCAGACTCAGGCACGTGGCGGTGGTGAACACGGGCGAGCCGTCCGCGTGGCGCGAGTTCCGCACGGCGCCGATCAACGAGTCCTCGTCCTCCGGCTCGTCCCCCAGCCCGTACAGCACCGACAGCGTGGACACGACAACCTCGCGGGCGGCGAACGAGCTGACCACGCCGACGCTGGTCTTCCAGTCGAACCCCAGCGGCGCGAACAGCGGCTGAATTCCCTTTCCGATCCGGCCCGCCAGTGAGTGCTCGAGCTGCGCCTCCTGCAGGGCGAGGTCGGCTGAATCGGCGTCGAGCGCCTCGATCCGCTGCCGGTCCGACGCCGGCAGGTCCGCCAGATCGGTCTTGGGGTAGGTGGCCAGCGCCCACATCACGATGGTGATCAGCAGGATCACCGTGCCGGCGTTTTTGATAAAGGCCCAGCACCGCGCGGCGGTCTGGATCAGCGCGTTGCGCAGCGAGGGGAGGCGGTAGTTGGGAAGCTCGATCACCAGCGGCCGCGCGTCGCCGGGCAGCAGCGTCGCCTTGAACAGCCAGGCCATCACAAACGCCGCCACGATGCCCAGCACGTAGCTGGCCGCGAACAGCAGCGCGCCCTTCAGCCAGGCGTCGCCGAACAGGAGCGCGGCCACCATGGCGTACACCGGCAGCCGGGCGGAGCAGGTCATCAGCGGCAGCACCAGGATGGTCGCCAGCCGGTCGCGGCGGTCCTCGATTACGCGGGCGGACATGATCGCGGGGATCGCGCACGCGTGCGCGGAGAGCATCGGCACAAACGCCTTGCCGGGCAAGCCGACCCGCGCCATCAGCCGGTCCATCACGAACGCCGCCCGCGCCAGGTAGCCAGAGTCCTCCAGCAGCGCGAGCATAAAGAACAGGATCGCGATCTGCGGCAGGAACACCAGCATGCCGCCGACGCCGCCGATCACGCCGTCGGTGATCAGGCTGTTGAAGTCGCCCGGCGGCAGCCACTCGGCGATCGTCGCGCCGGTCAGCGCGAACAGCTGGTCGATCAGGTCCATCGGCACGGTCGCCAGGCTGAAGATCAGCAGGAACGTGACCAGCATCACCACGCCGAAGATCCCCAGGCCGAGCACGCGGTGGGTCAGCACCGAGTCGAGCAGTTCGGTTACGCGGGCGGGCGCCTCGACGCCGCCACGCAGCGCGCGGGCGCCAACCGCCTCCGCCCAGTCGTACCGGTCGGAGTACCGGCAGCCCGAGCACGATCCGCAGGCCGCCGCGGCGTCGAACGCCGGCGGCTCGAGCCGGCCCAGCAACGCGTCCAGCTCCGCGCGCAGCCCGTCCAGCCCGGTCTTGTTCTTGGACGACACCGCCGCCACCGGGCAGCCCAGCGACTCGCTCAGCACGTCGAGGTCGATCTCCAGCTTCTGGCGGTCGGCCAGATCGCTCATCGTCAGCGCGACCACGGTCGGGATGCTGAGCTCCAGCACTTCGGCGGCCAGGAACAGGTTGCGCGACAGGTTGGTCGAGTCGAGCACCAGCAGCACCGCGTCCGGCGCCTCGTGCCCGGCGAGATCGCCGCACAGCGCGTCGCGGGCGACCTGCTCGTCCGGGGTCGAGACCTCCAGCGTGTACAGGCCGGGCAGGTCCAGCAGCACCACGGTGTGCTCGGGCAGGCGGAGCGCGCCCACACGGTGCTCGACCGTGGTGCCAGAGAAGTTGGCGGTCCGCGCCCGGAGCCCCGTGAGGCGGTTGAACAGGCTCGTCTTGCCGGCGTTGGGATTGCCAACCAGCGCAACCGTAAAGCTCTCGGACCGCGGGCGCGCGCCGGGGCCGGAGATCACATTCAGTTCAGGAAGGTTCGCGCTGCTCATGTCGGCAGCCAGTCTATCCGGATGCTGGCGGCGGCGGGGAGGGCACTAACACGTGCTCAGCGTCACACGCGCGGCCAGCTCTGCGGACAGCCCTACCCGTGAGTTGAGAACCTGCACGATCAGAGGATTGCCGGCCGACACGACCCGCACGGTCCGCCCGGCGCAAACGCCCAACGCCTTGAGCCGGCTGGCGTCGGAAGTCTCGACCGCCACCTCGGCGACCCGACCCGCTTCGCCCGTGCGCAGCTCACCCAGCAGACGCAGCGCGGGGGCTGGCGCGGAGGGAGTGGGCGAAGTGGAGGTATTGGCGAAGGCCGACATGTCAGATCTCCGGGGCAAACCGTGATGAGACTCAATCTCACCTCGGCTGTAACAAGAATACTCCGCGGCCGTATAAGCGACAAGAGGCAGCCGGCTATCCACCTCCGGTCGGCATTTTGGGACCCATTCCGTGAGCGCCGACTGCGCCCGCCACTAGCGGTAGGGCGGCAGCCGGCAGGCAACTATGATGGGAGTTTCAGCCAGCCGGCCCGCCGGCGCCCCCGTAACCAGGCGTCTATGACCACGACGGACACCGACCACTCAGTCCTGCCCGCGCTCGGCGCCGCTGAGGCGGCGCGGCTGATCGCCAACCGCGAGATCACCTCCCGCGAGGCGACCGAGGCGTGCCTCGCGCAGATCGCCCGACTCAACCCTGCGCTCAACGCTATCACCCATCCCCGCGAGGCGGCGCTGGCCGAGGCCGACGCCGCCGACGCGCGGCAAGCGGCAGGCAAGCCGCTCGGCCCGCTGCACGGGCTGCCGGTCACCATCAAGGACTGCTTCGCGGTCGCCGGCAGCGAGACCACGCTCGGCATCCCCGGCTTCAGCCCCGGCCCCGACCAAGCCGACTCGCCGCTCGTGCGGCGGCTCCGCGCGGCGGGCGCGGTGATCGTCGGCAAGACCAACGTGCCGCAGGGGATGCTGCTGCACGAGTGTGAGAACTCGCTGTACGGGCTCACCCTGCACCCCACCGACGCCGAGCGCTCGCCGGGCGGTTCGAGCGGCGGTGAGGCGACCGCGGTTGCGGCCGGCATGAGCCTGCTCGGCCTGGCGAGCGACCTCGGCGGCAGCACCCGCCACCCGGCGCACAGCTGCGGCCTGGTGGGCTACAAGCCGACCAGCGGCCGGCTGACCATCCAGGGCTCCAAGCGCACGATGCCGGGCATGCGATCGCTGATTATTCAGCCCGGCCCAATCTGCCGCACCACCGCCGACGCGGACCTGGCTATGCGGGTGCTCGTTGACCCGACCGCGGCGCCCAAACAGTCCGACGAGCGCAACACCCCGTGGCCCGACTACCGCGACGTCGATGTGGCCGGCCTGCGGGTCGTCTACTGGACGGACAACGGGGTGGCCGCACCGTGCGCGGCGATCCGCCGCGCGGTCGAGCAGTCGGCACGGCATCTGGCAGACCTCGGCGCCGACGTGGTCGGAGTATCGATGCCGGACCCCGATGAGATGCTGCGGGTCTACTTCGGCCTGATCTCGGCTGACGGCCTGCGGTCGTTCGGGCGGCTGGTGAAGGGCAGAAAGAAGACCGGCCAGGTGCGGCGTCAGCTGCGGCTCGCCAAGTACCCGCAGTCGGCCCGCAACGCGATCGCGCTGGGGCTGTCAGCGTTCGGCCAGCCGGGCTTGGCGAAGCTGCTGCGGCTGACGGGGCCCCGCTCGGCCGACCAGTACTGGCAGCTCACGTCCGCGGCCGACGCGTACCGCACCCGGTTCTGGGAACAGCTCGACGGGGCGTTCGGCGGCCGCCCGGTCGACGCGGTCATCAACCCGCCGCACACGCTGCCCGCGCTGCGTCACGGGTCGGCGCTCCACCTGCTGCTCGAGGCCTCGCACTGCTACCTAGCCAACCTGCTAGACGCCCCGGCCGGCGTCGTGCCGGTAGGCGAGGTGACCGCGGAAGACGAGCGGGCCGAGCTGGCTGCGGGCAGCGGCGCGTGGGCGGTGGAGGACCGGCTGCGGCGCCAGAACGCGGCGGGCAGCGCCGGCCTGCCAATCGGCGTGCAGGTCATGGCACGGCCGTGGCGGGACGACGTCGCGCTGGCGGTGATGAGCGCCCTGGAATCGGCCAACGGTTGAGCGCGCCGGCCTAGCCGCCCGACGCCGCCTTGCCCCAGGCGGTGACCACCAGCTGCCGGCCGCTGGCGTGGTCGCGGTGCTCGCACAGGTAGATCCCCTGCCAGGTCCCCAGCGCTGGCCGCCCGCGCGAGATGGGCGCCATCACGCTGCTGCCGGTAAGGGTCGACTTCACGTGGGCCGGCATGTCGTCGGGCCCCTCGCAGGTATGGACGTACGGCATGCTCTCGGGCGCGATGGCCGAGAGCGCCATCTCCATGTCGACCCGCACGTCGGGGTCCGCGTTCTCGTTGAGCGTCAGCGACGCCGATGTGTGCTGGATGAACACGCACAGCATGCCGACCTCGAGCTCCTGCAAGCCCGGCACAGCATCCAGCACCTCACTGGTAATTAGGTGGCAGCCACGCCGCTTCGCGCGGAGGCGCACGGTCTCTTGAATCCAATGCATCGAGCAGCCCTCGGCGTGCGATCGTCGGCACAAAACAGCGTTGGTGTGAATCGTAAAAGCGCGCTGTGCCCGACCGGCTCAGACGCTGCGGACAACCTCACCAAACCACGTCCTCTCGGTCAAGTCACCGCATGCGGCAAGGTTTAGCTGACGGGCGTGTCAAGCGGGGTGGAAACCCAGGAAATGGCGGTACAAAAAACTTGACTTTGAAACCCCGCCGGTAATAATCGGCTACTTGATTCGGGCGACCAAGGATCGACAACGGGCCCGGGGCTTTTGGCCCCCGCTGAAGCGGCCCTCCCTCCCCCACCTGAAAACGCCCTCCCGCCGGGCCGGATGCTCCCCGCATCCCCGAGCCACGGCGATCCGTAACGGAATACGCAACGTATTAAAGCCCTGATTCCAGTCGGTCGGCGCTCAGCGTCTGGCCGCACCGACGCAGAACAGAAAGTATAAAGCGATGCCAGACCCGACCCTGAAGAATGTATTCGAAGCCATCCTGAAGTACGGCCACGACGAGGACTTTGTGCCCCGCGAGGACGACGAGTTCATCCCGACCACGGCGCCCGCCGGTTCGGACGAGAAGCTCGAGATCCTGGCCGAGCGGATCCGCCAGGGCCACCCGCTGTGGCACGAAGAGGACCGGGCCGACTACTCCGGCCTGACCGGCGTGGTGCGTCCCCGCGACTGATGCGGCAGCGCTAGCTGACTCAATACAAGGCCCCGCGGATCTCCGCGGGGCCTTTTTTTGTGCGCGGCTTAGTAAGGGCTCAGCACCGGGGCGGCGAAGCCGTGCACGTCCCGCCCGCACAGGTGTCTACCGGCGATCGGCCATGCGCACGCTACACGAGCGCGGCGGCTAACCGGCCGTCGGCCACGCCAGTCGCCCTCGCGCGGACGAACTCGCCCGCCGTGACGGGCGCCAGCACCGTGGGCGCGTAGCGGCAGGCGGTGCCGATCATCGGCCCGCCCGGTTCGGCCAGCGGCGACTCGACCAGCACGGTCAGCTCGCGGCCCACCAGGCTCTCGAAGTACGCGTCCCGCAGCTCGTGCTCGACGCGGGTCAGCTCGTGCACGCGGGCCTTCTTCACGTCGCCGGGCAGCTGGTCGGGCATGGTTGCGGCCGGGGTGCCGCGGCGGGCGCTGAACGGGAACACGTGGATCTTGGAAAACCCTGCCTGGCGGCAGACGTCGACCGTCTGTTGGAACTCGGCGTCGGTCTCGCCGGGGAAGCCGACGATCACGTCGGTGGTGATGGCGGGCTGGTCGAGCCGCTCACGCAGCAACCCGCAGCGGTCGACAAACCGCTGCGAGCCCCAGCGGCGACGCATCCGCCGCAGCACGCTGTCGGAGCCCGACTGCATCGAGATGTGCAGGTGCGGCGCGACCTTGTCCGGGTGCGCGGCCATGACGTCGATCAGCTCGCGGGTGGTTTCGGTCGCCTCGATGCTGGACAGGCGCACGCGGAAGTCGCCATCGATGCTGGCGAGCTGCTCGACCAGGTGCGCGAGCCGCGTCCACTCTTCCTTGGGCAGGTCGCGGTTCCAGTCGACGCCGTAGTGGCCCAGGTGGATGCCGGTCAGCACCACCTCGCGGTAGCCGTTGTCGACCAGCCGGCGGACCTCGTCCTCGATGTGCTCCAGGGGCCTGCTGGTCAGCTTGGGCCGCACGTGGGGGATGATGCAGAAGCTGCAACGCAGCAGGCAGCCGTCCTGCACCTTCACGTACGCGCGGTGGCGTTGCCCGAAGCCCGACACGCCGGTCGGCACGTCGGTCACACCGAAGCGGCCGAGCAGGTCGCCCAGCTCCCGCTTGTCGGTCAGCACCTCCGTGACGTTGGGCAGCGCGGCCACTTCTTCCGGCGCGCGGGTCGCGTAGCAGCCCATCACCACGATCTTCGACGCCGGGTTGTCCCGCGCCAGCCGGCGGATCACCTGCCGGCTCTTCGAGTCGCCCTCGCCGGTCACCGTGCAGGTGTTCACGATGCAGAGGTCGGCCTGCTCCCCGTCGCCCGCGTCACGGTAGCCGATGGTAGCAAGCCCCTCGCGGACGAACTCGGTCTCGTACTGGTTAACCTTGCAGCCGAGGGTGTGGGTCTTGAGTAGCATTGCGGATCGGGGATTGCGGATTGCGGACTACTTGTTTCTTGAAGTATTGATCGATGCCACGATCATCGATAGCAACTCGTTTGCTTCGGCGAGCAACGGCTCAACAAGCTCTGCCCTTATCAATTCGGAATCCACCAGCAGCTCGATCCAGTACATCGACTCATCGCATTCCTCCTCGCAGATCCCCAGCTTCGCGCGAAACTCGGCGGCCGACCTAGCCCGGCAAGCCGCGCGGTAGTTTGCGCCAACCGACGTGCCGGAACGGAGCAGCTGGTTGCCCAACACCCGTCCGATCCGGTCGTCACCCAGACTCTGCACCAATTTAACCACCCGCAGACCAAACGCCTTGGTGCGCTGCTTAAACTCTTCCTGCTTCGACATTCAGTCCCCCACCCGCCATCTTGCCCCAGGACTTACTCCAATCTGCAATCAGCAATCCGAGATCCGCAATCAGTTCGCTTCCTCAATCGTCGCGGTCATCGACCCCTTGCAGTTCTTCATGTGCTCGTCTTTGCCGTAGGCGTGGATCTGGTCGCGTTTGAGTTCGGCGTGCTCCTTGGTGGTGGTGATCACGACCACCTTGCCTTTCTGGTCGACCGTCTCGGCCATCTTGAAGCACTTCTCGGTGGTGTAGCCGAACAGCTCGCGGAGCATCAGGATCACGTACTCGTAGGTGTGCTCGTCGCTGTCCCACAGCACGACGTTGTACTTGGGGATCGGGGGCCGGTCTCGCTCCTTCTGCGGTGCCTTCTTCGGCGCGACCACGACCCCTTCGCCCGGTTCTTCGTGAGCGGATTGCTCGTCCATCAGGGGCCTCGGCAATGGGGGTGTGCGGTGGTGGTTGTCCAAACACCGCAGTATATTAGACCGATCCTCGACTCACCACGGCGCCCGCCAGGGCGCCATCACCCCAGCCAACCAGCATTAGCCGGCGTTTATGGGCAAGATTGCCGATTACCTCGATTCGCAGCAACAGGCCCGCGAGGGGCGACTCTTCGAGCTGCTCCGCATCCCCAGCGTGAGCGCCGACCCGGCCCACCAGGCGGACGTGGCGCGGGCGGCGGAGTGGGTCGCCGGCAGGATCAAGGAGATGGGCCTGACGCCCGAGGTGATCCCCACCGACGGGCACCCGCTGGTCTACGCCGAGACGCCCCCCGTGCCCGGCGCGCCGGTCGCGTTGGTCTACGGCCACTACGATGTGCAGCCGCCCGACCCGCTGGACGAGTGGATCACCCCGCCGTTCGAGCCCACCGTCCGCGACGGCAATGTCTACGCGCGGGGCGCCACCGACGACAAGGGGCAGATGCTGACCCACCTGGAGGGCGCCGCGGCGGTGCTGGCCTGCGAGGGGAAGCTGCCGCTGCAGCTCAAGTTCCTGATCGAGGGCGAGGAGGAGGTCGGCAGCGAGCACCTCGGCCCCTTCATCGAAGCCAACAAAGACAAGCTGGCGTGCGACTGCGTCGTGATCAGCGACAGCGGGCAGTTCGCGCCCGGCGTGCCGGCGATCACCTACGGCCTCCGCGGCATCGCCTACTACGAGGTGCTGCTGACCGGCCCCAAGCAGGACCTGCACTCGGGCAGCTTCGGCGGAGCGGTGACCAACCCAGTGAACACGCTGGCCAAGCTGCTCGGCTCGCTGACCGACGAGCAGGGACGGATCCAGATCCCCGGCTTCTACGACGATGTCGTGCCGCTGGAAGACCGCGAGCGGCAAGAGTTCGCCGGCCTGCCGTTTGACGAGGAGCGGTTCAAGCGGCAGCTCGCCGTCGACGGCCTGTCGGGCGAAGAAGGCTACACCACGCTCGAGCGTCGCTGGGCCCGCCCAACCTGCGACGTCAACGGCATCTGGGGGGGCTACCAGGGCGCCGGCGCCAAGACCGTGCTGCCCGCCAAGGCGGGCGCCAAGGTCAGCTTCCGCCTGGTCCCCAACCAGAAGCTCGACAAGGTCTACGAGGGCCTGAAGCAGTTCCTCGAGCCGCAGCTCCCTCCGGGCATCAAGATGGAGCTCGTCGATCACCACGGCGGGGCGGGGGTCAAGTTCCCGCTCGACAGCCCCTACATGGCGGCCGCCTCGGCGGCCATCGAGCAGGGGTTCGGGACCCAGCCGGTGTTCATCCGCGAAGGGGGCTCCATCCCCATCGTCGACGACTTCGCCCGCAAGCTGGACGCCGACGTGCTGCTCCTGGGCTGGGGCCTGGACGACGACAACACCCACAGCCCCAACGAGAAGTTCTGCCTGGCCGACTTCCACCGCGGAGTGCGGTCGAGCGCAGCACTCTGGCTGGAGCTGGGCTCGGCGAGTTAAACTCCCACATCGCTGATAGTGAATCGACGCGTCCGGGCCGCTCCAAACGACCCGCGACGCGGCCCGCGGGAGGCCATCTCCCCGGGGGAGGGGCTGCTATTGTTGGGGCAATCAACAACAAGCAACGAAACACGCGGTTGAAACAAGATGCTTGATAAGCGGTACATCATCGAAAACCCGGAGCTGGTTCAGGAGAACTGCAACGTCCGGGGCGTGAAGGCGGACGTGGCCCGCTTCGTTCAGCTCGACGGCGAGCGCAAGACGCTGATGCAGGAGGTCGAAGAGAAGTCACGCCAGGCCAACGAGGTCAGCAAGTCCATCGGCAAGGCCAAGGACAACGACGAACGCGAGGCCCGCAAGGAAGAGGGCCGGCGGCTGCGTGAGGAGAAGGACGCGTTGCAGTCGCAAATCGACCGCATCAGCGCCGAGGCCGACGCCATCCACCGCGCGATGCCCAACCTGACGCACCCCGACTCGCCCCGCGGCGGCGAGGACGCCAGCCGCGAGATCCGCCGCGGCGATCTCGAGGTCCGCCAGCCCAGCTTCCCCGTGCTGGACCACGTCGAGCTGGGCGAGCAGCACGACCTGATCGACTTCGAGGGCGGGTCGCACGTCGCGGGCCAGGGCTTCTACTACCTCCGCAACGAGGCCGTGCTGCTGGAGCTCGCGCTGCAGCGGTACACGATCGACCTGTTGATGCGGGAGGGCTTCACGCCCACCATCACGCCCGACCTGGCGCGGGGCGAGGTGCTGCAGGGCGTGGGGTTCATCCCCCGCGGACCAGAGACCCAAATCTACAGCGTGGAGAACTTCGACCTGAACCTGGTCGCCACCGCCGAGATCACCCTGGGCGGGCTGCACGCGGGCAAGATCCTCGAAGAGGAGGACCTGCCGATCAAGCTGTGCGGCGTGAGCCACTGCTACCGGACCGAGGCGGGCGCCGCCGGCCGCGCGTCGCGCGGGCTATACCGCGTGCACCAGTTCACCAAGGTCGAAATGTTCGCCTTCACCACGCCGGAGCAGAGCGAGGACATGCTCAATATGTTCTGCGACCTGGAGTGCGAGATCTTCAACGGGCTGGGCCTGCCGTTCCGCGTGCTGGACATCGCCACGGGCGACCTGGGCGGCCCCGCGTACCGCAAGTTCGATCTCGAGGCCTGGATGCCGGGCCGCGGCGACCACGGCGAGTTTGGCGAGGTGACCAGCACGTCCAACTGCACCGACTACCAGGCGCGGCGGCTGAATATCCGCTACCGCAAGAAGGGCGAGAAGGGCACGCACTTTGTCCACACGCTCAACGGCACCGCGGTCGCCATCAGCCGCGCGCTGATCGCCATCATGGAGAACTGCCAGCAGCCGGACGGCTCGATCCTGATCCCCGAGGCGCTGCGGCCCTACGTCGGCAAGGACCGGATCGGGTCGTCGTCGGACGAGGATGATGAGTAGGGGCCGGGCACGCGGCGTGAACGCTGATTGAACCCGGCAGCGGCGTTCCCTGCCAACAACGGCTAAGAGCCATCGCCCAGGGCCAAGCCGATGAGTACTACAAACGCAGGCCGGCACGCCAGCCCTCCGCGGCGAGCAGGCGTTCGACCGGTGTTTGTTGCATTCCTCATCCTGGGACCGCTAGCGGTCCTGCCCTGCCTGGTGCTGCTGCCGGCGCAGGTGTCCGCCCGGGCAGCGTGGGGGAAGCAGCCGCGACTCTGGTGGCGCCTCGGGACCATTGCTTCGGTCGCCGCCGCCGTGCTGCTTACGGTCCCGGCCTCGCCCCTCTGCGTAGGCCTTGAGAGGCCGATCGACCCCACGCCTCTGCTGGAAGGCGATCGCTATGACGTGTCGGTGCGATCGATCCTGGCCGCCCAGTGCGTGCTGCTGAATGCGGCGCTCATTGGCTGCGCCGCGTTGCTGCCATTGTCGTCGGCCTCGGCGTGGTCCACACTTGCGGAGCGTCGTCGAGCGTCCCATCGATAGTGTGTCGCCGCGTACGGCTTCCCTTGCACAGAAACAGACCTGCTGTGGAGCCATCCCCGTCAATCGTGCAGCGAGCGATGGGCGACGCCTACGCCAGGCTCCACCCGCGCATCCAAGAGCAGTACAGCATCACGAGTTCTTCCCACGCCGCGTTCATTGGGCAGGGCGTGATGGACGAGGTCTGGCACGGGAGGTGGTATGTCGTGCCGTTTCTGCACGTCGGCGCCACCCGGCGGATCCTGTTCCCAGAGGTCAGCCAAGGCGTGCCGTTCGAGATCCGCAACTACGCGTACCTTGATGGGCTTGGACGCGAGACCGTGACCTGGAAACGCACGTTTCGTTTCCCCAACCGCATACGCGAGTTTGACGAGTACTTCGTCTTTAGCGAGCGACGAAACGGCCCCGTGCTGTACGCGGGCACTCACCAGCACCTGTCGGTCGACCTCAACTTTGCCGCCGAAGACGACGGCTCGCTTGTCGTACGCACGACCGGGCAACGACTGCACACGGGGCCACTAAGCTTCGCATTCCCACGCTTCTTCTCCGGCGATGCGCTCGTGCGAGAGTCGTTCGACGACTCGAGCCAGCGGTTCCTGGTGGACGTCTCGATTTCGAACCGGTTCTGGGGGCCCATCCTCGGCTACCGGGGATGGTTCAACCTCGAGCGATCGGATTGTGCGCCCGACGAGATTCTCGACGGCGTCCGACCGGTCCGCGTTGTTGGCCGGCACTAGCCAGACGCGGCCCTAACCGGCACGAGCGTGGCAGCAAGTCTCGTCCACAGCATACCTCGCGGGCGTTGGAGCCACCGCCGAAGGACCATCAGTTGTCTGAGCCTAAGACATGTGCCTGCCAGCCAATTGCTTGCGGCTCGACGTGATCCACCTGGCGCTCGGTGCGCCCGCAGAGCCAACTTCGGGCAATCCCCGGCTGAAGCTAACCCCGCCGCTTTCTCCAACCGATTACAAACAAACCACTTACGGCAACAGACCGGTAGAATCGGTGCCGCTTTGGTCGCTGACGACAGGCGTTGCCGAAGTTGGCGGGATGCGAAGCCCGTCGGGACTGGCGGGTGGGCCATCGCGGGCCACGTTGACCCCCATCAGATAGCCGAGTATTCTACTGGGCTCCCCAGGACCGATCGGCCCGGTCCTGGTGGTTTAAATCCTTAATTGGCCGGATGTTACCAACGCCGGACGCCCCACCCAATCGGAGGGGACATAGCCGGTGTGCCACGATCAGGAGATTTGGTTTGTCGACCCTCGTCAAAGAGCTAGTTGAAGCAGGCGTCCACTTCGGTCACCGTTCGAGCCGGTGGAACCCGAAGATGCGGCCGTACATCTACGCCCGCAAGAACACCATCCACATCATCGACGTCCGCGAAACGATCCGCGGCCTGCTGCGGGCGAAGAAGTATCTGGCGGACGTCGCGGCCCGTGGCAGCCTGATCCTGTGGGTCGGCACCAAGCGCCAGGCGGCCGAGAGCGTTGAGCGCGAGGCGTCGCGCTGCGGCATGCCGTTCGTCGCCGAGCGGTGGCTGGGCGGCACGCTCACCAACTTCCGCACCATCCGCGACCGCCTGTCCCGCCTGGAAGAGCTGGAGGGCATCCGCCAGTCGGACGCGCTCAACTCGTACTCGAAGAAGGCCCAGGCGTCGTTGAACCGCGAGTACAAGAAGATGTACCGCAACCTCAACGGCATGCGGACGATGAACCGCCTGCCCGAGTGCATGGTCGTCATCGACCCGAAGAAGGAAAAGAACGCCGTCAAAGAGGCCCGCAAGCTGGGCATCGCCGTGGTCTCGCTGATCGACACCGACTGCGACCCGGACACGGTGGACCTGCCGATCCCGGGCAACGACGACAGCATGCGTTCGATCGAGATGATCACCAAGATCCTGGCCGACGCGATCGTGGCCGGCAAGACGCAGCAGGCGATGCAGCAGCAGGCGGCTTCCGAGGGCTCGGACAAGCCGGCCGAGGCCCCAGCCGAAGCGGTCGCCGCGGGCGAGGCGTCCGAGGGCTAGGCCCCCGCGACCGCCCATCCCATCCCCCAACCGGCGCCGCGTGTCCGCGGGCGCCACGGCTGACACTCCACACCGACTCCACAGGAGCAACACCCCATGGCAGAGATCACTGCCGCATTGGTCAAAGAGCTGCGGGAGCAGACCCAGCTCCCCATGATGAAATGCAAGAAGGCCCTCGTCGAAGCGGGCGGCGACATGGAAGCCGCCAAGAAGCAGCTGCGTGAAGAGGGCGCCAAGTTCATCGACGGCCGCGGCGACCGCACCACCGAGGAAGGCCGCATCGCGATCTTCACCTCGGACAAGGCCGGCGCGATCATCGAGCTGCAGGTCGAGTCGGCCCCCGTGGCCGGCAACGACGAGGTAGTGCAGCTGGCCAAGGACCTGGCCGAGCAGCTCGCCACCGGCCCCGGCGCCGCGACCCCGGACGATCTGTGGGAGCAGCCCTGCCCCAGCAAGTCGGGCCAGACGCTCAAGGAGGTCCGGGACGAGATCGTCAACAAGATCCGTGAGGTGTTCCGCCTGCCGCGGATCTGCCGCATCGACGGCCCCTGCGGCGGCTACGTGCACCACGACGGCAAGACCGGCGTGCTGCTGTCGGCCGAGGGCGGCGACGACACGCTCGCCAAGAACATCGGCATGCAGGTGGTCGCCATGAAGCCGGCGGCCGCCACCAAGGAGGAGCTCGACCCGGCCATCGTCAAGGCCGAGGAAGACATCCAGAAGGAGCGGGCCCGCTCCGAGGGCAAGCCGGAGAACATCATCGAGAAGATGATCGTCGGCCGCATGAAGAGCTTCTACGCCGAAAAGGTGCTGGAAGAGCAGCCCTACATCCACGACGACAAGAAGACCGTCGGCCAGGTCGCCAAAGAGGGCGGCATGAAGATCAAGAGCTTCACGCTCTGGAAGGTCGGCGAAACAACGGCCGACGCCTAGGCCGCACCGAGAAACCCACAAGCCCCGGAGTTCGCTCCGGGGCTTTTTTTCTGTCAGGACATCGAGGAAGTCGGGGGAACACTCATACGCGCTGATCCCGCTCGCCAACTACCATGGAGGGGTTTTCCGCATTGATCCGGGAACCCCAACCAAGGTGTGAAGTGATGTACGAGGACGAAGGGTACCGGCTGATGGGCGCTGCCTTTGAGGTGCACAATCGCATAGGATATGGCCTCTCGGAGGAGGTGTACCAGCAGTGCTTGGAGATCGAGCTAGAGTTGCAGGGGATACCGTTCGAGGCCAAGCAGGAGATCCGCCTGCACTACCGCGGACGAGCGATCGAGAAACGGTATATTCCTGACCTGAGGGTCTTTGACGCCGTTGTCGTTGAGCTCAAGGCGGTCGCCGAGTTGACCCCAGACCACGAAGCTCAGCTGTTCAACTACCTCCGGATTGCGAGACAGCCCGTCGGCTACCTGATCAACTTCGGACAAAAAGGCGCCGTGCAGTGGAAGCGATTCATCCTCTCCGACCTGCACCACTGCTGAATCGCCCCCAATCGTATTAGCGTCCATTAGTGTTCCCCCCTTCGCGCCGCCCACCCAAACACCGCCCATGTCGTCGCCCTACAAACGAGTCCTGCTGAAGCTTTCCGGCGAGTCGTTCGCCCCCGCCGGGCAGCGTGGCATCAGCATGGAGGAGGTGGTGGACATCGCCTCGCAGACCATCAAGGCCCAGAAGCTGGGCGTGCAGATCGGCATCGTGATCGGCGGTGGCAACATCCTCCGCGGCGCGCAGTTCACCGCCGGCGCCCGCAGCATCCAGGAGGCCACCGGCCACTACATGGGCATGCTGGCCACGGTGATCAACGGGCTGGCGTTGCAGGACGCGCTCGAGTCGCTCGGCGCCGAGACTCGGCTGATGAGCGCCATCAAGATGGACGGCGTGGCCGAGCCGTTCATCCGCCGCCGCGCGAAGCGGCACATGGAGAAGGGGCGGATCGTGATCTTCGCCGCCGGCACCGGCGCGCCGTTCGTCACGACCGACACCGCCGCCGCGCAGAAGGCGCTCGAGCTGGAGTGCAACATCCTCATGAAGGCGACCCGCGTCGACGGCGTCTACAGCGACGACCCCGAGACCAACCCCCACGCCGTGCTGTACGAGCACCTCAGCTTCGCCCAGGTGCGCGAGAAGAACCTGCGGGTCATGGACTCGACCGCCATCGCCCACTGCATGGAACACGACCTGCCGATCCTGGTGTTCAACTACCGGACCGACGGCAACATCGAACGCGCCGTCCGCGGCGAGGCCCTCGGCACCCGCGTCGACAGCACGCAGCCGACCACCGCGTAGCGGGCCGCGGCCCGCACCACTTGTCGTCCCCCTTGTACAACCCGACTAGACCCCAACCTCCCCGATCATCATGAGCGTAGACGAAGTCCTGATGGACGCCGAAGAGCGGATGGAGAAGGCGGTGGCCCGCCTCAAGAACGACCTGACCGGCATCCGCACCGGCCGGGCGAACCCCGGCATGGTCGACTCGCTGAAGGCCGAGGTGTACGGCTCGCCCACGCCGATCAAGCAGATCGCCAGCGTCAGCGCGCCCGAGCCGCAGCAGCTGGTGATCCGCCCCTTCGACCCGGGCACCATCAAGGACATCGAGAAGGGCATCATCGCCAGCGACCTCGGCCTGGCCCCGCAGTCCGACGGCAAGGTCATCCGGCTGAACATCCCCGCGCTCTCCGGCGACGTGCGCAAGAAGATGGTCGCCCGCACCAAGGAGCTTTCCGAGGAGTCGAAGGTCAGCATCCGCAACGTCCGCCGCGACGCCAACAAGGCGCTCGACCAGCTCGAGAAGGACAAGGAGCTGAGCGAGGACGAGTGCAAGACCTACAAGGACGACATCCAGGAGCTGACCAACAAGTTCGAGGGCCAGGCCAGCGAACTGGCCAAGACCAAAGAGGCCGAGGTGCTTGACGAGTAGTCCGGATCGGGGATTGGCGATCGCGGAATTCGGATGGGACGAAGTGTCGCGGCTCCGCCGCGCATCAATCCCACGCAACCCGGTGCTAGCACCGCCCAAACTCTTCTCTTGCCCCGATTCCCGCAGGCGCGTTAATCTTCCTGCCCCGATACACCCGGCGTGCGCGCTCCCGTTGCGTATCGCCCTCGCCTTTGACCCGGTTTATGGAGAAACCGTCATGGCCCGCATGGATGCCGTTGTTGACCCCCGCGTGGTGCGTTCGCGCCGACTCGTGATGGCGGTCGTTACGATCGCCGTGGTAGGCGGCGCGATCGCCGTCCGCTCGTTCAGCACCCCGACCGCCGAGGCCCAGGCGCCCGGCGCCCAGACCGCCGCGGCCCCGCCCGCGCGGCCGGCCCGCCCCGCCGCCCCCCAGCACGACGTCATGGCCATCGTCAACGGCCAGGACGTCAGCCGCCCCGCGCTGGCGCAGGCCTGCGTCGAGCGGTTCGGCGAGGACGTGCTCGAGGCGCTGGTCAACAAGCGGCTGATCGAGCACCACTGCCGCAACCGCGGGATCACCATCACCCAGGACGAGATCGAGGCCGAGATCGACCGCATGGCCAAGCGGTTCAAGCTGGGCCGCGAGCAGTGGCTCGGGCTGCTGCAGGACGAGCGCGGCGTCACGGCCGAGGAGTACAAGCGGGACATCCTGTGGCCCACCCTCGCGCTGCGTCGGCTGGCCGCCGAGGACCTGGTGGTGAGCGACGAGGAAATCCAGAAGGCCTACGAGAGCCGCTACGGCGCCGCCGTGCAGGTCCGGCTGATCGTGGTCGAGAACCAGCAGCTCGCCGAGCAGCTCCAGCGTCAGCTGACCGCCAGCCCGGACGACTTCGCCCGCGTGGCGATGCAGAAGAGCGTGGACGTCAACAGCGCGTCGATCGGCGGCCTGATCCAGCCGATCCGCCCCCACATCGGCGAGCCGACTGTTGAGCGTGCGGCGTTTGCGCTGCAGCCCGGGCAGGTGTCGAAGGTGCTGCCGGTCGGCGAGCAGTTCGCGATCCTCAAGTGCGAGAGCCACCTGCCGCCCCGCAAGGTGGCGCCGGCCGCCGTGCGCAGCGAGCTGGAGGAGGGCATCCGCGAGGAAAAGCTCCGCGTGGTGGCCGCCGGCCTGTTCGAGAAGCTGCAGAACGCCGCGACCATCAAGAACGTGTACAACGACCCCCAGCTCAGCCAGGCCATGCCCGGCGTGGTGGCGACCGTCAACGGCGAGTCGATCACCATGCTCGAGCTCGGCAAGGAGTGCCTGGCCCGCCACGGCGAGGAGGTGCTCGACGGGCACGTGTCGCGGATGCTGCTGGAGCAGGAGCTCAAGAAGCTGAACGTCACGGTCGGCAACGACGACCTCCGCGCCGAGATGGCCCACGCCGCCACGCTGGCCGGCGTGACCACGCAGGACGGCCAGCCCGACCTGGCCAAGTGGGCCAAGATGGCGCCGGAAGAGCAGGGCGTGAGCTACGAGGTTTACGTCCGCGACTCGGTCTGGCCCTCGGCCGCGCTGAAGAAGCTGACCCGCGACAAGGTCCAGGTGACCGAGGACGACATGAACAAGGGCTTCGAGGCCAACTTCGGCGAGCGGGTCCGCGTCCGCGCGATCGTGCTCGGCGAGATGCGCCGCGCCCAGGAGGTCTGGGACAAGGCCCGCGCCAACGACTCGATGGAGATGTTCGGCAAGCTGGCCGAGGAGTACTCGATCGAGCCGACCAGCCGGGCGCTCTCCGGCGAGGTGCCGCCGCTGCGTAAGTTCGGCGGCCAGCCCCAGCTGGAGGAGGTCGCGTTCAAGCTCGCCGCGGGCGAACTGTCCGGCATCGTGCAGGTGGGCGACAAGTTCGTGATCCTCAAGTGCGAGGGCCGCACCAAGCCGGTCGAAGTGACCCCGGCCGAGGTGCGTGACACGCTCTACCCAGACCTGTACGAGAAGAAGATGCGGATCGCCATGGCCGAGCGCTACGAGGAGATCCGCAAGTCGGCACGCATCGACAACTACCTGGCCGGCACCACCCAGGCGCCCGTCGCTAAGCAGTCCGCCGAGGCCCGCCGCGACACCAAGGTCCGCCAGACCGGCGCGGTCCGCTGATTGGCGCCCTGCTGATCTTCAAACGCACCAACCCGGCCCGCGAGGGCCGGGTTTTTTTGTCGCCCGGGCGGCACGGGAATAACATGACCAGTGAGCCGCCGGGTTGTCCGGACGGAGTCCTAGGCTGGGAGGACGGGCGATGAATGGCACAGACCTCTGTAAAACCGCGTTGCTGTGCGGCCTGTTCCTGGCGGCCACCGCGGCCGCCCAGGCGCAGGAGCGGCCCGCGATCGATCAGCAGCTCAACGACGGGCAGCTTCAGGCCGCGGCCGACGCGCTGGCCGAACACCTCGACAACTCCCCGGACGACGACCTCGCCCGCTTCCAGCTCGGGACCGTGCAGTTCCTGCAGGCGGTCGAGCGGCTCAGCCAGGCGGGCGTGCGGTACGGCGCGCGGACGCAGGCGGGCTGGATCCCCTTTCTGCGGGTCGGCGCCGCGGCGGGCAACAAAGACAACGCGCAGGTGGTCCGGTACGAGGACCTCCGCGCGATGATCGAGCGGTTCCAGTCCGACGTGCAAACCGCCGAACAGACGCTCGCCCAGGTCGACGATGACGACCTCCACTGGGACCTCAATTTCGATCGCGTCGCGATGGACGCCGATGGCGACGGCCGGATCGCCGACTCGGAGCGGCTGGACGTCACGTTCCGCGTGCTGATGAACCGCCGCCAGCAGAACGACCGCGGCAAGCCGATGGTGGTCGGTTTCGACTCGGCGGACGTGTACTGGATGCGGGGCTACTGCCACGCGGTGATGGCGATGGCCGACGTCGTGCTGGCCTACGATCAGCAGGACCTGTTCGAGCGCACCGCGCACGCGTTCTTCGCTAACCCGGACACCGAGTTCGCCAACGAGCGGGGCGAGGTCGAGCCACTCCACCGCCGCGGCATCTTCAACACCGAGGACCTGTCGGACTTCGTCGCGGCGGTGCACCTGCTGAACTTCAAGCTCCGCGAGCCCGCCCGGCTCCGCGACGCGCGCGACCACCTGCTGACAATGACCGACCTGAGCCGCGCGAGCTGGAAGCTGATCCAGGCCGAGGACGACAACCACCTGGAGTGGATCCCCGGCGCCGACCAGCAGAGCGTGATCACCAACCTGAACGTGTCGGCCGCTCGGATCGAAGCCTGGCACACCTTCCTCGACGAGGCCGAAGCGATCCTCAACGGCGAGAAGCTGGTCCCGTTCTGGCGGCGCGGCTTCGAGGGCGGGGTGAACATCAACCGCGTGCTGACCGACCCCCGCGACCTGGACGTGGTGCTGTGGGTGCAGGGCACGGCCGCCCTGCCCTACCTCGAGCGGGGTGAGCTGAGCTCCAAGCGTTCCTGGGACCAGCTGCAGCGGGTGTTCCGCGGCGATTTCCTCGGCTTCGCGTTGTGGGTCAACTAATGACCTAACGCCAGGTCTAGACGAACGGTACACAGAGATTTGGGTGGTGGGGGCGCTCCCCACCCAATGCGTCAACAAACATCTGGAGCTGCCCAAATTGGACAACCAGACGACCACCACCACGCCCCTGGGGGCGTGCTGCCTAAACTGCGCCGCGGCATTGGAGCGACGCGCCCAGCAGCTCGACTCCTGCCCCCAGTGCGGACGCGAGTTCGACTGGCGGGACGAGTCCAGCTGGGCCGCTAGCTACTGGCACACCCGGGCGGCCAGCCGCCAACTGGGCGCCATCGGCGCCGTGCTGACCGCCGTGTTCGCGTTGGGGGCGGTCCAGTCCGGCACGTTCTCGTGGGTGCTGGCGTTTGTGCTGGCGGGCATTATTACCGGCAATTTCGCGTACCGCGGGCTGCGGTAGCGGCGGCCGCCGGCCCGGCTCGCCTTGCCCGGCGGCCGATTTGTGCTATGCTTATCGGATTACCAAGGTGTGAGACCTTCCGGCCCCCGCCTTACGTTTCCGGCCGGTCGTGTTCATTCAAATTCGACGTAAGCTACTGCCCCAGGCGGCCTGCCGGACCTAATCGGCGCCCATTCCCGGGGATTCTTGCTATCGAGGGCGATTGATTCTCTTGCCCCTTACGGCCTCCGCCACGCGTTGTGGCGTTGGTTCCCGTTGTCTTGTGACGCGGGACGCAGGCCGCCCTTAGCAACCGCCCCGCGACGCGTGGGGCCCCGCCGCTCGAGCTGCGCCCAGGGTTCGCCCCGCGCGCCGGCCGGCGCACACGAAAGAAACACTGTTGATGGATTTCTCTGAACTCGGCCTGGCCGACGCGTTCCTCCAGGCCACCGACCTGCTGGGCTACGACACGGCCACGCCCATCCAGGCCAAGGCGATCCCGGTCGTGCTGGCCGGCGGCGACCTGATCGGCTGCGCCCAGACCGGCACCGGCAAGACCGCCGCCTTCACGCTGCCCACGCTGCAGCGGCTGATGGACACCATGCCGCCCCGCCCCCCCAAGCAGACGATCGACGGCAAGCGCCGCAAGGTGAAGCGTCAGCCCCGCCCGCTGCGGGCGCTGGTGCTGTCGCCCACGCGTGAGCTGGCCGCGCAGATCGGCGCCAGCTTCGACAAGTACGGCAAGTTCACCCCGCTGCGGCAGACGGTGATCTTCGGCGGCGTGTCGCAGTTCCACCAGGTCAAGGCGCTGCAGAACGGCGTCGACACGCTGGTCGCCACGCCGGGCCGGCTGCTCGACCTCAAGGACCAGGGCCACATCGACCTGTCGAAGGTCGAGATCCTGATCTTCGACGAGGCCGACCAGATGCTCGACATGGGCTTCCTCCCGGCGCTCAAGAAGATTGTCGCGGCCGTGCCCCAGCAGCGCCAGACGCTGATGTTCTCCGCCACCATGCCGACCGAGATCCGCCAGCTCGCCCAGCAGTGGCTCACCAACCCCGAGTCGATCGAGATCGGCGTGGTGTCCAAGCCGGCCGACAAGGTCAAGCAGTCGGTGCACATGGTGGACAAGAAGAAGAAGCAGCACCTGCTCGCGCACTTCCTCAAGTCGACCCGCCGCGACCGCACGCTGGTCTTCAGCCGCACCAAGCACGGCGCCGACAAGATCGTCAAGCACCTCGAGCGCGAGGGCGTGAAGGCGGCGGCCATCCACGGCAACAAGAGCCAGAACGCCCGCAACCGCGCGCTGGCCCAGTTCAAGGGCAAGAACCCGCCGGTGCTGATCGCCACCGACATCGCCGCCCGCGGCCTGGACATCAGCGGCGTGTCGCACGTGATCAACTTCGACCTGCCCGAAACGCCCGAGACCTACGTGCACCGCATCGGCCGCACCGCGCGGGCGGGCGCCGAGGGGGCGGCCGTGTCGTTCTGCGCCGGCGACGAGCACGGCCTCTTGAAGCAGATCGAGCGGCTGACCAAGCGGTCGATCCCGGTCGAGGCCACCATCAAGGGCTTCGAGCCGACCGACCCGATCAGCTACGGCTCCGGCCCCGCGCGGAAGGGCAAGCCGGGCGGCGGCGGCCAGTCGCGCAACAAGAGCCGCGGCTACGCCAAGGGCGGCCCCGGCAAAGGGGGCTCCAGCAGCCGCCGCTCGGGCAGCGCTAACGGCAGTGGCGGCAGCGGCGGCGAGTCCGCCACGGGCGAACGCCGCTCGGGCCAGAAGCAGCGGCGTCGCCGCCGCGGCCTGACCAAGGGCAGCGCGGTCGCCGCCGGCAAACGCCGCCCGTCGGGCCGCAAGGACAGCGTGGCCTAACGCGATCGACGCGGACAATCAGAAATCCACCAACGCCGGCGGGGCTTCCCGCCGGCGTTCTTTATTTGGATGCCGGGCGCGTCGGGCAGGTGCTCGCACCTGCCTTGCGTCTGGGATAAGCTGCCATTGGTAGGTGCGAGCACCTACCCTACGCACCTGCGCGGGATCGCACAATCGTAGCGGATGCTGCGGCGTTGATCGAAGAATAGCGTCGCCGCAGAACTTTGGTGGGAGTTTGACCGATGCGTTTCTTTACCACGACCTGCGTCTTGACGCTTTTCACTTCGATGTTGCTCTACGCAAGCCCTGCTCAGGACGCTCCTTCCGCAGCATTGGCTGGATCGGAGCCGGCCGCTTCAGGTTCAAGGCTTGTCGATGAGATGTCAGCAATCGTCAGCAACCGCAGCCAACGTGACAGGTCATGGATCGACCCTCTCCAGTATACCAGGCTCGCCAAGCCGCTCGCTGAGAAGTATTCCCCAAAGGAGATCCTGAACGCATCAGAAGTTGCGCTGCCAAGACATCCCGACTTCTACGGCGGCATTCTTGTTCACTTGATGCAGGACGCCGACGTTCTGAGCACCGTGAGCGGCTGGATTGCGGCGGGAAAGCACCGGTTTGAGAGGCCAGCGTTGTACAGGGCGATGTCTTATGCGCCACCGGAGTTACTTCGGGAGGCGATTGAATCCCTGTTATCCGATTCTTTTCGCGGTACAAATCTGCGACCTGGAGATGTTGCGACACTCTCATCGCTGCTTGCAATCGTTGGCGACCGAGGTTCGCTCCCCACACTGGTCAACACTCAACGAAGCTGGCGGGGTGCATCGAGTACGTCTATGCACGGTCAACTATCTGCATTTCTTGGGGATGGCCAGTTTCTCTCAGGCGATACTGACTACTTGAGAAGCCGGCTGAATGGCCCCCTGACTTCGGCCATCGGCGCTCGAAACAAGCTCGAGCTGCAGTTCTTTCGGTGGAACCTATGCGAAGATCCATTGGCTGAGCAACAAGCGATAAACCACTTCGCAAAAGAGATGATCGCTGACCGCATGCGATCCCATTCCGTAGACTTCCCACTAGAGTTCCTCCGCACGAAGTATTCGAGCAGTGATCGGCAGTTGCCGGGGGAAGCGACCACAGGAACCGGCCTCGCCATCGCACTCGCGGAGTACGATGACAGGCGCCGCAAGTTACTACACAGCATCGCTGAATTGGCAGCGGAGGCTGAGCACGGTGATTCTATTTCTCTAGGAGAACTGCTAAGAATTGATGATCCGGCAGCGGTGGACGCGGTTAAGAACCTGCTGAGATCGAGCATTGGTGATCTTGAGAGCGGCCAGTCGCTCAACCAGGAGGTCGTTAAGAAGGTTGCATGGTCAGGCGGCGAAGAGATCAAGCAGTTTCTCCAGGAGCTGAGCCAAGACCCACGACTCTCCGAGGCTGAACGCACGTTCCTCAGCGAAACCGCGGCTTCTATGAGTTACTAGCCGCGTCCTGTTCAGCCCCATCCTGTTCAAGCGATCGCGGTGGGCGTTGGCTTTGCTGCCGCCCACTCTGCAAACTAGACGACCGCACACAGCGGCCAACGGCCCCACGACCACCGCGGCCAGCACGTTGGGGCGTCCGAGTGTATCGCCGTTTCTCCGAAACGGCGTTCGTCACTGCTCGGAGAGCTGTGGATACCTTCTGTGTCGTGACCTCTATTCCAACCAGTCCGTAGGCCAGATCAAGCGGCGCATGACGCTGCGTTAGCTAACCGACGCGGCCGCCGCGCTGCTCCGGCGGAATCGATCTGGCTGCGGTGAGAAGGCCGAATTGCCGGAACGGCGCGGCGGTTGGGCGTGGCGGGGTGGCTTGCTTTTCGCGCCGCTTGGTCCGGCCTACGGCGGCGCCTCGAACGCTGTTTTTTCCGGGGTTTTTGGTAGAAAACAGGCCACCCTGTCGGATAGAAAGGGGTGTGTACGCGTGTACACACTCGCTTTCTAAACGCTATCGATGGGGGGTAACCATGAGTCGGCCACGGGTGCTCGATGAGACCAAGCGGCGAGAGGTTTGCGCGCTGCTCACGGCGGGGATGACGCTCGGCAGCGCGGCCGAGTACGTGGGGTGCAGCGTCAAGACGATCCGCCGCGAGCGGGACGGCGATGACGACTTCGACCTCCAGGTGCGACGGGCCAAGATGGCCGCGCGGCTGGGGCCGCTGCAGGCGGTGCGGCGCGCGGCGGAAACGCACTGGCGGGCCGCGGCCTGGCTGGTGGAGCGGCAGGAGCGGCGCGACAAGCAACGCCGCGTGGACCGGCGGCGGCGGGTCGAACTGGAGCGGATGGTGGGCCAGGTGAAGGAGGTGGTGCGGCGCGAGGTTCCCAGCCTGCCACAGCAGTGGGCCATCGAGGAGCAGATCGACCAGATCGCTACCGGCCGAAAGCCGCGCGACCCAGAGCCAAGCCTGCCGGAAGTCGATCAACCGGCGCCGCCCGTCAGGGCGAAACGCGAATCGCCGATCCCGGCCGCGCTGCGGGAGATTGCCGAACGCGTCGCCGCCACAGTCGACGAGCAGCCGCCGGCTGGCCAATCGTCCGACGCCGATGCGCCGGATCGGACAAAACCCCCGGAGGTCACACAGGCCACAAATGCGGCGGAACCCGCGGCAGAAGTGCCGAACGGCGATGAGCCGCCAACGAGTGAGCCGGGTTCTGTCCCCTCGCTTCGTGTTTTTGGACAAAACGAGTTGGACAAGGAGAAGCAAAGTTTAGCGGCGGAGCCGGTGAGAAGAACCGGGGGCTAACGCCCCGCGGCTGAAGAGGGGAGCTCAGGTACAGCGCAACGAGTTTGGCGCCGCTACGAGCCCTCGGCGTCAGCCGGGGGAGCAGCGCGAATAAGCCCGGCGGCTAACCGCGGTGGGTGCGCGGTGGGTTAGGCGGCGTCAACGGCTACAGGTTGCTCGCTGCGGCGGGGGCGTGTGCGCGGGCCGTTGAGCATCCGCCCGATCCACGTGTAGCGGACCAGCCAGTCGTAGCTGAGCAGCAGGAGCGCGCTGACCACGCCCAGCAGCAGGCCGATCTTGCCGAGCGACGGGAACACCCAGCCGGCGATCAGGTACTGCCCGATGATCACCACCGGCAGGTGCGCCAGGTAGAGCCAGTACGACGAGTCGGACAGGTACCGCATGACGCGGCTCTCATCGCTGTAGACCGCGGCGAACAGGCCCATCGAGCCGAACACCATCAGCCAGACGTACAGCACCTGCAGCAGCGAAGCGAGCGGGTGGAACCACGCGGGGTCGAGCCACGCGTCGCGGAGGCCCCACGGGCCGAGCGTGACCTCGTACCCGAGCGGGAACACCACCAGCAGCGCGACCGGCAGCGTCCACCGCCAGCCGCGGGTCAGGCGGCCGGCGCCGTCGTGCGCGTCGTAGTACCAGGCGCCGACGAAGAAGAACAGCGCGTAGTACAGCAGGATGTGCGGCGCCGGGATCAGGCCGGTGGACGTGTCGGGGCCGTAGAGGGTTTCGAGCTCGCCCATCATCCACTGCGGCACGAGGGTCGCGGGCACGAGCCACAGCCACCGCAGCGGCGACAGCAGCGCCGCGGCCGGCGGGCCGCGCCACGCGAACCGGTCGGCCAGCCACGCGTAGACCGCGAACGCCGGGATCAGCCAGCACAGGTACCACAAGAACCACAGGTGGTGGAACACCGGGAAGTAGACCAGCATGAAGTACAGGCCGCTGATCAGCGCGTTGCTGGCGGGCGGGGGCGGCGCGCCGTCGGCGCCGGCGGCCTGCTCGAGCATCGGGATCAGCGCCGCGCGGCCCTCCTCGACCTGCGTGCGGCTGACCTCGATGCCGATCAGCTCGGAGAAGAACCTGGTGGTGACCCAATCGACCCGGGCGTTGTCGAGCGGCGTCGAGCCCAGGCGGTTGGTCGCCGTGGGGTTGGCGTCGTGGGCGAGCAGCAGCCGGCAGCACTCGTCCCGTCCAAAGAAGGCCGCGACGTGCAGCGGGGTGTCCTGGTCGCGGCTGCCAAAGTCTGGGTCGGCGCCGCTCTCCAGCAGGTACGCGACCAGCTCGTCGTGCCCGAGGGCGATCGCCGAGCCGAGCGGCGTGGCGCCGCTCCCGGGGTGGCGGAGGTTGAGGTCGGCGCCCGAGTCCACGTACGCACGCACCGGTTCGAGCTGGCCCCCGTTGACGGCTTCCCAGAACTGCTCGGCCTGCGTGGGCGGGGCGGACGAGTCGTCGGGCTTAGCGGCCAGTTCTCCCGCGATTGCGACGAAGATGAACGCGGCCCAGGTGGCGGGGACGATGGTGAACATCCCAACGAACAGCGGCAGGCCGATCCGCCGCGCGCGGTGCGTGAGCAGCGCCTTCAGGCCGCGGCTCCGCCACAGCATGGCGGTGAAGAACCCGCTGAGGAGGAAGAACAGCGGCATGCGGAACCCGTGGATCGCCGCCATTAGCAGGTCGTACACGCCGTTGGCCGAGACGTCGGTCACCGGCCACGCGGCGGCGGTCTGCGGCGCGAACGAGAGGATCACGTGCAGCACGATGCCCAGCAGCATCGCGACCGCGCGGAGCGCGTCGAGGTCGTGGCGGCGGGCGGGGCGGTCTGGCAGCGGCTGGGCCATGTTTGCGTTCCGGGGCGGGGCGGCCTCAGTGTAGCGGAAGAGAGTCCTTCGCCCGGGCGGCCGGGATCTTGGCGTAGGCAGGCGGAAACGGCTACCGGCGGCGGCGGCGGATCGCCAACGCGGCCCAGGCCGCCGGCGCGAGCAGCCACGCGGCTGGTTCGGGGACCGCCCCAACGCCGGCGGCGGGCAGCCGGGCGCCGTAGTTCATCCGCCAGACCTGGTAGTCCGCCTGGGTTACCTGGCCGTCGCCGTTGCCGTCGGCGCCCTGGCCGGGGGCGGCGACCGAGTTGCCCAGGGCGTCGCGCCACACGGTGTAGTCGGCCGCGTCGACCGAGCCATCGGCGTTGTAGTCGCCCAGCAGGAACGGGAGCGTAAGTGACTCTACCGTGCCGTCCTCGGCGAGCTGCACTTGGGCCACGTGCTCGGCGCCCGCCCAGGTAACGGTCACCAGCTGCTGGCCCTTAAACGCCCGCAGGGAAGCCTCGCCTTGGTCGTTAGTGGCGAGCGACTCGTCGGTCCACCACTCGCCGAACACCAGGTCGATGAACGCCTGGCCGTTGGGCTTGATGCTCCAGTCGCTGCGGAACAGGGCGGCGTCGGGCGCGAAGTGGGCGTCCTCCCAGAAGCCCCACATCACCACGTCCGACACGCCCTCGTGGGCGAACATCGCGGTCATGAAGTCGCGGAGGTACTCGGCCTGGAGCTGCTCGTCGGTGGTGTTGTAGTCGAACTCGGTGACCTGCACGTCGAGGCCCAAGTCGGCGTAGCGGTCGACGATCTGCCACAGGCGCTCGGGGCCGGTGAGGCTGGCGTCGGAGAAGTGCCCCTGCAGGCCGACGCCGTCGACCGGCGCGCCGGCGTCGATGAGGGCTTCGAGCTGGTCCTCGAGCAGCCGCTGGTTAGACGTGTCGACCCCGCCGCCCGAGGTGAGGATGCCGTACTCGTTGAGGTAGAGCCTGGCGTCGGGCGCGGCGGCGGCGGCCAGCTGGAACCATTCGGCCATGGCGGCGTCGCCCTCGGGCAGGTTGTCCATGATGTCGTGGTTGGCGCGGGGCTCGTTCACGACGTCCCACCAGCCGATGCGTCCGGAGAACTCGCCGGCCAGGTCGGCGATGTGGCCGGCCACCCGGTCGCGCAGCTGCTGCTGCTCGGCCGTGTTGAGCGGCGCGCCGGCCAGCAGCGAGCGAACGTCCGCCGGCAGGTTAGACTCGCCCGGCCAGACCAGCACGTGCCCGCGGGCCGCGATGCCGTGCGACTCAAGCCAGTCGAGCGTCTGCGCGGCGCCCGCGCGGGTGAAGTTGCTCCCCCACTCGCCTTCCCAGGGAGGCCACTTGAGGTTGTTTTCGATGGTCGCGATGTTGAACAGCTCGGCCACCTTGTCCTTGTAGTCGTCGTGCACCGGGTTGTTGTCGCGGAGGCGGACCGCCTGCACGGCGGAGCCGAAGCCGAACGCGTGCGACTGCTGCCGCACCCGCACGCCGGCCCCGGCGACCTCCGCGCCGCTGGCGTCGGTCACGCGGACGGTGAGGTCGGCCTTGCGGACGGCGTCGATCCGCGCGGCGGCCTCGGCCCGCCAGGGCGCGTCGGGCGCGTGGCCCTCGTACGGCGGGGGCGGCGGGGCGTCGGTGCTGACCAGCAGGTTGTCGAAGGTGAGGTCGAACGGCTCGGGCGAGGCCCACTGCCCCTCGACGGCCCAGTTGGTGATCTGCGACAGGTCCGGCGGCGTGTCGACGAAGCCGCTGCCGTCGTACACGGCGTCGGGCTCGGCCAGCGTGTTGAGCGAAGTCAGCCGCACCGGTTCGCCCGGCGTGTAGCCGCTGGCGTTGAAGTTCCACCGCCCGGACAAGCCGGACGCGTCGTTCAATTGAACCAGGAAGAAGTCGGTCCCATGGGCGGCGTTCGGTGTGAAGTCGACCACCAGCCGCCCGTCGGCGAAGCCCGAGAGGTCGAGCGTCTGGTTCACCACGCCGGCGCCCCAGCCGTCCGCCGGGTCATACAACCGGACGCTGCCGGCATCGGACTGCTGCTCGAAGCCGCCGTAGGTGTAGGAGAACCCCGCGCCATCGAAGTCGGAAAGCACGAATTCATCGCCGCGGCAGACCACCGCGGCGGCAAGCAACAACACAACAGCAGGGGCGGAGCGGAGCATACGCGGGTCCCGGACCGGGAAGACAAGCCAACGCCCGCCCAGTATACCGCCCCGCTGCAGCGGCGGCGAACAACCGACCCGCACCGCCTACCCGGGCAGCCCCTCCAGCTCGAACACCGGGCGCACCTCGACCGTGCCCTTCTTGGCCGGCGGGATGCTGGCGGCGAAGGCGAGCGCGTCGTCGAGCGTGGGGACGTCGATCACGTAGAAGCCGCCGAGCTGCTCGGTGGTCTCGGCGAAGGGGCCGTCGGTCACGCGCCGCTCGCCGTCCCGCACGCGGACGCTGACTGCGGTCGCGACCGGGTGCAGCGGGCTGGCCATGAGGTACTGCCCCTTGGCGGCGAGGTTGTCGCAGAGCTTGGCCGACTCGGCCATGCATTCCGATCGTTCCTGTTCGGTCCACGCCTCCTCGGCGCCGTAAACCAGCAACATGTACTTCATTGCGGGGTTCCTTCGCGGATGTGCATCGGGTTACTTGGCGGCTTGCTGGAGCGCAGCGATGTCGATTTTCTCCATCTGCATGATTGCGCTGATTACCTTCTCGCTACTAGCCGGGTCGGCGATCAGTTGCTCGACGCAGTCGGGGACGATCTGCCACGACACCCCGTAGCGGTCCTTGAGCCAGCCGCACTGCAGGTTGCTGCCGCCTTGGGCCAACTTTTGCCAGTAGTGGTCGACCTCGTACTGCGTTTCACACACGACCTGCAGCGAGAGCGCCTCGCTGAACTCGGCGCGGGGGCCGTTCAGCGCAGTGAACGAAACGCCGTCCAGCACGAACGCGACCGTGAGCGCCGTGCCGGGGGTCTTGCCGTGGATCTCTCGCCCGGCCTCGCCGTACCGCGAGATGGCGTTGATTTTGGAGTTGGGGAAGACGGACACGTAGAACTCGGCCGCCTGCTCGGCCTGATCCTCGAACATCAAGCATGGCACAACGCGTGGGCCTTTGATCGGCATGGGGGTCTCCTGTTGGTTCCTGACGTCGGCGGCATCACTAACCGCCGTAGGTTGGCCGCTGCGGCCAGCCCGGGGGCGATTCTTCAAAGTCTTCCTGCCGGCCGTACGGGGTTTGGTCGAGCAGGCTGTAGGCGTCGGTCAGCCGCTCCACGCCCCGTGCGTACGTGGAGTAGGTGTGGTAGGGCTCGCCACCGACCGAGAAGAAGACGCTCAGGCCGTGTGTCTCGCCGTTGGCGAACCACGGCTCGCCGTTGCTCCGCGCGATCACCTCCTGCTCGTCACGGTAGTTGTGCTGTAGCGGAACAACCCCGCGGTCCAGCGTGACGTGGTAGTCGTAGTTGAAATCGCTGTCGTGCGACGAGCACCACGGCAGCGTCCAGCCTTGGTCTTCCTTGTACGCGGCCAGCTTCTCGTACGGCGCCCGCGAAACGAGCAGCAGCGTGGTGTCGCGTTCCGCCAGCATCGACAGGTTCCCCAGTGCGTTGACAAAGTCGGTGCAGCCGCTGCAGCCGCGATCCCAGTCTGGGTCATACATGAAGTGATACACGATCAACTGCCGCCGGCCCTCGAACAGATCGGGCAGGCCGAGCTCGCCATTGGGCCCGGTGAACCGGTAGGCCTTTTGGACCCGCTCCATAGGCAGCCGGCGGCGCATCGCAGTGATGCGGTCGTACTGCCGGGTGAGTTCTTTCTCAGCCGCGAGCAGGTCTTTTCGCCGTGCAAGCCACTCATTGTGGTTGACGACGGGCGGGTGCGATATGGCGGTCATTGGGGGGTTCCTATTCGTGATCGGCGACAGGCGCCGTGGGTTGTCCACCGCTGCAAGGGCGGCGGGTCAGAGCCCGCCACGTCTCCAGGGCGACGACAGCGGCGGGCAGCAGGAGGGCGGCGCCGATTGCGTAGTAGAGCGTCGCGGCAAGGCGGGCCGAAACACTCACCCCCGCCAGCACCATGATCCATCCAGCCAGGCAGAGGGGGCACTTTGGCAGGAGCAGGAACCCGGCGAGTGGCGCCAGCCCGCCCGCGGCGCCAACCACCCTGGGCAGGACGCCTCGTTGCTTTTGCTTGCAGCATGCTTTCATCGTGGCGTGCCGGAAGGGGTTAGCTCTGCTTGGCATTCAGCTCGAGGCGCATCTGTTCTTCGCGTTCGGCCAGGCCCTCCGGCGCGGCGTCGGCAAAGTCCTCGATTGTGTAGAGCGGCCGGATCTCGATCTCGGAGTCTTCCGGCATCGGGTTGGGGCAGCGTTTGACCCAAGCGACGGCGTCGTCCAGCGAGTCGACCTCCCACAGCCAGTAGCCGGCGACCAGCTCCTTGGTCTCGGCGAAGGGGCCGTCGATCACGGCGCGGTCGGCGCCGCTGAACCTGACCCGCAGCCCCTGGGAGCTGGGCTTCAGGCCCTCGCCCGCCAGCATGACGCCGGCCGCGACGAGCTCCTCATTGAACTTTCCCATCGCGGTCAGCAGCTCCTCGCTGGGGAGCTGCCCCGCCTCGGACGACTCGGTCGCTTTGACCAACACCATTACCTTCATCGAACCTCTCCTGGGATTGAATGCTATGAACGGCTACGCCGCGTCCTACCTGGCGGGGGCTTCCTCGAGCCGGCGGACCTCGACCGTGCCGCTCTGTGCGGAAGGGAACCGGCTGGCGATGGCCACGGCCTCGTCCAGCGTGTCGACGTCCACCAGCACGTATCCGCCGAGCTGCTCCTTGGTCTCGGCGAACGGCCCGTCGCGGCAGGTCGCCTGGCCGTCGCGAACGAGTACGCTGACGGCCGTGGCGACCGGCTCCAGGGGCGACGCGGCCACGTACTTCGACTCGGCGTGCAGCTCGCGGCAGATCTGCAGAGCGTTCTCCATCTCGCCCGGCAGCTCCTCGGCGGTGAACGCGTCCTCGCGGTTGTACATCAGCAGCAGGTACTTCATCCGGCTACTCCCCCACCCCTGCCGCCTGGTCGCGCTGGGCGATCAGGGCGTTGATGGTCTCGTCCGCGGGCCGGACCTCGAACGGCCCGAACCGCACGCCCGGGTGCTTGGACATCAGCGCGATGGCGTGGTTGAGGTCGCGGGCCTCGAGCAGCAGGATGCCGCCGAGGTGCTCCTTGGTCTCGGAGTAGGGGCCGTCGGTGACGGCGGCCTTGCCGTTCTGGTGGCGGAGCACAACGCCCGCTTCGCCGCCCTGCAGGGCCTCGCCGCCGAGGAAGTGCCCGCCCCGACGCAGCTCGTCGTCGTAGGCGAAGCACTCCTCCATGCCGGCTTTCATCTCCACCTCGCTCATCGCGGCGAACTTCGACTCGTCGTAATAGCCGAGGCAGACAAACTTCATCGTGCTGGTTCCTTTGCGGGTGGAGCGAGGGCAGTGGCGCTAGGACTGGGGCGCCTGCTGGATGGCCTCTTTCATGGCCTCGTTCACCTCTTCGGGCGTGAGGTCCTTGATGTGGGTGGCGAACGACCAGCAGTGGCCGAACGGGTCGACGACCACCGCGTAGCGGTCGCCCCAGAACATGTCGGCGGGCGGCATGCGGGGGGTAGCGCCGGCGTCGACCGCCTGCTGGAACGCGGCGTCGCAGTCGTCGACATGGCGGTGCAGCGTGACCGGCGTGCCGCCCAACGCCGCCGGGTTGCGCTGCGCGCCGTCGCAGTACTCAGGGAACTCGTCGGCGAGGAACACGAACTGCTCACCGATCCGGATGCAGGCGTGCATCAGCCGCTCGCCGCCCGGTTCCGGCAGGCGCATCTGCTCCTCGGCGCCGAACGCCTGCTTGTAGAACTCGATCGCGTCGGGCGCCGAGCTGCAGACCAGGTGGGGGATGACGCCGTTGAACTGTTCGGGGTTGCTGTTGGACATGGTTCGCTCCGTTGGATACTGGATGGTTGCTTAACGCTTGCGGGCGTACTTGATTTCCATGCCCTTCTGCCAGGAACCGTCGTCCTGCTGCACCGAGGAGGTGAAAGTCAGATGATCGTCGTCCTGCACCTCGAGGACCTCTTTAAACTTGCTCAGCCCGCCGGGCTTCATCGGGCAGGGGCCCTCGCACAGGAGGGTAAGCTGGTTGCGTTTGTCGTTCAGTTGGCCCCGGTAGTCCCACTGGTAGTCGGACATCGAATCGATCCAAGTCCCGACGAACTGCTGTTTCTCCGCGTTGAATCCGAGCGTTTGCAGCCCTACGTACGGGGCGCCCATCATCTCGCCGCGGTGCTCGGACTGGATCCAGAATTTTCCGAGCGGCCTGGTGGCGGCCGTGCCGCGGCTGGTCATCGCGGGCTGGCCGGGCATGTGGATCGTGACAGTCGTTTCCCACTCTCCGGCCAGCTTCTGCTGCAGCCACTCGTGCTGCTTGGTGGGCTTCGGCATCTCCGGCATAGGGGGCGTTTCTTGCGCATGAGCGCTGGTCCAGACGGCCGAAAGAATCAACAACACGTGGACCGGTACGATAACTCGCATGACTTGCTCCAGATGGGGAAAAGGATGGCGACGTTGCTCCGCCGCCTCGTGGTTCTACCAGGTAGTCGAACGCCCGGCGCGATGCTCGACAGGCGCCCGGAAAGAATTCGAAAGAATCTCGACTAGTACCGTCGACAGCGTTCCAACTAGAGCGTCAATCAACCCGATTTCAGTAGAAACCGGCCACCTGAGGCCCTCTAATAGGGGGAGTCGCTCACAGCTGAGCCTCGAGCTAGCCGATCTCGGCCAGGCGGCTCTCGAGGAACCGCCGCTCGGGTGCCTGCTGGGTGAGGGCCAGGGCCCGCTGGTAGGCCTGGCGGGCGTCGTCGCCGCGGCCTAGCCGGCGGCACAGGTCGGCTCGGGCGGCGTGGGCCAGGTGGTAGTCGACCAGGTCGCCACGGGAGAGGATGGCGTCGATCAGCTCCAGGCCTGCTTCGTACCCGTCCCGCATCGCCACGGCCACCGCTCGGTTGAGCTCGACCACCGGCGAGGGTTGGGCCCGCAGCAGGAGGTCGTAGTAGTCGACGATGCGCGACCAGTCGGTCTGGCCGGCGGCGGGCGCCTCGGCGTGCGTGGCGGAGATGGCCGCCTGCAGCGTGTACGCGCCGACGGGGCCCGACGCGAGCGCCCGGGCGACCAGCCGCCGCCCCTCGTCGATGAGCGCCGCGTCCCAGCGGGTGCGGTCCTGGTCCTCCAGCAGCACAAGGTCGCCCGCCGGGCTGGTGCGGGCATCGCGGCGGGATTCGTGCAGCAGCATCAGCGCCACCAGCCCCATCACCTCGGGGTCCGGCAGCAGGTCCAGCAGGATTCGGCCCAGCCGGATCGCCTCGATGGTGAGGTCGGGACGCAGCGCGGCCTCGCCGGCCGAGGCGCTGTAGCCTTCGTTGAACACCAGGTAGACCACCGACAACACGGAGTCGAGCCGGTCTGGCAGTTCGCGGACGCCCGGCGCCTCGAATGGAATCTCCGCTTCGCGGATCTTCGCCTTGCCGCGGACAATCCGCTGCGCGATGGTCGCGTTCTTGGTAAGGAACGCACTGGCCACCTCGTCGGTGGTCATGCCGCACACTTCGCGGAGGGTGAGCGCGACCTGCGTCTCGGGCGGCAGGGCGGGGTGGCAGCAGGTGAAGATCAGCCGCAGGTGGTCGTCGCGGAAGCGGGCCTCGTCGAGCTCCTCGGGACGGGGGGCGGGCTGATGAACCCGTTCGCCCAGGTCGCCCACGGACGCGTCGAACCGGGACTGGCGGCGGATGGCGTCGATCGCCTTGAAGCGGGCGGTCGACACCAGCCAGGCGCGGGGGTTGGCGGGCACGCCGTCGGCGGCCCACTGGGTGAGCGCCGCGGCGAACGCCTCGTGCAACGCGTCCTCGGCCAGGTCAAAGTCGCCGATCAGGCGGACGAGCGTGGCGAAGACGCGACGGGACTCGTCGCGGTAGATCTCACCGACCCGCTGCTCGACATCGTCCGGCGCGGCGCCCACGCTACTCGGCCGCCGCGGCGGCACGCTTGCCGCCCACCGGCTGATCGGGGAAGCGCTTGCTCCACTCGTCGATCTTCTCGGCGGCCAGGTTCTTGCCGGCGAGCAGCAAATCGAGGTCCTCGCGGAGGGTCTCTTCCAGGCTCGGCGCGAGGCCAACATGAACCACCTGCACCCGGCCGTCCAAGCCGATGATCACCGTTGTGGGCAGGCCCTCGATGGCGTACCGCGCGCCGGCCTGACCGTCGACGTCCATCGCGACGTTGACGTCAAACTCCTTGGACGCCAGGAAGTTGGTGACCGCCGCGGCCTCCTCTCCCTGGTTCACGGCGTACAGCACCACGCCCTTGGCGGCGTACTCGTCGGCCACCTTGTCGATGATGGGCATCGCCTGCACGCAGGGCCCGCACCAGGTGGCCCAGAAATCGAAGATAATCACCTTCTTGCCGACCAACGCGCCCAGGTCGATCGGCTGACCGGCGGTGTCGAGGGCGTCAAACAGCGGGGCCTTCTTGCCGAGCAGCTCGTTGGGGGGCGTGGGCGCCATCAGCGCGTACTCGACTTCCCAGGCGCCCTCGGGCGCCTTCATCGCGAACGCGTCTGCGGGAAGGCCGGGCTTCGGGTCGTAGTTCTTGATCTCGAACTTCATCTGGAAAGAGAAGTTGTCGAACTGCTTCGCCTGCGGCGCCTTCTTCGACACCTCCTCCAGGTCAGGTTTGACGCGGACCAGCCGTGGGGAGTCGCCGGTCAAGAACCACGCGTCCCAGGTCATGCCGCCGGCCACGTAGCGGGCGTGGTGGAGCGTCTGCTCGCCTTCCTGCTCCTCGCCGAGGTACTCGGCGCCGGTGATGTCCTCGATCACCACGTCGGTGGTCTCGGGGTCGAGCAGGCTCAACAGCAACGGGCCGAACCCGTTGCCGAGCTGGCCCGCCAGCGGCGAGGAGGCGAACTCGCCGATGCCGCCGGCCGTGTCCTCCACCGAGTACTGGTCGTAGGGCAGCACGTAGGTCATGGTCCGCTTGCCGTCGGAGCGGACCCAGAACTCGTTGGCCGGCTTCACGAGTTCGAACTGGTACTTGTCGCCCTTGGCGGTCTTGATCGAGAAGACCTGCTGCTGGGTGTCCTCACGCTCGCCGGCGACGATGTCGATCGAGTTGACGATGCTGAAGGTCGACTGCGGCGCCGCCTCGAACGCGGCCGCCGACTTCCGCAGCAGGTCCACGGGGTCGGGTTGGCCGTTGAGCCGACCGTTCACCTTCGCGATGAGGTCCTGACCCAGGCAGGGGGCGCCGAGCAGCGCGATCAGCACGGGAACAAACAATCGGGCGGGCGTCATGACGGGTCCTGGCGGGGAGGGGTGGAGGGCAGGTTATTGTTGCGGGGCGGGCAGCAGCCGGTTGTGAGCCAGCCCACACTAGACAGCCGGAGCGCAAAAAGAAAGCCGTGGCCCCTCCAATCGAGGGGCCACGGCATTGTCAGTTTTCACGCGGGCAGCGGCAAGGCCAACGTCGGCCGCGCTACTCGGCCAGAGCCGCCTGGGCGGCGGCCAAACGGGCGATCGGCACGCGGAACGGGCTGCAGGACACGTAGTCCAGCCCGACCTTGTGGCAGAAGTTGATCGAGGCCGGGTCCCCGCCGTGTTCGCCGCAGATGCCTAGCTTGATCTTGCCGTTGGTTTGGCGGCCCTTCTCCACGGCCATGGCCACCAGCTGGCCCACGCCCGAGGTGTCGAGCGACTGGAACGGGTCCTTCTCCAGCACCTCCTGGCCGATGTAGTCGGGCAGGAAGGTGTTGACGTCGTCTCGGCTGTAGCCGAACGTCATCTGGGTGAGGTCGTTGGTGCCGAAGCTGAAGAAGTCGGCCTCGGTGGCCACCTCGTCGGCGGTCAGCGCGGCGCGGGGGATCTCGATCATGGTTCCGATCAGGATGTCCAGCTTGCCGCTGTACTTCTTCGCGGCGAGCACATTCTCGATGGTCTCGGCGGCCAGGGCCCGCAGGATCGCCAGCTCCTGCACCGTGCCCACCAGCGGGATCATCACCTCGGCGCGGGCGTCGACCTTCTTCTTCTTGCAGTTGATGGCCGCCTCGGTAATGGCGGTCACCTGCATGGTGAGGATCTCCGGGTAGGTGATCGACAGGCGGCAGCCACGGTGGCCCAGCATCGGGTTGGCCTCGTGCAGCTGCGCGACCCGACGCTCGACCTCGGCCGGCTTGATCGCCAGCGACCGGGCCACGTCCGCCTGGCCCTTCTTGTCGTGCGGCAGGAACTCGTGCAGCGGCGGGTCCAGCAGGCGGACCGTGACCGGCAGGCCGTTCATCGCCTTGAAGATGCCCTCGAAGTCCTTCCGCTGGTACGGCAGCAGCTTCTTGAGCGCCTTCTCGCGGTCCTCGAGGTTGTCTGCCAGGATCATCTCACGCATTGCGAGGATGCGGTCGCCCTCGAAGAACATGTGCTCCGTGCGGCACAGGCCGATGCCCTCGGCGCCGAACTCGCGGGCCCGCTTGCTGTCGGCCGGGCTGTCCGCGTTGGTGCGGATGCCGAGCCGGCGGTGCTTGTCGGCCCACTTCATCACGGTGGCGAAGTCGCCACCGAGCTTGGGTTCCACGGTCGGCATCTGGCCGGCGTACACCTCGCCGGTCGAGCCGTCGATCGAGAGCACGTCCTTGTGCGAGTAGGTCTTGCCGCCGACCTTGATCTTGCGGCCCTTCTCATCGATCTCGATGGCCCCGGCGCCGGCCACGCAGCACTTGCCCCAGCCGCGGGCGACCACCGCCGCGTGGCTGGTCATGCCGCCGGTGCTGGTCAGGATGCCGGCGGCCGAGTGCATGCCGTCAACGTCTTCGGGCGAGGTCTCCTTGCGCACCAGCAGCACCTGCTCGCCGGCGTGCGAACGCTCGACCGCCTCTTCGGCGGTGAAGGCCAGCTTGCCGAACGCCGCGCCTGGCGACGCGGGCAGGCCCACGCAAAGCGGCGAGGCCTTCTTCTTGCCAGCCGGATCGAACGACGGCAGCAACAGCTGCGTGAGGTCGCCCGCCGGGATCCGCTTAAGCGCGGTCTTCTCGTCGATCAGCTTCTCCTTGACCATCTCGCAGGCAATCCGCACGGCGGCCGGGCCGGTGCGCTTGCCGTTGCGGGTCTGCAGCATGTACAGCTTGCCCTGCTCGATGGTGAACTCGATGTCCTGCACGTCTTTGTAGTGCTTCTCGAGCTTCTCCTTGATCGCCATCAGCTCGGCGTGCACCTTCTTGCCGATGGTCTTGTCGTTGGGCGCCTTCCACTTAGGCATGTCCTTTACCGGCTGCGGCGTGCGGATGCCGGCCACCACGTCCTCGCCCTGAGCGTTCACCAGGAACTCGCCGTAGAACTTGTTCTCGCCGGTCGACGGGTTGCGGGTGAAGGCCACGCCGGTGCCCGAGTCGTCGCCCATGTTGCCGAACACCATGCTCTGCACGTTGACGGCCGTGCCCTTCAGGCCGGTGATGCCCTCGATGCGGCGGTACGAGATCGCCTTGTCCGAGTCCCAGCTCTTGAAGACCGCCTCGATCGCCAGCTCGAGCTGGTGCATGGGGTCCTGCGGGAAGTCCTGCTTCGTGTGCTTCTTGTAGACCTTCTTATAGGCGTCAACCAACTCGACCAGGCCCTGGGTCGGGACGTCAGTGTCGAGCGACACGCCGTACTTCTTCTTGATCTTGTCGAAGGCCTCCTCGAAGTACTCGTGGCCGACCTCCATCACGACGTCGCCGTACATGTTGATCAGGCGGCGGTAGGCGTCGTAAGCGAAACGCTCGTTGCCGGTCTTGTTCGCCAGGCCGACGACCGACACGTCGTTCAGGCCCAGGTTGAGGATGGTGTTCATCATGCCCGGCATGCTGACCGCGGCGCCGGAGCGGACCGACACCAGCAGCGGGTCCTTGTCGTCGCCGAACTTCTTGCCGGTCTCTTTCTCAAGGGTCTTCACGACCTTGCCGACCTCGTCCATCAGGCCCTTGGGCATCTTGCCCTTCGCCTTGGAGTACTGGTCGCAGCAGTCGGTGGTGATGGTGAAGCCAGCTGGCACGGGCAGGCCGATGCTGGTCATGTCGGCCAGGTTGGCGCCCTTGCCGCCCAGCAGCTCCTTCATCGACGTGTCGCCGTCGGTGCGGGTCTTGCCGAAGTAGTAAACCATCTTCGAGGAGCTGGGCCGCTTCTTCTTAGCCATGCTGAAAAAATCCTTGAATCTGCTGTCGTTTAGACGTTCTCGGGCGCACCCCGCCCGCCGGATCCTCGCCCCGTCAGGGGATTGCCCCGTTGAGAACGAACGCTGAAGGTCTGAAAGCGACCTGGAGTAGTCACTTTATTCCGCTGAAAATGAACGGGTAATTTAGTCGCCCGGCTAAGCTATCGTCAACGGGTGGACCCTCCCGTAACCGCCCGCCGCCCGCTATGCCCAACGCTCCCATGCGATACACGCTGGAGGACCCCGCCACGCTGGCCATCGCCCTCGCGGCGGAGGGCGGGCTGGCCGTCTTGGGGCTTGGGCTCTGCTGGGTGCTCGGGATGCCGCCCCCCCAGGTGCTGCCGGCCAACGGGTCGCTGGGTGCCTCACTCGGGTGGGGCGCCGCGGCCACGCTGCCGCTGCTGGCCATGTTCTGGCGGCTGCAGCGGTGCGTCTGGCGTCCTATCGCCCGACTCCGCCGCCAGGCCCGCTGGATGGTCCGCAGCCTGCTTGGCGACGCCCGCTGGCCCACGGTCGCCACGGTGGCCCTGTCGGCCGGCCTGGGCGAAGAGATCCTGTTCCGCGGCGCCCTGCAGCCCGCGCTCGGCTTGTGGCTGGGGACTTGGGCGGGGGTGGCCGGCGCCGCGATCCTGTTCGGCATGGTCCACCCGATGAGCGTCGCGTACTTTGTCGTCGCGACGCTGTGCGGGCTGTACCTAGGCGTGGTGACCGAGGCCACCGGCGAGCTGCTCCCGGCGATCGTCGCCCACGCGGGATACGACTTCGTGGCGCTGCTGGCGCTGCGGAAGCCTGACCAGACAGGGCGCCGCCCAGGTCAGGAGGAACTGCTCTACTCCGACCGCTGATACACCCGCACGTAGTCGATCAGGTAGCGGCTGGGAAACTGCGTTTTCGACGGGTCCCCGCCGTTGGTCCCGCCGATCGCCAAGTTCAGCAACAGGTAGTGCGGCTGTTGGAACGGGTGGGGCTGGGTTGTGCCGTCGGCCTTCGTGGTTTCGATCGTGTTGAGCACCCGGTCGTCAACGCTCAGCACGATCCGGTCGGCGTCCCAGTCCATCCGCCAGACGTGGAACTCCGCGTCCCAGTCCTTGCCAAGATCTCTCACGGGCGTGTGGGACGAGTCCCACGCGGTGCGGCCGTTTTCGCCCCGCCACGCGGCGTTGGCCAGGATGTCGCCCCGGTAGTACTCCATCACGTCCACCTCGCCGTTGGCCGGCCAGCCGTTCTTGACGCCCAGCGTCCAGATGGCGGGCCATAGGCCGTCGGCGGCGATGACCTTTGCCCGCACCTCCAAGAGCCCGTGCCGCCATTCGAACTTGCCACGGGTGGTGACGCTCGCGGCCGTGTACTCGGCGAAGGGCCGCTGGCGTTCGCGCCGGCGGAGCCGCCGCGGCTCGTCGCTCAGGTCCTTCCGCTCACGCCGCCCCTCGATGACCAGCATGCCGTCTTCGCAGAATGCGTTCTCCGGTTGGTACCACTGCAGCTCGCGGTTGCGGACGAATCCGCGTTCGTAGCCCCACTTTTCTGGATCGGGGCGCCCGTCGGCATCGAACTCGTCTGACCAAACCAGCCGCATGCCTTCAGGAACATCAGCGTGGAGTTCAGCGGCTGCGCAGCAGGCTATCGCGTAGAGAGTAAGTGCGGGAATGAACAGCTTCATGGATCTGTCCCACCCCTGACGGGATGGATTGGAAGTGTTTTTCGATTGCTACCTGGTCCGCTCACACCGCCAGGGGTGAGACCAAACCCGACTTCAAAACCCAACCCCGACAGCGTCGCAAAGGAACGCGAGGTAGGCCTTGGTTTTCCTGATTAGGTCGGACGTGACCTTCACAACGTCGGTCTGCAGCAGCACGTCGTGGTCGATCGGGCAGACCGCCAGGTGGTCTTTCCGCTTGAGGTCCTCGATCAACGGGTGGTCGGCGTCGTAGCCACGCGGAGGGCGTTTGAGGGAGTCGCCCCGCAGCTCAAACCGGTCGCGGAACGCGTTGCCGCCGGTGACGCGTTTCCAGGCTTTCGGGTCGGCGTTGACCGCCTCGCGGATGCCGGCGAGGGCGGCGGTTTCCGGGCGCCAGATCCCCACACCAAGAAACGCCTCCTCGGGCTCGATGTGCAAGTAGATCCCCGGCGCGTGCACGTCGCGGCCCGCATTGTGCCGGAAATGGATGCCAACGTTTGTCTTGTAGGGCGACTTGTCCTTGGCGAACCGCACGTCGCGGTGGATCCGCATTAGCGAACCGCCCACCTTCTTCGGCACGGCCAAGAAGTGTGGCGAGAACCGTGCCAGCGGCTTTTGCATGGCGTCGATATACGCCAGCGCCGGCCCGCGGACCTCCCGCTCGTAGCGGTCCTTGTTCTTGTCGAACCACGGTTTGTTGTTGTTACGCGACAACTCCTCCAAGAAGTGGAGCAGGCCGAGCGGGAATCCAGCGAACGCGGGTGAAGGCATACCAGCGGAACCAGGGGCGGGGACAGCGGACAGGTCTCAGGCTATCTTTAATGTTGCCCGCTGAATAGTTTTGCTCCTTACACAACGACCTATGCCCCCGGCCTACCTCAACGGCGATTGGATCGACGACGCCCAGCTCAGCGTGCCGGTGGCCGACGCTGGGTTCGCCATGGGGGTAACCGTCACCGAGCGGCTGCGGACGTTCGGGCCCCTGCCGTTTCGGCAGCCCGAGCACATCCAGCGGTTGCGGCGGTCGCTGGAGATCGTGGGGCTGCCCGCCGATGAAATCGCCACCGAACTGGATAGCGTCGTAACCGAGTACGCCGCGCGAATCGCTTCGCTGCGGACCGCCGGCGACGACTGGGCAATCGTGGTGTTCGCTACCCCGGGTGTAGGCGGTGTGCCGACGCGGTGCGTGCACGGCTTCCCCCTCCCCTTCGCCCAGTGGGCCGATCAGTACCAGACGGGCGTAAGCCTTCGCGTCAGCGATCACCGCCAGACGCCAGCCAGCTGCTGGCCGCCCGAACTGAAGTGCCGCAGCCGCATGCACTACTACCTCGCCGATCAGCAGGCCCGCGCGGCCGAACCCGGCGCGCGGGCGTTGCTGCTGGATCAGGACGGCTGCGTCGGCGAGGCGTCGACTGCGAACGTGGTGATCTACCGCGAGGAAGAAGGTGTCGTCTCGCCGCGGATCGAGAAGATCCTGCCTGGCGTCAGCGTCGCCGTGGTTCGTGAACTCGCCGACCAGCTAGGCGTGCCGTTCACCGAGCGAGACATGACCGTCGAAGAGTTTCTCTCCGCCGACGAGGCGTGGCTCTCCAGCACCTCGGTCTGTTTGCTGCCGGTCGTGCGGTGCGACGGCCAGGCGGTTGGAACCGGTGAGCCGGGGCCGCAGTTCGAACGATTCCTTGCCGCTTGGAGCGATCTGGTGGGCGTCGACATCGCCGCGCAGGCGATGGCTCACAGCCCGACAAAGTAGTTTCGCACGGCAACGTCCCACACGTCGCGGGTGACGACCTTTGGAAGTTCGTGCACCTCGCAGTAGTTGCAGGCCTGCCGGAGCAGGTCGCGTGGGTGACAGAAGCGGAGTGCCCGCTCGCTCTGGGCGTAGTGCTCCCGCAACAGGTAGTCGATCGACTCGGCCGAGACCTCGTACCTCATCCCCTCCGCCAACCTCCGGACCAGCGACCGGAATTGATCCTGGGTCGGCCCCTGCACCTCGATCTTGTACGGGATACGGCGGAGAAACGCCTCGTCGACGAGTTCTCGCGGGGCGAGATTGGTCGACAAGATGAAAAGCTGTTCGAATGGCGTCTGAATCCTGCGCCCGCTGGCGAGACTCAAGTGGTCAACGCCTTTTTCCAGCGGAACAATCAGCCGATTAAGGATCTCCTCGCTGCTCACCCGCTGCCGGCCGAAGTCGTCGACCAGCAGCGCGCCGCCGTTGGCCTTCAATTGGATAGGCGCCTCACTGACTCCCAACGCGGCTTGAAAACTCGCGTCCAGTTGGTCGAGCGCGAGCTCGCCCCCCGCCACGACCGTCGGACGGCGGATCAATACCCACCGCCGGTCGTAGCGTTGGGCGTCGAGCCCAGGCGGGTTGAACGCCTCGTGGCAGCTTGGGTCGTAGAGCCGGACCAGGTCCCCGCCAACGCTGACCATCTTAGGGATCCAGATATGCTGCCCGAACGCATCGACCACCCGCTCGGCAATCGTCGTCTTCCCGTTGCCAGGCGGGCCGTAGAGGAACATGCCGCGCCCATCGTGGATGGCCTGCGCGACCTGGCCGAGGAACTCATGCCGCAGCGTCAGGTCCGACAGCGCCTTCCCCAAGTCGGGGACCGAGAGCCGCGCCCGCCGAAGAGACTGCTTGCGGATAGCGGCCTCGTAGGCGGCCAGCGGCGCCGGAGCGGGGCCGGTGTAGCGGGCACGCTCCACCCGCCGTTGCGCGTTGCTGTGCCCCGCCTCAGTCAGGTGATACACAAAGTCGTTTAGCCCGGCCGTGCCCTTGATCGCCACCTGCAAGCCGTCACGGAGTTGGTCCAGCGTCGCGTCGACGATCGAGCGGGACAGGCAGACCTCGGCCGCCACGCCCGATCCGACCGTGGGGCCCAGGTGCAGCAGCGTTTTGAGAACCAGGCCCTCGACTTCGTCGGCCGATACGCCGGCCTCTGCCAGCGTCACTGGCTCCGGCGGAGGCGGAGGGTAGGACAGGAAGCCCTTGGTCGGCAACCGGCCATGGAACCGGTCATCAGCAGAACTTGGGAGCGTCCAGGTCGTGGCGGCTAGCGAAGGCATGCAAAGCTGGTCGGCAGCGAGAGGAGAAGGGAGAGGGTCCTACCCTATCAATCGTGCTTGGAGCTGGCGCAGCCGTCCATTGGCAAAGCGGGCGGGTCCGCTCTATCAGCCGGGCATCGCAGCCAGACCAACCGGACCAGGCGTTCCAACCGCGAGGACTCTACGCGACCCGCGATTCTGGACGCCGCAACCTCAGATTGACGCAGGCCGGGCAAACCGCCATCGTGAGGGGTCAACCCGCCCCCTCTAACTCTCCCGAGCCAGCACTGTGACGGCGATCGCCTCCCGCCCTCGTACCCTCGCCCCTTGGCTGCCGATGCTGGCGCCGGCAGCTCTTGTCTTCGCATTGCTGGGCTGCAGCCAGCCGGTGGAAGTCGGCGGCCCCGCCTCAACGAACGACGCCGCCCCAACCGGGACAGCCACCGACAAAGAGGAGGAGGAACCGTTCGGCGAGGAGATCGCGCTGCCGGAACCCGACGCCTCGATTGAGGAAGCCCCGGACGAGCCCCCTCCCCCGCCCATGGCCGAAGCGGCTGACACCGGTAACTCGCCGGCGGCGGTCCCGTCGGCGGACAACCTGGACGCCTTCTTCGGCGCCCGCGAGGAACCGACGGACGAGGAGGATGACCGCTACAGCGGGTCCCAGCCGCCTGCGATCCCCGATTCGGGTGAGGAGCCCACCCTGTGGAAGTCCGACAACGCGGCAGCCACCGCCGATCAGGGCGTCAGCGACTTCTTTGGCGACATGATGGCGTCGGACGGAGAGGCCGCTGACGCGTCCGCACCGCCCACAGTCGACAGACCAGATTCCCCTCCGGCTGGAGTCACCCCGCTGCCAGGAATGCCGATCGCCGAGCCGCCCTCCGCGGAAGTTGAAGACGCTGGCGACACGCAAATCAGCGAAGACTCGCTCGACGATTTCTTCGGCGGCGCCCCGGATCCACCCATGGAGCAGCCGCCGGACGAAGACGAGCCTGAGGTGACCCTGCTCCCCATCGAGCTGTCGGATCCGATCGACTCGCCGCCGCCAGCGGACCCGCCACCCGTGAGCCCATTGCCCGGCTTGCCTGTGGCGGAACCCGAACCGGCACAAGAACTCAACGAGCCGTCCGAGACGCCGCCGGTTCCCGCGCTGCCCGAGTGGACCCCGGCGCGGCCTGCCGACGAGTCGCCCGAGCCCGCGGAGCCGCAGGATCCGCCCTCAGAGCCGTCCGATGATGAACGTAGCGCGTCGCCGTTCGAGCTCCCGGCGCCGGCTCTCGATGAGCCCCCAACCCAGACCAACGAGCCAGGTCCGTCGACCCCGCCGGCTCCCGCCCCGGTCGAACCTCCGCGGCCAGAGCCGAAACGGCCGGCGTACAACGTCGTCAAAACTCGGCTCCTCGCCTGGCAGCTAGGCAGCAAGCTGGGACTGATGATCAACGAGGACGTGCGACCGCCTAAGTGGCAAACCGACGCCCTCACCGAGACCCTCGGAGTCGAACCGGTCGCTGTCGACGCTAGCGGCGCGCCGTCGCAAGCAACGACTCGGCTGCTGGGCGCCGCCGGCCGCCTGGGAGAGCGGGTTGGCCGGAAACTGGGCGACGACCACGCGGCCCTGCTGGAGGTCGCCGTTAAGAGCAACGCCGTGGCGGCGTTAGTCGGCGAGCACCCCGGGCTTGCCGGCCCCGTCGCCAACGCCATCGAGCGGGCCGCGGCCCGGACGGGACTCGACCCGCAACTCGTGGCGCCGTACGTCGAGGTGCTCCGCTCGGCGCCGACGCCGGAGACGGCTCGCGAAGCGGTCTTCCGCCTCGACGCCGAGGTGGCCAAGGCGTTGGAATCCGGCCAGTGACGGCATTCGCTCTGGTTCAATCCGGGCCCCGCCCGTAGTCTTTCGGGATGCCGCCCGCCGTCGACACGCTCACCCCCGCCCCTTCCAGCGACGATGCCCGACGCCTGTCGTTGGGCGCTCGCCTACTGCGCTCGCCGTTCGCAACGATGCTGCTCGGTAGCCTGCTGCTGTGGCTTGCTCAACCCGGCACGGCTCGACTCATCGGCTTGCCCTGGGCGCCGCTCGGGCTGGCCGGGTGGTTCGCTGTCACGCCCTGGGTCTGGTTGGCGATGCGCGACGCACCGCTGCGCCGCATGGGCTGGGTGCAGGTCTGGCTGGGAGGCTGGGCGTACTGGCTGCTGACGCTCTACTGGATCTGCCTGCCCCACCCCCTGACGCCGATCGGGTGGCCGCTGCTGGCCGGGTACTTGGCGGTCTACCCGCTGGCGTTCGTGGCGCTCACCCGCCGGGCGATCCGAGCAGCGCCGGTTTGGGTGGCGGCGCCGCTTGTGTACGCCGGGCTGGAGTGGGTGCAGGCGCACCTCTTCACGGGCTTCCTGATGGGCGCTCTGTCGCACACCCAGGCCGGCTCACCGATCGTCATGCAGATCAGCGACCTGACCGGGGCCTATGGCGTGTCGTTTGTACTGACTCTGACCGCGTCCTGCTTGGCGCCGCTGCTCCAGCGGGACGCCAATAGAGGACGCCGGTTCGCGGCAGCGACCACCGCCGCCGCCACGGTGGTCGCAGTGCTCTACTACGGTCAGGTGCGTCTGCTGGAAGCCTCCAACCCCGCGGCGGGCCCGGTCGTCGGTTTGATCCAGGGCGCCACGCTCGCCACCTGGGACCCCGACCCCAGCCGCAACCAAACCATCCTCGACGCGCAGCTCCGGCTGACCCGTCAGGCGGCCGAAGAAGCCGCCGAGATCGGGTTGCGGCCGGACCTCTACATCTGGCCCGAGAGCATGTTCCGCGCGCCGGTCGTGACGCTTGGCAACCAAGTCAAACCGACCGATCAGCTGCCAGAGGCCCTGCGGCGGTTCGGCATCGGAGCAGACCAGTGGTTCTCCGGGCTCTCGGCGGAGCAGGGCGCGGCGTTCCTGCTTGGCGCCGACAGGTTCGACATGGTCGCGTCGGAGGACGAGGAATCGGGGTTTGCCCAGACGGGCTACAACACGGCCGTGCTTGTGGACGCGGACGGCCAACTGCTCAGCTTCTACGACAAGACCCACCGTGTGCCCTTCGGTGAGTACATCCCCTTCGCCAAGAACATGCCGGCGCTGTACTTCCTGACCCCGATGTCTGGCGGCCTGGGCGAAGGCGAGGGGCCGGTTGCGATGCCGATCCAGACCGCCGGGGGAGAGTTCCTGCTTGCGCCCAACATTTGCTACGAGACCGTCATCCCGCATGTCATCCGCCGCCAGGTCGCAACGCTGAGCGAACAGGGCCAGCGGCCCGACGTGCTGGTCAACATCACCAACGACGCCTGGTTCTGGGGCGCAACGGAGCTCGACCTCCACCTCGCGGTGGGCCAGTTCCGCGCGGTCGAGAACCGCACGCCGATGGTCATCGCCGCCAACACCGGCCTCTCGGCGGTGATCGACGGCGCCGGCCGCGTGCGTCGCGTGAGCGAACGGATGGTGGAGGACGTGATCGTCGACAGCGTGCCGCTCGATCCACGGGAGAGCTTCTACAGCCGCCACGGCGACTGGTTCGCGCTGGGGTGCTTGTTGGGTACCGTGGTCCTGTTGCTGGCCGCCCTCCGCCCGCGCAGCAACGACGCCCCCCCGGCCGACGCCTAAAGCCCGTCCGCCGCCCCTCACCCCGGCTTCCTCCGCTTCGATCCGCTATGCCTGTCGTCCTCTCGCTCCAGAACGCCCACAAACGGTACGGCCACCAGGTCCTGCTCGACGAGGCAAGCTGCGCCCTGGCGGACGACCAGAAGGTCGGCCTGATCGGCCGCAACGGCGCTGGCAAGTCAACTCTGTGCCGGATCCTGCTGGGCGAAGAGGACCTGGACGCCGGTGAGGTGGTCCGCTCCAAGAAGTTGCGGCTCGGTTACCTGCGGCAGCACGACCCGTTCGAACCGGGCGAGACGGTGATGGACTTCTTGATGCGTGACAGCGGGCAGCCCGACTGGCGGTGCGGCCAAGTCGCGTGGCGTTTCGCCCTGTCCGACGACATGCTCAGTCGGCCGGTGCGGGAGCTGTCCGGCGGCTGGCAGACCCGCGTTAAGCTGGCGGCCCTCCTGCTGCACGACCCCAACCTGCTGGTCCTCGACGAGCCGACCAACTTTCTGGACGTCCGTACCCAGATGCTGCTCGAGCACTTTCTCCGCGACTTCAAAGCAGGTGTGCTCGTGGTGTCGCACGACCGGTCGTTCCTGAACAAGACCTGCACCCACACCCTGGAGCTATCGCGAGGCGAGCTCACCATGTTCCCGGGCGACGTCGACGGTTACCTGCAGAACCTCGACGAGCGCCGCGAGCACGACCAACGCAAGAACGCGGCCACCGCGACCAAACGCAAGCAGCTTGAAAAGTTCATCGCGGAGAACCGCGCCAACGCCAACACCGCCAGCCAGGCCCGCAGCAAGGCGAAGCAACTGGAGCGGCTGGAGATGATCGAGGTGGCCGGCGAGGAGGCCAAGGTCCACTTCAGCTTCCCCCGGGTCGAGCCCCGCAAGGGTCCGGCGGTGCGGGTGGAGGACCTGGCGATCGGCTACGACGACCGCACCGTCGCGGACGACATCCGGCTGGAGATTGAGCACGGGACGCGCACCGGCATCGTCGGCGACAACGGTCAGGGCAAGACCACCTTCCTCCGCACGCTGTGCGAGTCGCTCAAGCCCAAGTCCGGCGAGCTCCGCTGGGGCCACGGCTGCCAGCTCGGCGTGTATGCGCAGCACGTCTACACCACTTTGAACCCCAAGCTCAGCGTGCTCGAGTACCTGGAGTACCAGGCGGCGCCCGGCACGACCACGCTGCAGATCAAGAGCGTGGCCGGCAGCTTCTTATTCTCCGGCGAGCTGGCCGAGAAGAAGATCAAGGTGCTGAGCGGCGGCGAGCGCGCGCGGCTGGTGCTGGCCGGCCTGCTGCTCGAGCAGCACAACATCCTGGTGCTCGACGAGCCGGGCAACCACCTGGACGTCGAGACCATCGAAGCCCTGTCCGACGCGCTCAAGCGGTACGAGGGCACGGTGATCTTCACCAGCCACGACCGGTACTTTATGCGCAGCACCGCGACCGATGTGATCGAGGTGGGCGGCGGCCGCGTGGTAAGCTACCCCGCCAGTTACGACGACTACGTCTACCGCGTTCAGCAGGAGATCGACCAGGGCCTGCGTGACGAGTCGGCCCGCCACCCCACGGACGACGCCCCCGCGGGTCCCGCCAAGTCGCAGGGCCGGGCGGACCGAGACGCGCAGAAGAAGCTCAAGAGCCTGGAACGCAAGATCGCAAAGCTGGACGACGAGAAGAAGGCGATCAACGAGCAGATGCTCTCCGCGACCGACGCCGCCACCGCGACCGAGCTGCAGCAGCGGCTCGCCTCCCTCACCGCCGAACTTGAGGGTCACGAGGAGCAGTGGCTGGAGCTGTACAACGAGGTCGAAGCGTAGTCCCCAGAGGGCTACTCGATCAGCCCACGGCTCCTGAGCCAGGCCTCTAACAGCGTTGGCCAGGCGTTGGCCGGCTCGTTGTCACGCCACATCCCGAATCCGTGGCCGCCCCGCTCAAACAGGTGCATCTCGGCCGGCACGCCGTGCTTCGTGCACGCTTGATAGAACAAGATCGCGTTTTCAACGGGCACTGCTCGGTCGTCCTGGGCGTGGAAGATAAACGTGGGCGGCGTCTGGTCGGTGACGTTTCGCTCGGCCGACATTTTCGCGGCCTCCTCGTCCGAGACTTCGCCCAGCAGATTGTTGCGCGACCCGCGGTGCGTTGCCGGGCCCATTGTCACCACCGGGTACCCCAAGACGGCGAAGTCTGGTCGGCTGCTGACGGGTGAGTCCCCTTCCACAGGCGTACCGTCGGCGAACTGGGTCGCGGCGGTCGCCGCCAGGTGCCCACCGGCAGAGAAACCCATCACACCAATCTTGTCAGCCGGGTAGCCGTGCTTGCCGGCCTGCTGGCGGAGGTGCTGAAGCGCGGCCTGAGCGTCGTTGAGCGGCGCCGGGTGCCGGTTGCCGCCTCCGCCCACGCGGTACTTCAGCACCGCCGCGGCCACCCCCCGCTCGCAGAACCACTCGGCGATAAACGTCCCCTCTTTGACGAACGAAAGCCCCCCGTACCCACCGCCAGGGCAGACCACAACCGCCGCCGTTGGCTTGCCCTCGGGAAGGAAGACCTGCAGCGTCGAGTCGCGCACGCCGCCGATCCACAGGTCGGACCGCTCGCCCGAACCACGCTCAACACGCGTTTCCTCAAAGCCGCTGTCGCCGTTGATGAGTGGCGTTTCGTAATTGGGATCGGCGCCCAGGCAGTTAGGTGAGAGGTTCGCTGCGGTCATCACGGCAATCGCCAACAGGCACTGGGTCCGGAACATGGTCGCCTCGTCGAAAAGGATGCTTGAGTCTAGCGGGAGAAGAGCGTCACACCTCCAGCACGCCGACGACCGCCGGCGCGTACTCTCGGACGTCCCAACCCGGCGAGTTGCGATCGGGGCGGACCCCGCCAGGAAGCAGGCCGAAGTCGAACCGCTCGTCCGCCTCGACCACGATCAGGCTCTCCGGCGGCGCCGCGTGCGTCAGGGCTTCGATCATAGCAAGCATCTGATCCGTCCGCTCAACAAAGAAGCTGTACGGAGGGCTTACGAACACTAACCAGGGGTTCTGGGTGTCGAAAGCAGGGAGGTCTCGTCGGATCCACAGGAACGCGCTGGTGGTCTTGAGGACGCACACGTCCGCCACCCCCAGCGAATTGATGTTCTGACGCACCACCTCAGCGGTCGGAATGTGCCGCTCGATCAGCGTCGCAAGGACCGCCCCCCGGCTGAGGGCTTCGAGTCCCAGCGCGCCGGTGCCGGCGAATAGGTCCAGCGCGTGCTTCCCGCCCGCCCTCAGCCCAACCAGGTTGAAGATCGACTCGCGGACGCGGTGCTTCATGGGCCGCGTCACCTTCGCCCCGTCCTGGGTTAGCGCCTCGTACGCCAGCTTGCTGCCACGGAACCGCCCGCCGATGATCCGCAGCGGTTCGGGCGGCCCTTCCTCCCCCCCGTTTGCGGACGCCCGAGCGTTGCTGGCGGGGCGGGGTTCGGACTTCGGGCGGCGGCGTGGCATGTGCGGAAGGTTTAGCGACCGGTGGGGAACTGTTATGCTGTGCGGCTCGTACGGAAACGAGCCCCGGGGCCGGCTTCGCCGGGCTTCCCATCGGAACAGAACTTAGAAGCAGGAGCAACCTGTCATGCGGATGCCGCGAATCGCCCTGGCGATAGCCCTGAGCCTCACCACCGCCCCCCTGCTCGCCCAGCAGGAGCCCGCCTCGCAGGTCAACCGCGCCGCGTTTGACCAGGCCTTCGCGGACTACAAGGACTTCATGCGGCAGTTTGAAGACCTCCGCATCAAGTACCAGACCGCCAACGCCGCGGAGCGTGATCAGCTCAACACCAAGGCGACGCAGCTGGTGAAGTCCGCCAAACCGAAAGTGAACAAAATGGTCGACGAGGCACTCAAGGTCTACCTAGCCGCTCCGGAGCAGGACGAGGAAATCACCGGCCTGCTGGTTGGCGCCGCCTCGCACAACCTGAAGGGGTCCGGCCCCAACTCCCAAGGCGGCGACCAGTTCGAACGCGCGCTCACCATCCTCAAGCCGCTGCTGGAAAACGGCAACAAGTCCCAGGGCATCGCCTCGATGGGGGTGGTCGCCGCGTTCTGCTGCAACGAGTACGACCTCGCCGAGAAGTACGCCAAGCTGGCGGCCGAACGGAAGGAGGACCCCAGCGTGCTGGGGGACACGCTGGCGGGCATGGCGAGTGACTACAGCAACCCGGCGATGCTTCAGCAGTACCGCGGTTTGTGGAAAGAAGAGAAGGCCCTGCGTGACGCCGAGGCCGCGGCCAACGACCTGCCACGCATCAAGTTCGAGACCACCGCCGGCGACATCGAGATCGAGCTGTTCGAGAATCAGGCGCCGCAGGCCACCGCCAACATCGTCTCCCTCGTAAAAGACGGCTTCTACAACGGGGTGGTTTTTCACCGCGTGCTGCCGCACTTCATGGCCCAGGGCGGCGACCCCACCGGGACCGGCACCGGCGGCCCGGGCTACACGATCCCCTGCGAGTGCTACCAGGACGACGCCCGCATGCACTTCCGGGGCAGCCTCAGCATGGCCCACGCCGGCCGTGACACCGGCGGGTCGCAGTTCTTTTTGACGTTCGTCCCCACCTACCACCTCAACGGGCGGCACACCGTATTCGGCCGGGTGGTCGGGGGCATGGAGGTGCTGGGCGATCTACAGCGGGTGGAGCCCGGCGAGCGGGGCGTCGTCGAGGACAAGATCGTCAAGGCGACCGTGCTCCGAGACCGCGGCCACGCCTACGACTTCAAGAAGCAGCCCGGGCGGTAGCGCATCCGGGCGGGCGGGAAAAATGGGCCGATCGGGCTGGTTGACGGATGGCCCATGCGTCCGTAGGCTAATATCGCGTTTCGGAATGATATGCGTCCCTGGAATCGCCCAGCGTTATTCTGCTGGGCCCCAGCGACGGATCCGAAGCGACGCCCCTTCGCCGGTCGGGAGGTCCGACCGGTCTCCGGACGCCCGGGCCCGCTGTCGCGGCCCGGCGTGCCCCGTGAACCCAGCCCATGCAGATCCGCTCGCTCAAGGTCTACTGTGACATCGTGCAGCTCCGCAGCTTCTCGAAAGCCGCGGAGGAGAACGGCGTGTCACAGTCCAGCGCGAGCCAGCTGGTGCATCAGCTGGAAGAGCGGCTGGGCGTTCAGCTGATCGACCGCTCGAAGCGGCCCTTCACGCTGACCCCCGAGGGCTCCAAGTACTACGACGGCTGCACCAAGCTCGTGCGCCGCTACGAAGACCTGGAGCACGAGGTCCGGACCCTGCACGAGGACGTCGCGTCGCGGCTGTCGATCGCTTCGATCTACTCGATCGGGCTGGCCCACATGAGCCAGTTCCAGCGGGAGTTCCTAGCGAAGCACCCCAAGGCGCACATCAGGCTCGACTACCTGCACCCGGACGACGTGTACGACGCCGTGGAGTCGGAGCAGTCGGACCTGGGGATTGTGAGCTTCCCGGAGCGCTCGCGCCGCTTGGGGGTGATCCCCTGGCGGGACGAGTCGCTGGTGCTGGCGGTCGCGCCGTCGCACCCCCTGGCGGGGCTCAGCTCGGCGCCGGCCGAGGCGTTGGCCGACCACGAGATGATCGCCTTCCAGCGAGGATTGAAGATCCGGGACGCGATCGACCGCGAGCTGGCCAAGCAACGCGTCGAGACCCGCGTCGCGTGCGAGTTCGACAATATTGAAACGATAAAACTGGCAGTCACCATCGGCGACGGCTTCGCCCTGCTGCCCGAGCCCACCCTCGCCCGCGAGGTGGCCGCCGGAACTCTTCTCAAGATACCGCTCGCCGGGTTTGAGCTCTCTCGACCCCTTGGCATCCTCCACCGGCGAGAGGAACAACTCGGCCAAACCGCCGAACGCTTCATCGAGCTGCTGCACTCCCACGCCGCCGAGATCGACGACCCCGCGTCGCTGGATGGCAAAGCGGGGGCGGCGGACTCGGCAAGCAAACGCGTCGTCACGGCTTAGGCCGGGCCCCCACCAGGACCCCGCTTGAGCAGGCCCCGGGCCGCCCCGCCCGCCGCCCTCACTCCCTCTACCGCAACCGAACATGAACCAGCTCCCAACCCAGCACACGCTCCCCCAAGCGCAAGGCCTCTACGACCCGCAGAACGAACACGACGCCTGCGGTGTTGGGTTTATCGCGCACATCAAGGGCGAGCGGAGCCACCAGATCCTGGTGGACTCCGAGGACCTGCTGCGGCGCATGGACCACCGGGGCGCCTGCGGCTGCGAGCCCAACACCGGCGACGGCGCCGGCGTGATGACCGCCCTGCCGCACGAGTTCCTGCAGAAGGTGGTGAAGGCCGACCTGGGGGTCGACCTGCCGGAGCCCGGGCGGTTTGCTGTGGGCAACGTGTTCCTGCCCCAGAACGAAGCCGACCGCGAGCAGTGCAAGGCGGCTGTCAAGAAGATTGTGGCCGAACAGGGCCAGACCCTCGTTGGCTGGCGCAAGGTCCCCACCGACTCTGCCAAGGCCGACCTGGGCCCCACCGCCGCTAAGGCCGAGCCGGTCGTCGATCAGCTGGTGATCGCCGCGGCCGACGGGCTGGCGGGCGACGACTTCGAGCGGCAGGTGTACCAGATCCGCAAGCGGAGCAGCAACCAGCTCCGCGCCGACGAGTCGATGGAGCAGGCCAAGATGTTCTACATCTGCTCGCTCTCGACCAAGGTGATCATCTACAAGGGCATGCTGACCACCGATCAGCTGTACCTGTACTACCCCGACCTGAAGGACTCGGACTACACCACCCACCTGGCGATGGTCCACTCGCGGTTCGCCACCAACACGTTCCCGTCGTGGGACCGCGCGCAGCCGCTGCGGTGCATGAGCCACAACGGCGAGATCAACACCCTCCGCGGCAACAAGAACTGGATGTTCGCCCGGCAGGGCGTGGTGAAGAGCGACGTGTTCGGCGACGAGCTCGAGAAGCTGTTCCCGGTGGTCGAACCCGACTGCAGCGACTCCGGCACGTTTGACAACGCGCTCGAGTTCCTGCTGATGAACGGCCGCACGCTGCAGGAGGCGGTCATGATGATGGTCCCCGAGGCGTGGCAGAACCACGACACCATGTCCGAGGCCAAGCGGGGGTTCTACGAGTACCACTCCGCGCTGATGGAGCCGTGGGACGGCCCGGCGTGCATCGGCTTCACCGACGGCAAGTACATCGGCGCCACGCTCGACCGCAACGGCCTGCGGCCCAGCCGGTACTACGTCACGCACGACGACCGCGTGATCATGGCCAGCGAGGTCGGCGTGGTGGACATCGATCCTGAAAACGTAAAGGAGAAGGGACGCCTGCAGCCCGGCCGCATGTTCCTGGTCGACTTCGAGCAGGGCCGGATGATCCCCGACGCCGAGCTGAAGCAGGACCTAGCGACCCGCCGCCCCTACGGCGAGTGGCTCCGCAACCAGCGGATCGACCTCAACGACCTGCACCCCGAGAACGAGCCGCACGGCTTCAACCGCTCGACGCTGCTCGAGCGGATGCAGGCGTTCGGCTACACCATCGAGACCATGCGGTTCATGCTGCTGCCGCTGATCTCGGCCGGCAAGGACCCCATCGGCTCGATGGGCAACGACTCCTGCCTGGCGGTGCTCAGCGACAAGCCGCGGATGCTGTACGACTACTTCAAGCAGCTGTTCGCCCAGGTCACGAACCCCGCGATCGACTCGATCCGCGAGGAAGTGATCATGTCGCTGGAGTGCTACATCGGGCCCGAGCAGAACCTGCTCGAAACCACCGAGCAGCACGCCCACCGCCTGCGCGTGCCGCACCCGATCCTCAGCAACGAGCAGCTCGCCGCGATCAAGCACATGGGCGATCGCAAGGCGGCCGACGACTCCTGGAAGACCCAGACGATCGACGTCACTTGGGCCCGCTCCGAGGGCAAGTCCGGCATGCGGGCGGCCATCGAACGCATCTGCAAAGAGGCCGAACAGGCCATCGACGACGGGTACACCATCGTGGTGCTGTCGGACCGCGAGACCGGCAAAGACCGCGTGCCGCTGAGCTCGCTGCTCGCGGTTGGCGCCGTGCACCATCACCTGGTCCGGGTGTCGAAGCGGACCCGCATCGGCTTGGTGGTCGAGACCGGCGAGGCCCGCGAGGTGCACCACCACTGCCTGCTGGTGGGCTACGGCGCCGACGCTATCAACCCGTACCTGGCGTTCGAGGCGCTGTGGCAGGCCCGCCGCGAGGGGCGTTTGGACACCGGCGAAGAGGCTATCGCCGGCAAGGAGTCGGGCGAGGGCGCCTCGCACCCGGCGGTCGACGCCGATGGCGAGGTGATCGACCCGGTCACGGCCGCGGACCACGAGCTGGTCGCCCAGTACCGCCGCGGCGTCGCCAAGGGCATGCTCAAGGTGATGGCCAAGATGGGCATCTCCACACTGCAGAGCTACAAGGGCGCCCAGATCTTCGAGGCGCTCGGCCTGCGGGACGAGGTGATCGACGTCTGCTTTGCCGGCACCGCCAGCCGCGTCCAGGGCGTGGGCTTTGAAGAGCTGGCCGAGGAAGCGCTCCGCCGGCACGCGCTCGGCTACCCCGCCGGCGCCGGCAAGAGCCTGCCCGTGCTGCCCAACCCGGGCGAGTACCACTGGCGTGCCGAGGGCGAGCGTCACATGTGGGACCCGGCGTCGATCGCCGACATCCAGGTCGCGGCCCGCACCAACAGCCGCGAGTCCTACGCCCGCTTCGCCGAGCACATCAATAACGACGCCCGCACCCGCTGCCAGCTCCGCGGCCTGATGGAGTTCAAGAAGGACGCCAACGGCGGGCCGATCCCGATCGACGAGGTCATGTCGGCCGCCGAGATCGTCAAGCGGTTCTGCACCGGCGCGATGTCCTTCGGGTCGATCTCCGCCGAGGCGCACGAGTCGCTCGCCATCGCCATGAACCGCCTGGGCGGCAAGAGCAACACCGGCGAGGGGGGCGAGGACCCCGTCCGCTGGACCCCGGAGCCCAACGGCGACTCCCGCCGCTCGGCCATCAAGCAGGTCGCGTCGGGGCGGTTCGGCGTCACGATCAGCTACCTGACCAACGCCGACGAGATCCAGATCAAGATCAGCCAGGGCGCCAAGCCCGGCGAGGGCGGCGAGCTGCCCGGCCGCAAGGTGGACGAGAACATCGCCCGCATCCGGTACTCCACACCGGGCGTCGGCCTGATCAGCCCGCCCCCGCACCACGACATCTACTCGATCGAGGACCTCAAGCAGCTCATCCACGACCTGAAGAACGCCAACCGCGCCGCCCGCATCAGCGTCAAGCTGGTCAGCGAGGTCGGCGTCGGCACGGTGGCCTCGGGCGTGGCGAAGGGCTACGCGGACCACATCCTGATCTCGGGTGACGGCGGCGGCACGGGCGCGTCGCCGCTGACGAGCATCAAGCACGCGGGCCTGCCGTGGGAGCTCGGCATTGCCGAAACCCACCAGACGCTCGTGCTCAACGACCTGCGCAGCCGCGTGGTGCTGCAGACCGACGGCGGCCTGAAGACCGGCCGCGACGTGGTGATCGCGGCGCTCTTGGGCGCCGAGGAGTTCGGCTTCTCGACCGCCCCGCTGATCACGCTCGGCTGCATCATGATGCGGAAGTGCCACCTGAACACCTGCCCGGTCGGCATCGCCACGCAGGACCCGGACCTGCGGGCCAAGTTCCGCGGCAAGCCGGAGCACGTGGTGAACTACCTGTTCATGGTGGCCGAAGAGGCCCGCGAGCTCATGGCCGAACTCGGCTTCCGCACCATCGAGGAGATGGTTGGCCGGGTCGACGCGCTGGATGTGTCGAAGGCCATCAAGCACTGGAAGTCGGACGGTTTGGACCTGACCAAGCTCCTGTCGCCCGCCAAGGGCCCCCGGCCCGACACCGGCGTCTACTGCACGATGGAGCAGGACCACGGCCTGGACGAGTCGCTGGACATCACCCAGCTGCTGGACCTCGCCAAGCCCGCCATCGAGGACGCCAAGCCGGTCCGCGAGACGCTCAAGATCGTCAACACGAACCGCACGGTCGGCACGATCCTGTCCAACGAGATCGCCAAGAAGTGGGGCGAGGAGGGACTGCCCGACGACACCATCCGCTTCAAGCTGGAGGGCCACGCCGGGCAGAGCCTGGGCGCGTTCCTCTCGCACGGCGTGACGCTCGAACTCGAGGGCGACGCCAACGACTACGTTGGCAAGGGCCTGTCGGGCGGGCGGGTGATCGTGTACCCGCCGAAGAACTCGGGCTTTGTCGCAGAAGAGCAGATCATCGTCGGCAACGTCTGCCTGTACGGCGCCACCCGCGGCGAGGCGTTCCTCCGCGGCCGGGCCGCCGAGCGGTTCTGCGTCCGCAACTCCGGCGCCCACGCCGTGATCGAGGGCGTCGGCGACCACGGCTGCGAGTATATGACCGGCGGGCGGGTCGCGATCCTCGGCCCCACCGGCCGCAACTTCGCGGCCGGCATGTCGGGCGGCGTCGCCTACGTGTGGGACCCGGACGGCGAGCTGCTGGGCAACTGCAACATGGGCATGGTCGAGCTCGAGAAGGTCGAGGCCGACGAGGACGCGCAGGAGCTCAAGGAGCTGATCACCAAGCACCACCAGCACACCGATTCCACCCGGGCGGCAGACCTCCTGGACCGCTGGGACGAGACCCTCCCGCAGTTCGTCAAGGTAATGCCGACCGACTACAAGCGGGTGCTGGAAGAAATGAAGGCCAAGCAGGAAGCGGCGGCGGTCTAGCCGACCGCGGCGCCCCACCCACCGCCCGCCGGCGACGCCTCGAATTTCGACGCGGCCCGGCGCGGCCCCTAACAACCAACAAGCTTCTCACAGCAGCGAACACAGCAAATGGGAAAACCCACCGGCTTCAAAGAGTTCCAGCGTCAGGCCGTGCCGTACCGCAACCCGGTTGAGCGGGCGAACGACTACCTGGAGATCTACACCCACGCGCCCGAAGAGCACCTCAAGACGCAGGGCGCCAGGTGCATGGACTGCGGCGTGCCGTTCTGCCAGTCCGACACCGGCTGCCCGATCGACAACCTGATCCCCGAGTGGAACGACCTCGTCTACAACGGGCGGTGGGAGGTGGCGCTCGAGCGGCTGCACAAGACCAACAACTTCCCGGAGTTCACCGGCCGCGCCTGCCCCGCCCCGTGCGAGGGCGCCTGCGTGCTCGGCATCATCGAGCCGGCGGTCACGATCAAGAACATCGAGAACGCGATCATCGACCGCGGCTGGGACGAGGGCTGGGTGGTCCCCCGCCCGCCCGCCGAGGAGAACCTCACCGGCAAGAGCGTGGCGATTGTCGGCTCCGGCCCGGCCGGCCTGTCCGCCGCGCAGCAGCTCCGCCGCGCCGGCCACGAGGTGACCGTGTACGAGCGCGCCGACCGCATCGGCGGCCTCTGCATGTACGGCATCCCCAATATGAAGCTCGACAAGGACACGGTCGAACGCCGCGTGCAGCAGCTTCGTGACGAGGGCGTGAAGTTCCTTACCGGCAAGCACGTCGGCAAGAAGGAGGAATTTGAGCCCGGCCACATGACGCAGATCATGCAGGAGCGCGGCGTGAAGGTCGAGTTTGTCGACCCGGAGAAGCTGGTCGACGAGTTCGACGCGGTGCTCATGGCGACCGGCGCCGCCAAGCCGTTCGACCCCACCGCCAGCTGCCCCGGCCGGGACCTCGACGGCGTGTACTACGCGATGGACTTCCTGACCCGCAACACCAAGAGCCTGCTCGACTCGGACCTCAAGGACGGCCACGCGCTCTCCGCCAAGGACAAGCACGTCATCGTGATCGGCGGCGGCGACACCGGCGCCGACTGCATCGGCACCTCGCTGCGGCACGGCGCCAAGAGCATCGTCAACTTCGAGCTCATGGCCCAGCCCCCGGCCGAGCGCGCGGACAACAACCCCTGGCCGCAGTGGCCGCGGATCTACCGCCTGGACTACTCCCACGAGGAGATGAAGTCCCGCACCGGCGACGACCCCCGCTGCTACGAGGTCCTGACCAAGGAGTTTGTCGGCGTCGACGGCAAGCTCACCGGCGTCAAGACCGTGCAGCTCGACTGGACCCGCCCGACCCCCAACGGCCCTCCCTGGACCGAGATCGAGGGCTCGGAGAAGGTCTGGCCGGCCGACCTGGTGTTCCTGGCCACCGGCTTCGTCGGACCCGAACTCGAGGTGGGCGAGATGCTCGGGCTCGAGACCCAGGAGCCCCGCCGTGGCTGGAAGACCTTCCGCGCGGAGCACGGCGAGTTCGCCACCAACGTCGAGGGCGTGTTCGCCGCCGGCGACTGCCGCCGGGGCCAGAGCCTGGTGGTGTGGGCCATCAACGAGGGACGCGGCGCCGCCCGGGCGATCGACCAGTACCTGATGGGCTCGACCTGCCTTTCGGCGCCGGGACTGAATCTGCCGCAGCAGACGGTGTAAACTCGGGGGGACCCCTACCTCCTCTCCACACAGGCGAAGCACCATGCCCAGCAGCCAGCCCCGACGCACCTTCCTCCAGACCGCAGCGGCCGGCGCCGTGCTAGCCGGCGCCGCCGGCCGCGCGCAGGCCGCCCCAGCCGCCGCCAGCAGCAGCATGATCCCAGACGGCTCCACAATCCTGTTCCAGGGGGACAGCATCACCGACGCCGGCCGCAAACGCGGCGTCGACCAGGCGAACAACCACGACGCGCTCGGCAACGGCTACGCGTTTCTGGCCGCCGCCGAGCTGCTGGTCGACCGCCCGGACGCCGGGCTGAAGTGCTACAACCGCGGCATCAGCGGCAACAAGGTGCACCAGCTCGCCGAGCGTTGGCAGCAGGACTGCCTGGACCTGAACCCGGACGTGCTGAGCATCCTGATCGGCGTGAACGACATCTGGCACTGGCTCAACGGCGCCTACGACGGCACCATCCAGACCTACCGCGACGACTACCGCCGGCTGCTCGAGAGCACCAAGCAGCAGCTGCCGAGCGTCCGCCTGGTGATCTGCGAGCCGTTCGTCCTCAAGACCGGCGCCGTGGGCGACAATTGGTTCCCCAAGTTCGACGAGTTCCGCGCCGCCGCCAAGGAACTGGCCGACGAGTTCGCCGACGCGTGGGTCCCGTTCCAGGGCATGTTCGACCAGGCGGTCAAGCTCGCCAAGCCGAGCCACTGGGCCGGCGACGGCGTGCACCCCTCCGCCGCCGGCGCCGCGATGATGGCCCACGCCTGGCGGAAGGCGGTCGACGCGGGATGACCGACCGCCAGACACAGCTCGAGGAGCTGCTCGCCCACCAGCAGCGGATGCTCGACGAACTCAACAGCGTCGTGACCGGACTGCGGAACGAGCTCGACCTGGCCAACCTCGAGCGGACCAAGCTCAAGACCACCGTCGCCCGCTTGGTGGAGCACTACGAGGCCGCCGACGGCGGCCCCGACGAGAAGCCGCCGCATTACTAGGCGCTGGTTGCTGGCGCTGGGCGCTGGTTGGTGGACCACCGTCCGCCCGCTTTCGCCCCGCGTGTCGCTAGCGCCCGCCTACCAGCGCCCAGCGCCCCTCGCCAATGCCCCGCACGCGACTCGCCCCCTCGCCGACCGGAGCGCTGCACCTGGGCAACGTGCGCACGTTCCTGGTGAACTGGGCGATCGCCCGGCAGCACGGCTGGGAAGTCGTGCTGCGGATCGAGGACCTCGACGGCCCGCGCATCAAGGAGCAGGCCGCCCGCGACCTCATCGCCACGCTCGGCTGGCTCGGCATGGACTGGGACGAGGGGCCGCTGTACCAAACAGCCGACCCGGCACCGTACCGCGCGGCGCTCGACCGCCTGGCCCAGCAGGGCGATATCTACCCCTGCGCGTGCACCCGCAGCCAGATCGCCGCCGACAGCCTGTCGGCCCCGCACGGCGACCAGCACGAGCTGCGGTACAGCGGCCGCTGCCGGCCCGACCACCCGACCCCGCTGCCCGCCTGGTCGGCCGGCGAAGGCCAGGCGTGGCGGGTCCGCGTCCCCGAGGGCCAGCAAACCTTCGACGATGTGTTCTGCGGCCCGCAGACCGCGTCGATCGACGCGGCCGTGGGCGACTTCCTGGTTTCCACCAAGGGCGGCGCCCCCAGCTACCAGCTGGCCGTCGTGGTCGACGACGCCCGGCAGCGCATCGATCAGGTGGTCCGCGGCGACGACCTGCTCACCTCCACGCCGCGTCAGGAGCTGCTCTACGAGAAGCTCGGCGCCGGCCCGCCGCCTACTTGGACGCACCTGCCGCTGGTCGTCGGCCCGGACGGCCGCCGCCTAGCCAAGCGCCACGGCGACACCCGCGTCGACAGCTACCGCCAACAGGGCGTGCGGCCCGAACGCGTGGTGGGCATGATCGCCTCGTGGAGCGGGCTGGAAGGTCGCGAGGAACTCTCCGCGGCTGAGTTCGCCACCGCGTTCAAGCTCGCCAGGCTGCCGCGCGAGCGGGTGACGTTTACGCCCGAGGATGACGCGTGGTTGCTGGGGTAATCGTTTGGGCGCAGGTAATTCACGATGAGGAAGAGAGTTAGGTCGTACTCCATCGTGATTCATTTTGGACGCGATCGCACGCGGGACAGTACCACATCGTTGCCGTAGTCCGCTCATAGGATTCGCACACCATCACTTGGCTCAACCTGGCGTGAGGAAAAGACGACGCCTTCTCGGCGAGGAATTCCGGAACATAGTCGATACATCCTCGAAAGACGGGGACTTCCTCTGGGACGAGCTCCATTTCGTGCACTTCGCAAATCCTCCAACTGGACTAAAGGTCTTCGACCGACATGTTGCAATCGGGGTGAGAGGACAAGAATGACCTCCAAAGGTCCTGCTGCCAAAACCTAAGCCTCTCTCTTGCTGAACAGTTGCGGTGCAACGCTTTGACAAACTTCCTGAAGGTCTCGGGACCCGTGAATTTCTTGAATCGTGCTCTAAGTTCACCTGGTGGAGTCATCGATTACGCTTTCGTAGACGAGCCTTGAGAATCGTGGCTTGACCTTACCATTCTCTCAAATCCAAAGCGTTTGCCGCCACCTTCCGCAGTACGAACGTCAAGTTCCGCATGAAGCCGGAATCGCAGGTCTCCCTCAAATGATCGCGCCATGCTTTTAGGTGGTAGCGATGCTTGGCGGCAATGCAACAATCGTCATGCTTGAGGTTCTGCATCCTACGGCAGACAATACTGAGCAGCACAACGCTTTCTCTCACTCGTTAGCGACATGAGCGAGTGCAGACGCCGTGCCCCGGAACTCAACCGATGGAATACATCGCGTTAATCCACAAGAACGCCGATTCAGCGCCAACCTCCGATGAGTGGGACCGATTCTTCGAACTAGCGACCGCAACTGGCATGTTCCGGGGCGGAAGTGAGATTGGGGCCCGGTTATCACTGGGAATGAAACAGGTTGAGGACAGCACGCTGAACTTGGTCGGCTTCATGCGGTTCGAAGCCTACGACTCAGCTCAGCTGAAGGAACTGCTCCTCAAGCATCCCGTGATACAACACGGTGGGACGATCGAACTGTGCGAGATGCCTCAATCACCGCGCACAGGCGAAGTCGATCGCTAGGTTTGCGAGTTACAGCGCAGCCCCAGCCCGCATCGCTTCCTCGCTCCGAAGGGGCGCCCGGCTACTCCACTCCGAGAATTCGTCGCAGCGACGCAAGGTCGGGTGTACTCGAGTCTATGAAGATGACGTCCTCAGCGATTCCAGTTGCTGTATCGCCAATCCCAACAACAAACTCCCGTCCCGTGGCGGCACTAACTTCAGCAAGGAACGCGGCCGTCGCTTCTATGTCTTCGTACCAGCGTTGGGGCTCCATGCCAGGGGCGGGAATCGCGATATTGATGCCGAGGTCCCAATCCGGCAGGTCGTCTGGACCTAGCGACGGATCATCGGGATCGCCCTTGGTGTTGACGAGTTTCACATCGGAGCAGACCCACGATCGTGAGTTGAGGAAAGCCGAGAGCCTGTTGATCAAATCGGCTTCGACATCAATCAGGTCACTGCCGTCGACGTACGCGTAAATGACGTGTTGTGACATGTGTCAGAGCTACCTGCGGATTGGATGGCGTCTTCCTAATCAAACAGTTCCGTTCAGTTTCCGCCTGCTCTAAAACCTCAGACTTTGTCGTGCTGCTCGCGAAAGTCGAGGCTACCCTGATGAAACTCTTCGGCGGTTCTAATCTTCTTCCGCTTCCGCGTCGATGATGTCGACGAACGCGGCCAGTTCGTCCTCGGCAAGCGTTCCCTTCGCCACCAACAACCTCAACAGCGAGGCGACGTACAGCTTGAGTTGATCGTTCTCCCGCTCAAGCTGCTCAAGGCGGTCATCCTGCGCCTGATCCACGAACGATTGCGACCGCATGTTCCTGCGGAGCCGAGCGACGTCGCGTTCGGTGTCGGCGATGTCGAGTCGGTTCCCGATGTCGCCCAACAGCAGGGTTCGTCCCCATCCCATCTCACTGACCTCAGATTGTCTTCTAGTTGGCTTTCGATCCGGCATCGACCGGCTATTGCCTGACACCGCTGTCTTGTTCGCTCCGCCGCCGGTGACCTTGAGGACACTTCCCCACCGCTCACGCCCACCTCACGGCCGGCTCTTGTCCGATATGTTTTGTCCAAAAACACGCGCGGAGGGGACAAAACTAGCTCTGTAGAAAGCTTCTAGATGTTTAGAGGATCATGAGGTTGAGAGTGAGGGTCTTGAGGGCGGCTTCGCGTCGCTGCATGGGCTTTTTTCGTGCTCGCAGCTGGGGCCCGAGGAGGCGTTTGAGCATGCTGATGGTGGTCTCGGCCTGGGCGCGTTGCCCGTAGCGGGTGG